>NZ_JBIRUY010000010.1:0-181230 GCF_044335305.1 Streptomyces sp. NPDC020490 | reverse complement strand
GGCGGGGTTTACAATATGATTCACGTTCATTTTGTTTGTGGGGGGCGGGGGGGTGGCGGGGGCCCCCCCGGGGGGCCCGGGGCCCGGGGGGGGGGCCCCCCCCCCCCGGCCCCCCCCCCCCCCCACAACTGATCTTTCCGGCGGCGGATTCGCCGGTTCACGCACCCAGCGGGCCGCTGTCGCCGAGCAGCGCCGCGGCGGCCTGGAGGGGAGTGAGGTCCTGCGCCGGCTCGGCGGAGGGGGCGGCATGGCAGGTGAAGCCGAGGCGGGTCATGGCGCGGGTGACCTCACCGCTGGTGAAGTCACGACGGTCCTGCCGGGTGATGATCTGGCCCACCTGTTTGACGGGGTAGCGGCGGCGGCCGATGGTGACAGACTCTCCCGTGACGAGTTCGGGCGTGACGCCCTTCATCGACTCCAGCACTCCGGCCTTGGTCAGCTCGAACGGGTAGCGGGCGATGATGCAGCGCATGATGCCTCACAGAGGGAAGGGGGAACGGAGGGAGCCCTGGTCAGGTGGCTTGGTGGACGATGTCCACAACGCGTGCGGCTCGTGCGACGCGTGCGGTCTAGGCTGCGGCGAGGGGTCCGTCGAGGACGTCCCGTAGCCGAATCCGGTCCGTGTACGTGGCACTCTCGCGGAGGACCGCGAGGCGGGCCAGGGTGATCCGGCCCGTGCTCTGGTCGTCCCTGTCGCACAGGGTCAGGTGCTCGACCCGGGCGGCGGCCATGACGGCCAGAGCGACCTCGACGGTCATGTCGTCACGGACCCGCGGTCCGCATGTGTCCACGTCTGCCGGGTTCCCGGGGCCGGAAGCCGGCCCACGGTCCTGAATCTGGTCCTGTGTCAAGGTGCCTCCTGATGCGCTGACCCGGACGGACCGGATGGACCGGACGGGCGAGACGGGCCGGACGGGCGGGACCGGCTGGACCAGCGGGACAACCGGCGGGGTGAAAGGTACGAACGCGGCAGGCGCCTGGCGCCGCACGGCGGTTACGCGGCCGATCCGTAGGCGCGCTGCCGCCGCGGCCTGCGCCGGGCCGCTTCACCGGCCGGGCGGCCCTCGACAGCGCGCTCCCCACGACCGGTTCCGCCACTCCCGCCGGTTCCGCCGTTCCCGCCGCTCCCGGCGTTTCCGCCGCCGTCACGGGCGCCACGAGCCTCACGACGGTCACCGCCGCCGCGTGTGCCGCGTCCGCCACGCCCTCCGCGGCTGCGCGGCGAGGAGGACGCGCGGCGGGGGCTTTCCGTCTCCGGCGCCGCGATGACGACCGGGACGCCGGAGGGGGTCTGGGCCCCCGTGATGCGGCTCAGTTCCTCGTCGCCCGGGCGCACCTGCGTGATCCGCGGGGTGATGCCGGCCGAGGACATGAGGCGGCTCATGTCGCGGCGCTGATCGGGCGTCACCAGGGTGACGACGCTGCCGGACTCGCCGGCGCGCGCCGTACGGCCGCCGCGGTGCAGGTAGTCCTTGTGGTCGCTGGGGGGATCGACGTTGACGACCAGGTCGAGGTTGTCGACGTGGATGCCGCGCGCGGCGACGTTGGTGGCCACCAGGACGGTCACGTGCCCGGTCTTGAACTGGGTGAGGGTCCGCGTGCGCTGCGGCTGCGACTTGCCGCCGTGCAGGGCCGCGGCGCGGATGCCGCTGCTCAGCAGGTGCTTGGTCAGCCGGTCCACCGCGTGCTTGGTGTCCAGGAACATGATCACGCGGCCGTCGCGCGCCGCGATGTCGGTGGTCGTCCGGTGCTTGTCCGCGTCGTGCACGTGCAGCACATGGTGCTCCATCGTGGTGACCGCGCCCGCCGACGGGTCGACGGAGTGGACCACCGGGTCGCTGAGGTAGCGGCGGACCAGCAGGTCGACGTTGCGGTCCAGGGTGGCCGAGAAGAGCATCCGCTGGCCTTCCGGACGCACCTGGTCGAGCAGGGCGGTGACCTGGGGCATGAAGCCCATGTCGGCCATCTGGTCGGCCTCGTCCAGGACGGTGATGTCGACGTCGTCCAGTCGGCAGTCGCCACGGCCGATCAGGTCCTTCAGCCGCCCGGGCGTCGCGACGACGACCTCCGCCCCGCTCCGCAGCGCGCCCGCCTGCCTGCCGATCGACGTCCCGCCGACGACGGTGGCCAGCCGCAGCCCGAGGGGACGGGCGTACGGGGTGAGCGCGTCGGTGACCTGCTGGGCGAGCTCGCGGGTGGGGACGAGGACCAGGGCGAGGGGCTGGCGGGGCTCCGCGCGTCGTCCCGCGGTCCGGGCCAGGAGGGCGAGACCGAAGGCGAGCGTCTTGCCCGACCCGGTGCGACCGCGGCCGAGCACGTCCCGTCCGGCCAGCGAGTTCGGCAGGGTCGCCGCCTGGATCGGGAACGGCACGGTCACCCCTTCGTGACCGAGCGCGGCCAGCAGCCGCGCCGGCAGGGCGAGTTCGGCGAACGACTCCACGGCGGGCAGCGGAGGCGTGACCGTCTCCGGCAGTGCGAACTCGGCGGGCGCGGCCGGTCGGCTTCCGTACCCCCGCGAGCGGCGCGGAGAGCCGGAGCGGTTGGCGCCGGAGCCCCCTCGGGAGCGGTCGTAGGAGCGGGACGTGCGGGCGCGATTCATGCGGAACCTTCCTTGTCGCGGCACATGGCATTGATGCGGCACGTGCAAGGAATTCCCGCAGCGAATGAGCGGCGCAGAGAATTGCGAGAACGAGCCAAAGTCGTCGAAGGGCGGTCGGAGCGACGAGAAAACGCGCCACCGCCGGTGATGCGGAGGAGCCTGCGCTCGGGCGGCCCCTGAATACAGCGAGTCGGGGCCCGCACCCCTAGGCGCGGGCCCCAACTGCGAAGTGTGTGACGGTGTGGTATGTCAGGCGGGAACGATGTTCTCGGCCGTCAGGCCCTTCTGGCCCTGCGCGATGTCGAAGGACACCTTCTGGCCTTCCAGCAGCTCGCGGAAGCCCTGGGCGGCGATGTTCGAGTAGTGGGCGAAGACGTCGGCGCCGCCGCCGTCCTGCTCGATGAAGCCGAAGCCCTTTTCCGCGTTGAACCACTTCACGGTGCCAGTAGCCATTTCATTTCTCCTTCGGAGGCGGTGTCGGGAATCCGCCCTGTGCGGGTTCCGTGTCGCCGTGATGATGACGCCGTAGGAAGAAATGAACCTTCTGGCAATCACACCTGCAACTGAGATCGACAGTAGCATGGCGCGACCGGCCCTGCACTGTCGATGATTTCCGCCTGGTCCGGTGGTCGGGAATACTCGGTGCGCGCCGTGTCTAATTCTCACTTCGCGAACACAGATATTGGCTCGCCGGTCGCGGCGTTTCCCGGCGGCGGCCGGGCGGTCGCGGAGCCCTGACCTCCGGCGGAGCCGGACGTACGGCCACCGGCGCCACCGATGCCCGGCAGGGAGCGGAACACCCCCGGGACCCCCTGCGGCGACGAAGGTCACAGTCCTCGCCCACCCGGCATCGCGATCATGCCGGAGGGGGACGTCGGGCCGTTCCCGCTACGCCGTCGGGCCCTCCCGCTACGCCGTCGGGTCGCTCCCGCAACAACGTCGGGCCCTTCCGGCAACCTTTCCGCGCCCCGCGGCCACTGATGAGTCGGAGACCCTCTCCACCCGTACCTCACGGCAACCACGCGTTCCCCCGAACCCGGTCAGGTAAGGACTCATCCGTGGCGCTCCCCTCGCACCGCCGCCGCCCGCCCCGCAAGCGCCGCGCCGCGCTCGTCCCCGGCATCGCCGTCCTGGCCGCCGGGCTCGTCGTGCTGCTGGTCGTCGCGTTCCAGCCCGGTCACCGGGCGGACGATGCCGGGCACGCCCGGGCCACGTCCCTCGCCGGCGATCGGGCGAGCGCCCCGTCGTCCCCGACGCGGACCCGGTCCGAGACGTCCCAGTCCCGGCCGGAGTCCGGATCCGGGTCTCCGTCCCCGTCCTCGTCCGCCGCCACGTCCACCCCGGCGCCCCACCGGACCGGCGCCGCCCCCTCCCGGCCGCCGTCGGCCACGGCCGCCGTCCCCCGGACGGGCTCCGGCGCGGCGCCGCTGGCGGGACGGATCCGCCCCGCGGTCACCTACCGAGGAGTCGCCACCCACTACGACGCCGGTGACGGGGACGGCGCCTGTCTGTACGGCCCGACCGACGACCTCATGATCGCCGCGATGAACCACGCCGACTACGAGTCCGCCAAGGCGTGCGGAGCGTACGTGCGCGTCCGCACGGCCGACGGCGCATCCGTCACGGTCCGCGTCACCAACGAATGCCCACTGCCCTGCGCTCCCGGCCAACTCGACCTCAGCGTCCAGGCCTTCGCCAAGCTCGCCGCCCCCTCGCGCGGCCGCATCGCGATCACCTGGAGCCTGCTGAGCCCCAGCACCACCGACACGATCTCGCTCCGGTACAAGACCGGGTCCAGCCGTTACTGGTGCGCCGTGCAGGTGATCGGCCACCGCAATCCGGTGGCGCGGCTGGAGGTCCGCAGCGGCGGCGGCTGGAGCCCGCTGCCCCGCACCGACTTCAACTACTTCCTCTCCGAGCACGGCAGCGGCTGCGGCGGCGGGCTGAGGATCACCGACATCTACGGTGAACGACTGGTCGTCGACGGCATCGCGCTCCGGCCGGACGCCGTGCAGCCCACCCGCGTCCAGTTCGCCGCCCACTGATCACGTGCGGAGGCCGTGGGGCAGGGCTGTGTGGTAGGCACGTCGGCATGGGACGGATCGACTACCTGCACGACCCCGACGCCCCGCGCGCCGACTCCGTCGTGCCCGCCGTCGTGGCCCTCGTGCGCGACGGCACGGGGCGGGTGCTGATGGTGCAGCGGTCCGACAACGGACGCTGGGCCCTGCCCGGAGGCGGGCACGACGTGGGGGAGTCCATCAGCGACACGGTGGTCCGCGAGGTCCGCGAGGAGACCGGGATCGAGGTGGAGGTCGTCGGCCTGACCGGCATCTACACCGACCCAGGCCACGTGATCCGGTACGACGACGGGGAGGTCCGCCAGCAGTTCAGCATCTGCTTCCTGGCACGCCCCACGGGCGGCGAACTGCGCACGAGCGACGAGACCACCCAGGTCCGCTGGGTCGACCCGGCCGACCTGGCCGGACTGGACATCCACCCCACCATGCGCCTGCGGATCGACCACGCCCTGGACCCGGCGCGGACCGCTCCCCACATCGGCTGACGGCCGCGGACACGGGGCGCCGGCGTCAGGCGAGCGCGGCCGCCCCGCCACCCCAACGCGCCTCCGTCCGGGGCACACTGACCGTATGTCCACTCGTCGCAGACGCTGCCCCGAATGCCGGCGCGAGATCGCCGTCGTGGCCGGCCGGTTCGCCCGGCACGACCCGCCTGGGGCGCGCGAGAACGGGAGGCTCGTCTCCTGCGCCGGCTCGCGCCGCCAGGCCGAGACCGACGCGGCCCAGCCCACGCTCGACGGCTACGTCGTGCCCGAGTTCCCCGGGCAACTACCCCTCTTCTGAGCGGGCGTGACCGAGCGCGAACGCCTCGGCGCGGCGGGGCCGCTCAGGGCCCGGCCACCGACTTCACCGCCACCGACACCGGCGTGGACCCGCTCACCAGTTCCAGGACCAGGCCCGACGTCGCCGGGGTGTCCACCAGCTCCGCGAGAACGGTGGCGACGTCGTCGCGGGGGACCGCGCCACGGCCGGTGTGGGCCTCCAGCCGTACGAGACCGGTGCCGGGGTCGTTCGTCAGGCTGCCGGGGCGCAGGATCGTCCAGTCCAGGGCGTCCAGACTCCGCACATGGGCGTCGGCCGCGCCCTTCGCGCGCAGGTAGGCGTCGAAGACGTCGTCGCCCTGGCGCGCCGGATCCGCGCCCATCGACGACACGACGACATGCCGGCGCACGCCCGCCCGGACCGCGGCGTCCGCGAACAGGATGGCCGCTCCCTTGTCCACCGTGTCCTTGCGGGCCGCCCCGCTGCCCGGACCCGCGCCCGCCGCGAACACCGCCGCGTCCGCGCCCTGCAGATGGGCCGCGACCTCCTCGACGGAAACCGACTCGAGATCCAGAAGAACCGGTTCTGCGCCGGCTTCTCGCAGGTCGTCGCCCTGCTCGGCGTGGCGGATGATCCCCGCGACCTCATCACCGCGCGCGGCGAGCAGCCGCTCCAGCCGCAGCGCGATCTGACCATGACCACCAGCGATGACAATGCGCATGTCTCCGACCGTACGCCCGGACGGCCGTATCCGCCCCACGACTTGAGCCCGCGTCCCAGGGAGCGCCCGCGCCCCGCGAGCGCCCAGCGCACGCGCTGGGCGCGGGCGCCCGCCTCCGACCCGCCGGGCGCCCGCTCCCGGCGCGCACGCCGTGCGGTCTCGCGCCGAGCGTGTGCGCCTCCGCCGCACAACCCCTGGCTCCCCGGGGTGCCCGGGTCTCCGACCGGGTGGTGAACCGAGATCCACGCACCAGGCGCGCACGCCCACGCCACACGCCGGGCTCGCGCACTCGTCACGCGAGCCGGGCGCGCGTGCTCCTCCCGCGAGCCGGGCGTGCGTGCTCTCCCGCAAGCGGGGCGTACGCACCCATACACGCGCCGGACCGTCCTGAGCGCGCCGGGCGCGCCCGCCCCGCGCCCTCACGACAGTTCCCCGCGCCCCTGCCGGGGCAGCCCCAGCTCCGCCGCGGCCGAGCTGCAGTACTCCCGTACCGCGCTCGTCCGCGCGACCACCCGCCCCCGGTGCACGACGATCCGGCTGTACGCGAGCGACAGCGCCTCCGTGAGGCGGTCGCCGCGCACCGCCAGCAGCTCGGCCGGAAAGCCGGCCTCCACCCGTACCTCGGGCAGGCCCAGAGCGGCCCGTGCCGCTGAGCTCACCGCGTCGTAGGCGTCCTCGGGACGAAGCGCGTACCGGGAGGCCAGCAGATAGGCGGCCTCCAGCGGGTCCCCGCGGCCCACCGGGTTCGAGACGTCCCGCAGCGCGCCGCTGCCCGCCGCCACCCGCACGCCGGCCGCCCGCAGCAGCCGTACCGGAGCCGTACCCAGGCGGTCGGCGCCGCCGCAGCCCCCCTGGGGCAGGCACACCACCGTCACCCCGGCCGCCGCGAGCCGGTCGGCCGTGCGCGAGACCGCGTCGGCCGGAAGCCGGCTGAGACCGCCGCACGGGCCGAGGGTGACGCCGGGGCGCAGCCCGCCCGCCATCGCGGCGAGGCGGGCCAGCCGGGCGGGGTCGGCGGCGTCGGTGTGCAGGTCGACGGGGCAGCCGTGCTCGGAGGCGACCTCGAGCACCGCCTCCACGTACCCGATGGGGTCCGGGTCCAGGTCCGGGCAGCCGCCCACCACGCCGGCGCCCATTTTCACCGCGTCCCGCAGCATCGCGAGCCCGTCCGCTCCCGCCGTGCCCGTCAGCAGCCGCGGCATCGCCACCGCGGTCAGCTCCGTCAGCCCGCGCAGCGAACGCCGCGCCCGCTCCACTGCCACCAGCGCGCCCAGCCCCTGCACGTCGCCCACGCGCACGTGTGCCCGCAACGCGGTCGCCCCGTGCCCCAGCTGCAGCAGCGCCGCCTCGGTGACCCGGCGCTGGACGTCGTGGGAGTCGTACGACACCGGGCCGTCGTCGGCGGCCGACAGGGCGGTGTCACCGTGGGCGTGCGGTTCGGCCGGGGCCGGTACGAGCAGATAGCCGCTGAGGTCCACGCGCGTGCCGCCGCCCCGCACCCCGCCCGCCGTCAGGCTGCCCGCCGTGCCGACCGCCTCGATCCGTCCTCCGTCCAGCCGCACGTCCACCGTCCGGCCGTCGGTCAGCCGCGCCCCGCACAACAGCAGGGCGGACGGGTGGGGCGGCTGCGGCTGGCTGTCGGGCATCGCGCTCCAGAGGCTCGGGCGGGGTTGCGCAAGCCCGGGGACTGCGCAGGGGCACAAGATCACGCAGAGTGAGTCGAGCCTAGGGCGGTGACCCGTCCCCGGCGGGGAGGAGCGCAATAGTCGTACCGGCGTGGTCCGCTGTGATCCGGAGTGATCCGGCGTGGTGCGGGAGCGGCCGCGGAGGCGCACGGGAGGGCCGCGGGACGCTCCCGGACGGGGGCCGCGAAACGGATTTGGGCGAACGGCTGCGGACCGTGTAATGTCTTCATCGCTCGCCCCAATAGCTCAGTCGGCAGAGCGTCTCCATGGTAAGGAGAAGGTCTACGGTTCGATTCCGTATTGGGGCTCTGGTGAGAGAGGTTCCCGCCGTCAGGCGGGGTCCGATCCCACCGAAGCGGTGTAGCTCAGTCGGTAGAGCAAGCGGCTCATAATCGCTGTGTCACCGGTTCAAGTCCGGTCACCGCTACTCACAGTAGCCGATTGTGGGGTCGGTCCTTCGATCGGCTACTCTTTCTTGCGTTGAATCAGTCCACCCGTTCGTCTTAGGAGCACTCACGTGGCTGCCACCGACGTCCGCCCGAAGATCACGCTGGCCTGCGTGGAGTGCAAGGAGCGGAACTACATCACCAAGAAGAACCGGCGTAACAACCCGGACCGACTGGAGATGAAGAAGCACTGCCCGCGTTGCAACGCGCACACCGCGCACCGCGAAACGCGATAAAAAGGCTCGTACACGAGGCCGCCCCCGCAGTCGGGGGGCGGCCTCGTGTCGTTTCGGCCCCGGTTACCGGCCGGTTCCGGCCAGTAACCGCAGGGACGGGTCCCGGGGACGACGGGTCCCAGGGGCGACGGATCCCGGGGACGACGGGTCCCGGGGACGGGTCCCAGGGACGGTTCCCCAGGGACCGGTCCCCGCGGGGCGGGCCACCAGGTCAACCACAGCAGACACCAGGAGGTGCCGAGCCATGGCGCTCGACCAGTCCTTCGTGGGGCGGAGCTACCCGCCCACCGAGCCCTACGAGGTGGGCCGGGAGAAGATCCGGGAGTTCGCGGAAGCGGTGGGGGACGCCAATCCGGCGTATACGGACCCGGAGGCCGCCAAGGCGCTCGGCCACTCCGAGGTGATCGCCCCGCCGACCTTCGTGTTCGCGATCACCTTCAAGGCCGCGGCGCAGGTCATCCAGGACCCCCAGCTGGGCCTGGACTACAACCGTGTGGTGCACGGCGACCAGAAGTTCGCCTACACCCGCCCGGTCCGGGCCGGTGACCGGCTCACCGTCACCTCGACCATCGAGGCGATCAAGTCGCTGGCCGGCAACGACATCCTGGACATCCGCGGCGAGGTCCACGACGAGGCCGGCGAGCACGTCGTGACCGCCTGGACCAAGCTGGTCGCCCGTGCGGCAGAGGAGGCGTGAGGAACCGATGACGGCGAAGATCGCTTACGACGACGTCGAGGTCGGCACCGAGCTGCCCGCCCAGACCTTCCCGGTGACCCGTGCCACGCTCGTGCGCTACGCGGGCGCCTCCGGGGACTTCAACCCGATCCACTGGAACGAGAAGTTCGCCAAGGAGGTCGGGCTGCCGGACGTCATCGCGCACGGCATGTTCACCATGGCGGAGGCCATCCGCGTGGTCACCGACTGGCTCGGCGACCCGGGCGCGGTCGTCGAGTACGGCGTCCGCTTCACCAAGCCCGTCGTCGTCCCGAACGACGACGAGGGAGCCGTGATCGAGGTCGGCGCCAAGGTCGCGGCCAAGCTCGACGACAACACGGTCCGCGTGGACCTCACGGCGACCAGCGCCGGCCAGAAGGTGCTCGGCATGTCACGGGCGGTCGTACGGCTGGCCTGAGACGCTCGGGCGCACGCACGGACACGCGCGTGCCGCCGAACCGCGCGAGGTAAGGGGCGCACTCCATCACGGGGCACCCCTTACCGCGTCCGGGCTCGCGGACGTCAGTGGATTCCCCTGGCGCGACCGCGGATTCCCTTGGTGCGACCGCCTTGACGTAGTTAGTGATTGAGTACTAACTTTCTCGCATGGTCAGGATGAGCGCAGAGGAGAGGCGCGAGAGCGTCATCCGCGCGGCGACGGCCGAGTTCGCCCGTGGCGGCTACTACGGCACGTCGACCGAGGCGATCGCCAAGCGTGTCGGCGTCTCGCAGCCGTACCTCTTCCGGCTCTTCCCGGGCAAGAAGGCCCTGTTCCTCGCGGTGGCCCAGCGCTGCATGGAGGACACGGTCCGCACCTTCCGGCAGGCCGCCGAGGGGCTGGAGGGCGAAGAGGCGCTGCACGCCATGGCCAACGCGTACACCGAGGCCATCGCGGAGCGGCCGGAGCAGCTGCTGATGCAGATGCAGATGTACGTCGCCGTGGCCGCCGCCGAGCAGGCCGGCGACCGTGAGTTCGGTGAGGAGGTCCGGGCGGGCTGGATGCGGCTGTGGGACACGGTGCACCTGCCGCTCGGCGCCGATGCCGAGGAGACCACCACCTTCATGGCGTGCGGGATGCTCATCAACTGCCTGGTCGCCATGGGCTTCCCTCCCGACCACCGGGTCTGGGAAGGGCTGTATCCGTCGGTGCGGATCAAGGGCCGGCCGGAGAAGTAGCGGCGAGCGGGTGCGCCGGAAGGGTGCCGTGGGCGCCTTTTCATGAGCACGAAAGTTAGTAATCAATAACTAATCATCGGCGGCCGGCCACGGAAGCCGAACACCCTCAGGGGGAGCGATGTCAGAGCAGACCGCACGTCGCGGGGGAGCAGTCTGGGCCCTCGTCATCACCAGCGTCGCCGGGTTCATGGCGGCCCTCGACAACCTCGTCGTCACCACCGCCCTGCCCTCCATCCGCGAGGACCTCGGCGGCGCGCTGGACGACCTGGAGTGGACCGTGAGCGCCTACACGCTCACCTTCGCCGTCCTGCTGATGTTCGGCGCCGCGCTCGGCGACCGCTTCGGCCGGCGCCGGCTCTTCCTCGCCGGTCTGACCGTCTTCACCGGCGCCTCCGCCGCCGCGGCCATGGCCTCCGGCATCGACGCGCTCATCATCGCCCGCGCCGTCCAGGGCGTCGGAGCGGCGATCATGATGCCCCTCACACTGACCCTGCTGACCGAGGCCGTGCCCGCCGCCAAGCGCGGGACGGCGTACGGCATCTGGGGCGCCGTCAACGGGCTCGCGGTGGCCTCCGGACCGCTGATCGGCGGCAGCCTCACCGAGCACGTCTCCTGGCACTGGATCTTCTGGCTGAACGTCCCGCTCGGCGTCGCCCTGCTGCCGCTCGCCCGGCTGCGCCTCGCCGAGTCACACGGCACCGGCGCCCCGCTCGACGTCCCCGGCACCCTGCTCGCCAGCGGCGGCCTCTTCGGGATCGTCTACGGCCTGGTCCGCGGTCCCGCCGACGGCTGGACCAGCCCCCTGGTGCTCACCGGGCTGCTCGCCGGCGCCGCGCTGGTCGTCGGCTTCGTCCTCTACAGCACCCGCGCCGCGAACCCCATGCTCCCGATGCGCCTCTTCCGCTCCCGCGCCTTCTCCGGGATCAACGCGGCGAGCCTGCTGATGTTCCTCGGCATGTTCGGCTCGATCTTCCTGCTCAGCCAGTACATGCAGGGCGTCCTCGGCTACTCGCCCACCGAGGCGGGCCTGCGGATGCTGCCCTGGACCGGCATGCCGATGCTCGTCGCGCCGATCGCCGGCATCCTCTCCGACCGCGTCGGCGGCCGCCCCGTCGTCGCCACCGGCCTCTTGCTGCAGGCCGCCGGCCTCGGCTGGATGGCCGCCGTGGCCACCGCCGACGCCTCCTACGCCGTCCAGCTGCCCGGCCTGATCGTCAGCGGCATCGGCATGGCCCTCTACTTCGCCCCGGCCGCCAACCTGGTCATGTCCAGCGTCCTGCCCGGGGAGCAGGGCATCGCCTCCGGCGCCAACAACGCGCTGCGCGAGGTCGGCGGCGCGCTCGGCATCGCCGTCATGTCGTCGATCTTCTCCGCCCAGGGCGGCTACGAGTCCGGGCAGTCCTTCGTCGACGGCCTGCGGCCCGCGCTGGCCACAGGCTCCGCGATGGTCGCGCTCGCCGCGGTGGCCGCGCTGCTCATCCCCGCCCGGCGGCGCGCCGGGCAGCTCCCGGGTGGCCGGACGGAACCGGCGCCCGCCGCGGCCGCCGAGCCCGCCCTGCGCTGACCCGGACACGCTCCGGTCGCCACGCCGGACGCGTCCCAGGCCGACGCCTGAGCCGAGCACACACGCGCGCGTGCGGCCCCAGCCACTGGCTGGGGCCGCACACGCGCGTGGTGAAGCGCTGTCGCCGGTGGTGCGGCGGTGGCGAGGGGCTGCCGGCGGCGTCTCGTAGTCTTGGGCCCGTGCAGGAACTCCACGACGCCCCCCTCGCCCCGCTGACCACCTTCCGGCTGGGCGGTCCCGCGGACCGGCTCGTCACCGCGACCACCGACGACGAGGTGATCGCCGCCGTCCGCGAGGCCGACGACACCGGGACACCGCTGCTGCTGATCGGCGGCGGCTCGAACCTGGTCATCGGCGACAAGGGCTTCGCCGGCACCGCGCTCGTCATCGCCACCAAGGGCTTCTCGCTGGACGGCACCCGGCTGGAGCTGGCCGCCGGCGAGGTGTGGACCGACGCCGTCGCCCGCACCGTCGAGGCCGGACACGCCGGCATCGAGTGCCTGGCCGGCATCCCGGGCTCCGCCGGCGCGACCCCCATCCAGAACGTGGGCGCCTACGGCCAGGAGGTCTCCTCCACGATCACCGAGGTCGTCGCCTACGACCGCGCCACGCGCGAGACGGTCACCCTCCCGAACGCCGACTGCGCGTTCTCCTACCGGCACAGCCGATTCAAGTCCGACCCCGAGCGCTACGTCGTGCTGCGCGTGCGCTTCCTGCTGGAGGACGCGGACGGGCTGTCGGCGCCGATCAGGTACGCCGAGACCGCCCGCGCGCTGGGCGTCGAACCCGGCGACCGCGTGCCGCTGGCGGACGCCCGCGAGACCGTGCTGAAGCTGCGGGCGGGCAAGGGCATGGTCCTGGACCCCGAGGACCACGACACCTGGTCGGCCGGCTCCTTCTTCACCAACCCGATCCTCACCGACGAGCAGTTCGCCGCCTTCCGCGCGCGCGTGCGGGAACGGCTCGGCGACGGCGTGGAGCCGCCGGCCTACCCGGCGGGGGAGGGCCGCACCAAGACCTCCGCGGCCTGGCTGATCGACAAGGCGGGCTTCACCAAGGGCTACGGCACCGGACCCGCCCGCATCTCGACCAAGCACACCCTCGCCCTCACCAACCGCGGCGCGGCCACCACCGAGGACCTCCTCGCGCTGGCCCGCGAGGTCGTGGCCGGCGTCCGCGAGACCTTCGGCATCACCCTGGTCAACGAGCCGGTGACGGTGGGCGTCAGCCTGTAGGGCCCCGGCCGGCGACCGTCGGACCGTCCAGTCCGTGGCCCCGCGCACCGACGTGGCCTCCATCCAGCGGCCCGGGCAGGGACCCGGGCGGACCGGCCCGGACGTCGGCGCCTCCGCCGGTCGGCCGGCGCGGACCCCGCGCACTGGGCGCGCGGGCCGGGACAGGCCGGGACGGGACGGGTCAGGCCAGCCAGTCGTCCACGCCGGACAGCAGCTTGACCTTCACGTCCTCCGGTGCGACCGACGCCCGTACCGACTGGCGGGCCAGCTCCGCCAGCTCCTCGTCCGAGAAGTCGTGGTGGCGGCGGGCGATCTCGTACTGGGCGGCGAGACGGGAGCCGAACAGGAGCGGGTCGTCGGCGCCCAGGGCCATCGGGACGCCCGCGTCGAACAGAGTGCGCAGGGGGACGTCCTCCGGCTTCTCGTAGACGCCCAGGGCCACGTTCGAGGCGGGACACACCTCGCACGTCACACCCCGGTCCGCCAGGCGCTTCAGCAGGCGCGGGTCGTCCGCCGCCCGCACGCCGTGCCCGATCCGGTGCGCGTACAGGTCGTCCAGGCAGTCGCGGACCGAGGACGGCCCCGCCAGCTCACCGCCGTGCGGCGCCGACAGCAGCCCGCCCTCCCGCGCGATGTGGAAGGCGCGGTCGAAGTCCCGCGCCATGCCCCGGCGTTCGTCGTTGGACAGGCCGAAGCCGATCACGCCCCGGTCGGCGTAGCGCACCGCGAGGCGGGCCAGGGTACGGGCGTCCAGCGGGTGCTTCATCCGGTTCGCGGCGACCACGACCCGCATGCCGAGCCCGGTCTCCCGCATCGCGGATTCCACCGCGTCCAGGATGATCTCCAGCGCCGGAATCAGACCGCCCAGCCGCGGCGCGTACGACGTCGGGTCCACCTGGATCTCCAGCCAGCCCGAGCCGTCCTTCAGGTCCTCCTCCGCGGCCTCCCGCACCAGGCGCCGGATGTCCTCGGGCTCCCGCAGGCACGAACGCGCCGCGTCGTACAGCCGCTGGAACCGGAACCAGCCGCGCTCGTCGGTCGCCCGCAGGCGCGGCGGCTCCCCGCCGGTCAGCGCCTCCGTCAGCGCTTCGGGCAGCCGCACGCCGTACTTGTCGGCCAGCTCCAGCAGGGTGCTGGGCCGCATCGACCCGGTGAAGTGCAGGTGCAGATGGGCCTTCGGCAGCTCAGAGACATCACGTACACGCTCCATTCGAAGATCCTGCCGCACGCCCCGCGGTCCCGGTAGCGGATTGCCCGTACGGGGTGTTGCCCGCACAAAGAAACGGACCGCCTCCCCGCCAGGGGGAAGCGGCCCGTACGCGCGCGTGGACCTTCTCAGTCCCGCGCCTCCGCCAGCAGCTTCTGGATCCGGCTCACGCCCTCGACGAGGTCCTCGTCACCCAGCGCGTACGACAGCCGCAGGTAGCCCGGCGTGCCGAAGGCCTCGCCCGGCACGACCGCGACCTCGGCCTCCTCCAGGATCAGCGCGGCGAGCTCCACCGTGTTCTGCGGACGCTTGCCGCGGATCTCCTTGCCGATCAGCGCCTTGACCGACGGGTACGCGTAGAAGGCGCCCTCCGGCTCCGGGCAGACCACGCCGTCGATCTCGTTCAGCATGCGCACGATGGTCTTGCGGCGGCGGTCGAAGGCCTCGCGCATCTTCGCCACGGCCTGCAGATCGCCGGAGACGGCGGCCAGGGCGGCGACCTGCGCCACGTTCGAGACGTTGGACGTGGCGTGCGACTGCAGGTTCGTCGCGGCCTTCACGACGTCCTTCGGGCCGACGATCCAGCCCACGCGCCAGCCCGTCATGGCGTACGTCTTGGCCACGCCGTTGACGACGACGCACTTGTCGCGCAGCTCGGGCAGCAGCGCCGGCAGGGACACGGAGACCGCGTCGCCGTACACCAGGTGCTCGTAGATCTCGTCCGTCAGCACCCACAGGCCGTGCTCCAGCGCCCAGCGGCCGATCGCCTCGGTCTCGGCCTCGGAGTACACCGCGCCGGTCGGGTTGGAGGGGGAGACGAACAGGACGACCTTGGTCCGGTCCGTGCGGGCGGCCTCCAACTGCTCCACGCTCACCCGGTAGCCGGTGGTCTCGTCGGCCACGACCTCGACCGGGACACCGCCGGCGAGGCGGATCGACTCGGGGTAGGTCGTCCAGTACGGCGCCGGGACGATGACCTCGTCGCCCGGGTCGAGGATCGCGGCGAAGGCCTCGTAGATGGCCTGCTTGCCGCCGTTGGTGACCAGGATCTGCGAGACGTCCGGCTCCCAGCCGGAGTCGCGCAGCGTCTTCGCGGCGATCGCGGACTTCAGCTCGGGCAGACCGCCGGCCGGGGTGTAGCGGTGGTACTTCGGGTTCTTGCAGGCCTCGACGGCGGCCTCGACGATGTAGTCCGGGGTCGGGAAGTCGGGCTCACCGGCGCCGAAGCCGATCACCGGACGCCCGGCGGCCTTGAGGGCCTTGGCCTTGGCGTCCACGGCGAGGGTGGCGGACTCGGAGATCGCGCCGACTCGGGCGGAGACCCGGCGCTCGGTGGGAGGGGTTGCAGCGCTCATGAGTCCATCGTTTCAGACCGGAAACTCCCCCGGCACGCGGGTTTCACAGACTGAACAGCGACTGAACAACTGTCCGGATCCGGCCACCGGCCCGGGCGATCCCACGCGATCAAAGTCCCTACAGGCACTTTCTGTTCGACGACCGGCCCCGGAGCACGTACACTCTCTCCTCGTTGGCCTCACACGGGCCGCGCACGGGCGGTGCACATCGAGCACCCACCGAGATGCGGTACGTTGGGGGACAACCAAAGGGTCGTAGCTCAATTGGTAGAGCACTGGTCTCCAAAACCAGCGGTTGGGGGTTCAAGTCCCTCCGGCCCTGCTACACACACTCGCCAGGGTGTGCGCATGTACGTACAGCAATGCACCGCCGTGCGGCTCAGACCGGGCGCGGCACGGCCATGACCCGGAATCAGGTGAGGACGAATGGCGGACGCCGTGGGCTCCATCGACACGCCTGATGCCCAGGACGAGGCGCAGGACAAGAAGAAGGCCCGCAAGGGCGGCAAGCGTGCCAAGAAGGGCCCGCTGAAGCGGCTCGCCCTCTTCTACCGCCAGGTCATTGCGGAGCTCCGCAAGGTCGTCTGGCCGACGCGCAACCAGCTGACGTCGTACACGACCGTCGTGATCTTCTTCGTCGCCATCATGATCGCCCTGGTGACCGTGATTGACTATGGGCTCAGCCACGCCGCCAAGTACGTCTTCGGCTGAACCGAGAGCGAAGGGCGCCGTGGTTACCGGCGCCCCTTTCGCGTGTTCCACCCCTATGTATCCAGGAAGAAGCAGCCACCGTGTCTGACCCGAACCTGAACGACGCCATCGAGCCCGACGAGTCGGTGGATGACGAGCTCGACATCGTCGAGGGCGCGGACGAGGAAGACGAGTTCGAGGCTGCCGAGGCCGAGGCCGGGGAACCGGCCGAGGAAGCCGCCCTGCACGTCGAGGACGAGACCGCCGAGGACGAGTCCGGCGAGGACGCCGACGAAGCCGAGGCCGAGGCCGCCGAGGAGGAGACCGAGCCGGTCGACCCCGTCGAGGCCCTGCGCGAGGAGCTGCGCTCGCTTCCCGGCGAGTGGTACGTCATCCACACCTACGCGGGTTACGAGAACCGCGTGAAGACCAACCTCGAGCAGCGCGCCGTCTCGCTGAACGTCGAGGACTACATCTTCCAGGCCGAGGTGCCGCAGGAAGAGGTCGTCCAGATCAAGAACGGCGACCGCAAGACGATCAAGCAGAACAAGCTGCCGGGCTACGTCCTGGTCCGCATGGACCTGACGAACGAGTCCTGGGGCGTCGTCCGCAACACCCCCGGCGTCACCGGCTTCGTGGGCAACGCCTACGACCCGTACCCGCTGACCCTGGACGAGATCGTCAAGATGCTCGCGCCGGAGGCCGAGGAGAAGGCCGCCCGCGAGGCCGCCGAGGCCGAGGGCAAGCCGGCCCCGCAGCGCAGGGTCGAGGTCCAGGTGCTGGACTTCGAGGTCGGCGACTCGGTCACCGTCACCGACGGCCCGTTCGCCACGCTGCAGGCGACCATCAACGAGATCAACCCGGACTCGAAGAAGGTCAAGGGCCTGGTCGAGATCTTCGGCCGCGAGACCCCGGTCGAGCTGAGCTTCGACCAGATCCAGAAGAACTAGTCCGTTCCGGACGAACCGCTTACCGGCAGGTCAGGCGGACGCGCGAGCGTCCGCCTGACCTGCCCGGTTTTTGGCCGCGCATCTATACCCGTTATCGTTGTGCGGTATGCCTGCGTCAGGGTCGCGTGCCCGGTGCAGGCAGGACCCGAATCGAAAGGACCCGGAGAGCTATGCCTCCCAAGAAGAAGAAGGTCACGGGGCTCATCAAGCTCCAGATCAACGCCGGTGCGGCGAACCCCGCCCCGCCGGTCGGCCCCGCGCTGGGTCAGCACGGCGTCAACATCATGGAGTTCTGCAAGGCCTACAACGCCGCGACCGAGTCGCAGCGTGGCTGGGTCATCCCGGTGGAGATCACGGTCTACGAGGACCGCTCCTTCACCTTCGTCACCAAGACGCCGCCGGCCGCCAAGATGATCCTCAAGGCCGCGGGTGTCGAGAAGGGCTCCGGCGAGCCGCACAAGACCAAGGTCGCCAAGATCACCGAGGCGCAGGTCCGCGAGATCGCCCAGACGAAGATGCCCGACCTCAACGCCAACGACCTGGACGCCGCGTCGAAGATCATCGCCGGCACCGCCCGTTCCATGGGCATCACGGTCGAGGGCTGACCTTCACCACCCGCAGAAGTCGTGGGAGGGCCCGCTCGGCCCGAACCACAACTCCTAAGAACCAACAGGAGCAGTAGTGAGCAAGCGCAGCAAGTCTCTCCGCGCTGCGGACGCCAAGATCGACCGGGAGAAGCTCTACGCCCCGCTCGAGGCCGTCCGTCTCGCCAAGGAGACCTCCACGACCAAGTTCGACGGCACCGTCGAGGTCGCCTTCCGTCTGGGTGTCGACCCGCGCAAGGCCGACCAGATGGTCCGTGGCACCGTGAACCTTCCGCACGGCACCGGTAAGACCGCCCGGGTCCTGGTCTTCGCGACCGGTGACCGTGCCGAGGCCGCGCGTGCCGCGGGCGCCGACATCGTCGGCGCCGACGAGCTGATCGACGAGGTGGCGAAGGGCCGGCTGGACTTCGACGCCGTCGTCGCCACCCCGGACCTCATGGGCAAGGTCGGCCGCCTCGGCCGCGTCCTCGGCCCGCGTGGTCTGATGCCGAACCCGAAGACCGGCACCGTGACCCCGGACACCGCCAAGGCGGTGACCGAGATCAAGGGCGGCAAGATCGAGTTCCGCGTCGACAAGCACTCGAACCTGCACTTCATCATCGGCAAGACGTCGTTCGACGACACCAAGCTGGTGGAGAACTACGGCGCCGCGCTGGAGGAGATCCTCCGTCTGAAGCCGTCCGCCGCCAAGGGCCGCTACATCAAGAAGGCCGCGGTCAGCACCACCATGGGCCCCGGCATCCCGGTCGACCCCAACCGCACCCGCAACCTCCTCGTCGAGGAGGACCCGGCCGCCGTCTGAGCCCCGAGCTCACCCCGGCAGCCGCGTCCGGGACGCGTCGCAGCGAGCACGGGCCCCGCAACCTTCGGGTTGCGGGGCCCGTCTCCGTTTATGTGCGGTCCTTTCGAACAGCCTTTGCCTGTACGGTCTTTCCGCACGCCCGTCAGCGCGCCGTGCCGGCGTGCCGGCACCGCGACCGCACAGGGGTGGGACGAATGAAGAGCACGACGGTGCGCCGGATGACGCTCTCGGTCGCGGCGGTGAGCGTGCTGTCGGGCGCGGCCGCCTGCGGTCCCCTCGGCTCCTCCGGCGGCTCCGGGGGCTCAGGCAAGGACGATGGGGCGTCCGGCGGGAGAGCGGCGCACGCGCGTCCCGTCGCGGCCCTGCGCAGCGCCGAGAGGTCCACCCACCGGGCCGACTCCGCCAGGGTCGAGTCCGTCACGACCATGGGCTCGATGATGTCGATGAAGGCCGACGGCGCCATGGGCTGGGGGGACGGCCTCGTCGGCAACCTCACCATCACGTACACCGGCGGCTGGGTCGCCGACTCCATGCGCGGGCTCGGCGCCACGTCCATGGAGGCGCGCTACCTGCCCGACGCGTACTACGCGAAGATGGGCGAGAAGTTCGCCCAGCAGGCGGGCGGCAAGCACTGGATCCGGTACGGCTACGCCGACCTCGCCGACTTCGGCGGCAGCTCCGGCGCCTTCCTCCGGGACCAGATGCGGAACACCACGCCCAACCAGGCGGTGAAGCTGCTGCTGGCCTCCGGCGACGTCGAGAAGGTCGGCACGGAGAAGGTGCGCGGCACGAACACCACGCACTACGCGGGCACCGTGGACGTCGCCGACCTCGCCGCCGGGAACTCCGGCCTCGACGCGGGCCAGCTGGCCGGCCTGAAGCGGCAGCTCACCCAGGCCGGCGTCACCACCGAGACCGTCCACATCTGGGTCGACGACCGGGACCTGCTGGTGAAGAAGGTCGAGAAGGGCCAGATGTCGGTCGGCGAGTACACCCAGACCGCGTACTACAGCGACTACGGCGTGCGGGTCTCCGCCGGCAGGCCCCCGGCCGGCGACACCGAGGACTTCACGACGCTCCTGCGGCAGCAGGGCGGGACCGGCACGACCTCCTGATCCCGGTCGGCCTGGGTGGATTTGCTATACGGGCCCGATGTATCTACCCTCCTACTGAAGCCAAAGACCGCTGGTCGTTGCCGTGCGCTCGTACGAGGGCGCGGTGGCCGAAGGATCCGCTGAAAATGCGGGCGACCCGCGCAGGTGACTGTGGAAGAGCTCCCGGAGTACGTGCGATCCGCGCCTGTACGACCGGTCGAGTCCGCCCCGTGCGCCTGCGCCGGGGCGTTTCGTTTTCCCCAGTCCTCCTTCGGGTCCGCGCGGTCCGAATCACCCGGAAGGAGGCCGAGGCTCTATGGCGAGGCCCGACAAGGCTGCCGCGGTTGCCGAGCTGACGGACAAGTTCCGCAACTCGAGCGCCGCCGTGCTGACCGAGTACCGCGGTCTCACCGTGGCGCAGCTCAAGACGCTGCGCCGTTCTCTCGGTGAGAACGCGTCCTACGCCGTGGTGAAGAACACGCTGACCAAGATTGCGGCCAACGAGGCCGGCATCTCGACGCTCGACGACCTGTTCAACGGTCCGACGGCGGTCGCCTTCGTCACCGGTGACCCGGTGGAGTCGGCGAAGGGTCTTCGTGACTTCGCCAAGGACAACCCGAATCTCGTCATCAAGGGCGGTGTCCTTGACGGCAAGGCGCTGTCCGCCGACGAGATCAAGAAGCTTGCGGACCTCGAGTCCCGCGAGGTTCTGCTCGCCAAGCTGGCGGGCGCCCTGAAGGGCAAGCAGTCCCAGGCTGCCGCTGTCTTCCAGGCGCTCCCGTCGAAGCTCGTCCGCACCCTGGACGCGCTTCGCGCCAAGCAGGACGAGCAGGGCGGTGCCGAGTAATTCGGCTCGCGAAATGACCGCCGCCTGACGCGGGGGTCGTAGCGGGCCAACGTACGCCCGCCAGACATGTACATCCGGCACCAGCCGATTGAATGGAAGGATCGCCCGTCATGGCGAAGCTCAGCCAGGAAGACCTGCTCGCGCAGTTCGAGGAGATGACCCTCATCGAGCTCTCCGAGTTCGTGAAGGCCTTCGAGGAGAAGTTCGACGTCACCGCCGCCGCCCCGGTCGCCGTGGCCGCCGGTGTCCCGGGTGTTCCGGCCGCCGAGGCCGTCGAGGAGAAGGACGAGTTCGACGTCATCCTCACCGGTGCCGGCGACAAGAAGATCCAGGTCATCAAGGTCGTGCGCGAGCTGACCTCGCTGGGTCTGAAGGAGGCCAAGGACCTCGTGGACGGCGCCCCGAAGCCGGTCCTCGAGAAGGTCGCCAAGGACGCCGCCGAGAAGGCCGCCGAGTCCCTCAAGGGCGCCGGCGCCTCCGTCGAGGTCAAGTAACACCTCCGCGGTCCCGTACCGCACTCTCGCGACCGCTGAACGCGTCCCCCCCTGGGGATGTAACGCGAACGCACCGAGGAGCGATCATCCATCCGGGTGGTCGCTCCTTCGCGTTCCGAGGGGCGCGGCCACGGTTGCCTTGAACCCGCGTTCGCGGGGGGTAGGGTGATCTTCGTTGTGCTCCCGGCCGCCCAGGGTCCGGGCAGGGGGCCTTGACGAACCGCACGCAGCGCGCAATTCTCAGGACGCGTCGTCACAGGATCCGAATCCGAGGCATGGATCGACGACGAAGAGGGCAGTATCAACGTGCGTTGAGGGCAACATGCCGAGGGCGTTGAGGACGACGAGGGTCACGGAAAATCGGGGCTGGACATCAGTGTGCCAAGTGGCTACACTGACCCTTTGCGCTGCCTGTTAGCTGTCCCCTGCCCGTCACCAGGGGCATGCCCTCGCTCGAGCACCGATGACCGGATGATCTCTGAACTGGGATTTCTGTCTCTGTGCACAAGAGAGGGACCGGTACGCGCGTAGTGAGTCCGAGCCCTCGGAAGGACCCCCTCTTGGCCGCCTCGCGCACTGCCTCGACCGCGAATACGAACAACGGCGCCAGCACCGCCCCGCTGCGCATCTCTTTTGCAAAGATCAAGGAGCCTCTCGAGGTTCCCAACCTGCTCGCGCTGCAGACCGAGAGCTTTGACTGGCTGCTCGGGAACACCGCCTGGCAGAGTCGGGTCGAGGAGGCTCTGGAGTCCGGTCAGGACGTCCCCACCAAGTCCGGTCTCGAGGAGATCTTCGAGGAGATCTCCCCGATCGAGGACTTCTCCGGGTCGATGTCGCTGACGTTCCGCGACCACCGCTTCGAGCCGCCGAAGAACAGCATCGACGAGTGCAAGGAGCGCGACTTCACGTACGCCGCCCCGCTCTTCGTCACGGCCGAGTTCACGAACAACGAGACCGGCGAGATCAAGTCCCAGACGGTCTTCATGGGCGACTTCCCGCTCATGACCAACAAGGGCACCTTCGTCATCAACGGCACCGAGCGTGTCGTGGTGTCGCAGCTGGTCCGTTCGCCGGGTGTCTACTTCGACTCCTCCATCGACAAGACGTCCGACAAGGACATCTTCTCCGCCAAGATCATCCCGTCCCGGGGTGCCTGGCTGGAGATGGAGATCGACAAGCGTGACATGGTCGGTGTCCGCATCGACCGCAAGCGCAAGCAGTCCGTCACCGTCCTCCTGAAGGCGCTCGGCTGGACGACCGAGCAGATCCTCGAGGAGTTCGGCGAGTACGAGTCCATGCGCGCCACCCTGGAGAAGGACCACACCCAGGGCCAGGACGACGCGCTGCTCGACATCTACCGCAAGCTGCGTCCGGGCGAGCCCCCCACGCGTGAGGCCGCGCAGACGCTCCTGGAGAACCTGTACTTCAACCCCAAGCGCTACGACCTCGCCAAGGTCGGCCGCTACAAGGTCAACAAGAAGCTGGGCGCGGACGCCCCGCTGGACGCCGGCATCCTGACCGTCGAGGACATCATCTCGACGATCAAGTACCTGGTGAAGCTGCACGCCGGTGAGACCGAGACGGTCGGCGACAGCGGTCAGACGATCGTCGTCGAGACCGATGACATCGACCACTTCGGCAACCGTCGTCTGCGCAGCGTCGGCGAGCTCATCCAGAACCAGGTCCGCACGGGTCTGGCGCGCATGGAGCGCGTCGTCCGCGAGCGCATGACCACGCAGGACGTCGAGGCGATCACGCCGCAGACCCTGATCAACATCCGGCCGGTCGTCGCCTCCATCAAGGAGTTCTTCGGCACCAGCCAGCTGTCGCAGTTCATGGACCAGAACAACCCGCTGTCGGGTCTCACCCACAAGCGCCGTCTGTCGGCGCTCGGTCCGGGTGGTCTCTCCCGTGAGCGGGCCGGCTTCGAGGTCCGTGACGTGCACCCGTCCCACTACGGCCGCATGTGCCCGATCGAGACGCCCGAAGGCCCGAACATCGGTCTGATCGGTTCGCTGGCGTCCTACGGCCGGGTCAACGCGTTCGGCTTCGTGGAGACCCCGTACCGCAAGGTCGTCGACGGCCAGGTCACCGACGAGGTCGACTACCTGACGGCCGACGAGGAGGACCGCTTCGTCATCGCGCAGGCCAACGCCACGCTCAGTGACGACATGCGGTTCGAGGAGTCCCGGGTCCTGGTCCGCCGTCGTGGCGGAGAGGTCGACTACGTCCCCGGCGACGACGTGGACTACATGGACGTCTCGCCGCGCCAGATGGTGTCGGTCGCGACCGCCATGATCCCGTTCCTCGAGCACGACGACGCCAACCGTGCCCTGATGGGCGCGAACATGATGCGCCAGGCCGTGCCCCTGATCAAGTCCGAGGCCCCGCTCGTCGGCACCGGCATGGAGTACCGCTCCGCCGTCGACGCCGGCGACGTGGTCAAGGCCGAGAAGGCGGGTGTGGTCCAGGAGGTCTCCGCGGACTACATCACCACCGCCAACGACGACGGCACGTACATCACGTACCGCCTGGCCAAGTTCGCCCGCTCCAACCAGGGCACCTCGGTCAACCAGAAGGTCATCGTCAACGAGGGCGACCGGATCATCGAGGGCCAGGTCCTCGCCGACGGTCCGGCCACCCAGAACGGCGAGATGGCGCTCGGCAAGAACCTGCTGGTCGCGTTCATGCCGTGGGAGGGTCACAACTACGAGGACGCGATCATCCTGTCGCAGCGCCTCGTGCAGGACGACGTCCTCTCCTCGATCCACATCGAGGAGCACGAGGTCGACGCCCGTGACACCAAGCTCGGCCCCGAGGAGATCACCCGGGACATCCCGAACGTCTCCGAGGAGGTCCTCGCCGACCTCGACGAGCGCGGCATCATCCGCATCGGCGCCGAGGTCATCGCCGGTGACATCCTCGTCGGCAAGGTCACCCCGAAGGGTGAGACCGAGCTGACGCCGGAGGAGCGCCTGCTGCGCGCGATCTTCGGTGAGAAGGCCCGTGAGGTCCGTGACACCTCGCTGAAGGTGCCGCACGGCGAGACCGGCAAGGTCATCGGCGTGCGCGTCTTCGACCGCGAGGAGGGCGACGAGCTTCCCCCCGGTGTGAACCAGCTGGTGCGCGTGTACGTGGCGCAGAAGCGCAAGATCACCGACGGTGACAAGCTCGCCGGCCGGCACGGCAACAAGGGTGTCATCTCCAAGATCCTGCCGATCGAGGACATGCCGTTCCTGGAGGACGGCACCCCGGTCGACATCATCCTCAACCCGCTGGGTGTGCCGTCCCGAATGAACCCGGGACAGGTCCTGGAGATCCACCTCGGCTGGCTCGCCAGCCGCGGCTGGGACGTCTCCGGCCTCGGCGAGGAGTGGGCGCAGCGCCTCCAGGCGATCGGCGCCGACCAGGTCGACCCGGGCACCAACGTCGCGACCCCCGTCTTCGACGGTGCGCGCGAGGACGAGCTCGCGGGTCTGCTGCAGCACACCATCCCGAACCGGGACGGCGAGCGCATGGTGCTCCCGTCCGGCAAGGCGCGGCTGTTCGACGGCCGCAGCGGTGAGCCGTTCCCGGACCCGATCTCGGTCGGCTACATGTACATCCTGAAGCTGCACCACCTGGTCGACGACAAGCTGCACGCCCGCTCGACCGGCCCGTACTCGATGATCACCCAGCAGCCGCTGGGTGGTAAGGCTCAGTTCGGCGGCCAGCGGTTCGGCGAGATGGAGGTGTGGGCGCTCGAGGCGTACGGCGCCGCCTACGCCCTCCAGGAGCTGCTGACCATCAAGTCCGACGACGTCACCGGCCGCGTGAAGGTCTACGAGGCCATCGTCAAGGGCGAGAACATCCCCGAGCCCGGCATCCCCGAGTCCTTCAAGGTCCTCATCAAGGAGATGCAGTCCCTTTGCCTGAACGTGGAGGTGCTGTCCAGCGACGGTATGTCCATCGAGATGCGTGACACCGACGAGGATGTCTTCCGCGCTGCGGAGGAGCTCGGCATCGACCTGTCCCGGCGCGAGCCGAGCAGCGTCGAAGAGGTCTGACGGGAGTCCGGGAGCCTTCCCGGTGAAGGCTCCCGGCCCCAGGACCCCCGTATCAGACCCCAAGACTCACAACCCTGAGAGGGATTGACGCATAGTGCTCGACGTCAACTTCTTCGACGAGCTCCGGATCGGCCTGGCCACCGCTGACGACATCCGTCAGTGGAGCCACGGCGAGGTCAAGAAGCCCGAGACCATCAACTACCGCACCCTCAAGCCCGAGAAGGACGGACTCTTCTGCGAGAAGATCTTCGGTCCGACCCGGGACTGGGAGTGCTACTGCGGCAAGTACAAGCGCGTCCGCTTCAAGGGCATCATCTGCGAGCGCTGTGGCGTCGAGGTCACCCGCGCCAAGGTGCGCCGTGAGCGGATGGGCCACATCGAGCTGGCCGCGCCCGTCACGCACATCTGGTACTTCAAGGGTGTCCCGAGTCGCCTGGGCTACCTGCTCGACCTGGCGCCCAAGGACCTCGAGAAGGTCATCTACTTCGCGGCGTACATGATCACGTACGTCGACGAGGAGCGCCGCACCCGCGACCTGCCCTCCCTGGAGGCGCACGTCTCCGTCGAGCGGCAGCAGATCGAGAACCGCCGCGACGCCGACCTGGAGGCCCGCGCCAAGAAGCTCGAGGCCGACCTGGCCGAGCTGGAGGCCGAGGGCGCCAAGGCCGACGTGCGCCGCAAGGTGCGCGAGGGCGCCGAGCGCGAGATGAAGCAGCTGCGCGACCGCGCGCAGCGCGAGATCGACCGTCTCGACGAGGTGTGGACCCGGTTCAAGAACCTCAAGGTCCAGGACCTGGAGGGCGACGAGCTCCTCTACCGCGAGCTGCGCGACCGCTTCGGCACCTACTTCGACGGCTCGATGGGCGCCGCGGCGCTGCAGAAGCGCCTGGAGTCCTTCGACCTGGAGGAGGAGGCCGAGCGCCTCCGCGAGATCATCCGCACCGGCAAGGGCCAGAAGAAGACCCGCGCGCTCAAGCGCCTGAAGGTCGTCTCCGCGTTCCTGCAGACGTCCAACAGCCCCAAGGGCATGGTGCTCGACTGCGTGCCGGTCATCCCGCCGGACCTGCGTCCGATGGTGCAGCTGGACGGTGGCCGCTTCGCGACCTCCGACCTGAACGACCTGTACCGCCGCGTGATCAACCGCAACAACCGCCTGAAGCGCCTTCTCGACCTCGGTGCGCCCGAGATCATCGTGAACAACGAGAAGCGCATGCTCCAGGAGGCCGTCGACGCGCTCTTCGACAACGGCCGCCGCGGCCGCCCGGTCACGGGCCCCGGCAACCGTCCGCTGAAGTCGCTGTCCGACATGCTCAAGGGCAAGCAGGGCCGCTTCCGTCAGAACCTGCTCGGCAAGCGCGTCGACTACTCGGCGCGTTCCGTGATCGTCGTCGGTCCGCAGCTGAAGCTGCACCAGTGCGGTCTGCCGAAGGCGATGGCGCTGGAGCTGTTCAAGCCGTTCGTGATGAAGCGCCTGGTCGACCTGAACCACGCGCAGAACATCAAGAGCGCCAAGCGCATGGTGGAGCGCGGCCGCACGGTCGTGTACGACGTCCTCGAAGAGGTCATCGCCGAGCACCCGGTGCTGCTGAACCGTGCTCCCACCCTGCACCGCCTCGGCATCCAGGCCTTCGAGCCGCAGCTGGTCGAGGGCAAGGCCATCCAGATCCACCCGCTCGTGTGCACCGCGTTCAACGCGGACTTCGACGGTGACCAGATGGCCGTGCACCTGCCGCTGTCCGCGGAGGCGCAGGCCGAGGCCCGCATCCTGATGCTGTCCTCGAACAACATCCTCAAGCCGGCCGACGGCCGTCCGGTGACGATGCCGACCCAGGACATGGTCCTCGGTCTGTTCTTCCTCACCACCGACGGCGAGATGCGGAACGTGAAGGGCGAGGACCGCTCCTTCGCGTCCGTGGCCGAGGCGATCATGGCGTTCGACGCCGGCGAGCTCTCGCTGCAGTCACGCGTGGACATCCGCTTCCCGGTGGGCACCATCCCGCCGCGCGGCTGGACCCCGCCGGCCCGCGAGGAGGGCGAGCCGGAGTGGCAGCAGGGTGACAGCTTCCGGCTGAAGACCACGCTCGGCCGTGCGCTCTTCAACGAGCTGCTGCCCGAGGACTACCCGTTCGTCGACTACGAGGTCGGCAAGAAGCAGCTCTCCGAGATCGTCAACGACCTCGCCGAGCGCTACCCGAAGGTCATCGTGGCGGCGACGCTCGACAACCTGAAGGCGTCCGGCTTCTACTGGGCCACCCGTTCCGGCGTCACCGTCGCCATCTCCGACGTCGTCGTTCCCGAGGCGAAGAAGGAGATCGTCAAGGGCTACGAGGCGCAGGACGAGAAGGTCCAGAAGCAGTACGAGCGCGGTCTGATCACCAAGGACGAGCGCACGCAGGAGCTCATCGCGATCTGGACCAAGGCGACCAACGAGGTCGCCGAGGCGATGAACGAGAACTTCCCGAAGACCAACCCGATCTTCATGATGGTGAACTCGGGCGCCCGAGGGAACATGATGCAGATGCGTCAGATCGCCGGTATGCGCGGTCTGGTGTCCAACGCCAAGAACGAGACGATCCCGCGTCCCATCAAGGCGTCCTTCCGTGAGGGCCTGTCCGTGCTGGAGTACTTCATCTCCACGCACGGTGCCCGTAAGGGTCTGGCGGACACCGCCCTGCGTACCGCCGACTCGGGTTACCTCACCCGTCGTCTGGTCGACGTCTCGCAGGACGTCATCATCCGCGAGGAGGACTGCGGCACCGACCGCGGCCTGAAGCTGGCGATCGCCGAGCGCGGCGCGGACGGCGTGCTGCGCAAGGCGGACAACGTCGAGACGAGCGTGTACGCGCGCTGCCTCGCCGAGGACATCGTGGTCGACGGCAAGGTGCTGGCCCAGGCCGGCACGGACCTCGGCGACGTGCTCATCGACGAGCTCGTCCGGCACGGCGTCGAGACGGTCAAGACCCGCTCGGTCCTGACCTGCGAGTCCGCCGTCGGCACCTGCGCGATGTGCTACGGCCGTTCGCTGGCCACCGGCAAGCTGGTCGACATCGGTGAGGCGGTCGGCATCATCGCCGCCCAGTCCATCGGTGAGCCCGGCACCCAGCTGACGATGCGTACCTTCCACACCGGTGGTGTGGCCGGTGACGACATCACCCAGGGTCTGCCGCGTGTCGTCGAGCTCTTCGAGGCCCGTACCCCGAAGGGTGTGGCTCCGATCTCCGAGGCGAGCGGCCGCGTCCGCATCGAGGAGACGGAGAAGACCAAGAAGATCGTCATCACCCCGGACGACGGCAGCGACGAGACGGCGTACCCGATCTCGAAGCGTGCCCGTCTGCTGGTCAGCGAGGGCGAGCACGTCGAGGTGGGCCAGAAGCTCACCGTGGGTGCCACCAACCCGCACGACGTGCTGCGCATCCTGGGCCAGCGCGCCGTCCAGGTCCACCTGGTCGGCGAGGTCCAGCGGGTCTACAACTCGCAGGGTGTGTCGATCCACGACAAGCACATCGAGATCATCATCCGGCAGATGCTCCGCCGCGTGACGATCATCGAGTCCGGCGACGCCGAGCTGCTGCCCGGCGAGCTGGTCGAGCGCTCGAAGTTCGAGCAGGAGAACCGTCGTGTGGTCCAGGAGGGCGGTCACCCGGCCTCCGGTCGTCCGCAGCTCATGGGTATCACCAAGGCCTCGCTGGCCACGGAGTCCTGGCTGTCGGCGGCGTCCTTCCAGGAGACGACCAGGGTCCTCACGGACGCGGCGATCAACGCCAAGTCCGACTCCCTGATCGGCCTCAAGGAGAACGTCATCATCGGTAAGCTCATCCCGGCCGGTACGGGCCTGTCCCGCTACCGCAACATCCGGGTCGAGCCGACCGAGGAGGCCAAGGCCGCGATGTACTCGGCCGTCGGCTACGACGACATCGACTACTCGCCGTTCGGCACCGGCTCCGGCCAGGCCGTCCCGCTGGAGGACTACGACTACGGTCCGTACAACCAGTAGCAGCGAGCGTCCGCTTGCACCGACGGGCGGTCACCCTCCGGGGTGGCCGCCCGTCGGCGTTCTTCACGGTCCTGTCCCGATGTCGTGATTCACGGCCGTGGGACTGTGCCGGAATTCCCCACTTGGCACATGATGGAGGGACTAGGGGTTGTGGGGGAGGTGCTCCGTGTCCGATGAGTCGTCGCGGCCCTGGCAGCAGGGGCCTCACGTGCCGCAGCCGTGGGCCGGCCAGGGCGTTCCGCAGCCGTGGGCAGGACAGAACATGCCGTCGGCTGCGTCGTCGATGCTCGCCTCGCACGCCGACCGTGAGCGGACCGTGGACGTGCTCAGAGCGGGGTTCGGCGAGGGACGCCTGGAGCAGCCCGAGTTCGAGAAGCGGGTGGCACGCGCCTACGCGTCCCGCACGGTCGGGGAACTGGCCCTCCTGGTCGCCGACCTGCCGCACGGCCCGATGCCGATGACGACGGCCCCGGCGCCCGTGCCGGGCACCTTCCTGCCGGTGCCCCCGGCACGGACCAACGGCAAGGCCGTGGGCGCCTTTGTCTGCGGTCTGCTGTGCGTGCCGACGATGGGCTTCACCGGCATCCCGGCGATCGTCCTGGGCCACACCGCCCGCGCCGAGATCCGCCGCACCGGCGAGCCCGGCGACGGCTTCGCCCTGACCGGCGTGATCCTCGGCTGGCTGTCCACCGGCTTCTGGGCCCTGGTGCTGGTGCTGGGGATGGTGTCGGCGGTCGTGTCCGGCACCGGGTGACCGGATCAACCTTTCGAAGCCCGAAGCCGGTGTATGGGCTTGACATGTCTCGCGTGACGATGCGGGCGGGGCCCATTTGTTTTGACCGCAGCGAATGAGGTAGGTACGCTCAGACCTTGTGCCTGGGGTGTGCCTTGGCTCTCCTGCGTGCCTTCGAACCGCATAGGGAGCCGTGAACGGCCACCGTGATCCGTGCCTCTTTCTGCCGCCCGGCGGGAGTTCGCGGGATCCGACACACCCGACCGCGTGGGTCGGAGATGTTCCAGGTTAGCTGTACCCATCGGCACACAGAAACCGGAGAAGTAGTGCCTACGATCCAGCAGCTGGTCCGCAAGGGCCGGCAGGACAAGGTCGAGAAGAACAAGACGCCCGCACTCGAGGGTTCCCCTCAGCGTCGCGGCGTCTGCACGCGTGTGTTCACGACCACCCCGAAGAAGCCGAACTCGGCCCTGCGTAAGGTCGCGCGTGTGCGTCTGACCAGCGGGATCGAGGTCACCGCTTACATTCCGGGTGAGGGACACAACCTGCAGGAGCACTCCATCGTGCTCGTGCGCGGCGGCCGTGTGAAGGACCTGCCGGGTGTTCGCTACAAGATCATCCGTGGCTCGCTCGACACCCAGGGTGTCAAGAACCGCAAGCAGGCTCGCAGCCGTTACGGCGCCAAGAAGGAGAAGTAAGAATGCCTCGTAAGGGCCCCGCCCCGAAGCGCCCGGTCATCATCGACCCGGTCTACGGCTCTCCTCTGGTGACCTCCCTGATCAACAAGGTGCTGCTGAACGGCAAGCGCTCCACCGCCGAGCGCATCGTCTACGGTGCCATGGAGGGCCTGCGCGAGAAGACCGGCAACGACCCGGTCATCACGCTCAAGCGCGCTCTCGAGAACATCAAGCCGACCCTCGAGGTCAAGTCCCGCCGTGTCGGTGGCGCCACCTACCAGGTGCCGGTCGAGGTCAAGCCCGGCCGCGCCAACACCCTGGCGCTGCGCTGGCTGGTCGGTTACTCCCGCGCCCGTCGCGAGAAGACCATGACCGAGCGTCTCCTCAACGAGCTTCTCGACGCCTCCAACGGCCTCGGTGCGGCCGTGAAGAAGCGCGAGGACACCCACAAGATGGCCGAGTCCAACAAGGCCTTCGCGCACTACCGCTGGTAGTCGCTACCCACATCGAGACCGAGAGAAGACTGAAGCCTTATGGCTACCACTTCACTTGACCTGGCCAAGGTGCGCAACATCGGCATCATGGCCCACATCGACGCGGGCAAGACGACCACCACCGAGCGGATCCTGTTCTACACCGGTGTGTCTTACAAGATCGGTGAGGTCCACGACGGCGCTGCCACCATGGACTGGATGGAGCAGGAGCAGGAGCGTGGCATCACGATCACCTCTGCTGCCACCACCTGTCACTGGTCGCTGGAGAACGTCGACCACACCATCAACATCATCGACACCCCGGGTCACGTCGACTTCACCGTCGAGGTGGAGCGTTCCCTGCGTGTGCTCGACGGTGCCGTGACGGTGTTCGACGGCGTCGCCGGTGTCGAGCCCCAGTCCGAGACGGTGTGGCGTCAGGCGGACCGCTACGGCGTTCCGCGTATCTGCTTCGTCAACAAGCTCGACCGCACGGGTGCCGAGTTCCACCGCTGCGTCGACATGATCTCCGACCGCCTGGGCGCGCAGCCGCTGGTCATGCAGCTGCCGATCGGCGCCGAGGCCGACTTCAAGGGCGTCGTCGACCTGGTGACGATGAAGGCCCTGGTGTGGTCTGCCGAGGCGACCAAGGGCGAGATGTACGACGTCGTCGACATCCCGGCCACCCACACCGAGGCTGCCGAGGAGTGGCGCGGCAAGCTGCTCGAGGCCGTCGCCGAGAACGACGAGGAGCTGATGGAGCTGTACCTCGAGGGCGAGGAGCCCACCGAGGAGCAGCTGTACGCGGCGATCCGTCGTATCACCATCGCGTCCGGCAAGGGCACCGGCACCACGGTGACCCCGGTGTTCTGCGGCACCGCGTTCAAGAACAAGGGCGTGCAGCCCCTGCTCGACGCGGTCGTGCGCTACCTGCCGTCCCCGGTCGACATCGAGGCCATCGAGGGCCACGACGTCAAGGACCCGGAGACGGTCATCAAGCGCAAGCCGTCCGACGACGAGCCGCTGTCCGCGCTGGCGTTCAAGATCATGAGCGACCCGCACCTGGGCAAGCTCACCTTCGTCCGGGTCTACTCGGGCCGCCTGGAGTCCGGCTCTTCGGTGCTGAACTCCGTCAAGGGCAAGAAGGAGCGCATCGGCAAGATCTACCGCATGCACGCCAACAAGCGTGAGGAGATCGAGTCGGTGGGCGCCGGCGACATCGTCGCCGTCATGGGCCTGAAGCAGACCACCACCGGTGAGACGCTGTGCGACGAGAAGTCCCCGGTCATCCTGGAGTCCATGGACTTCCCGGCGCCGGTGATCCAGGTCGCCATCGAGCCCAAGTCGAAGGGCGACCAGGAGAAGCTCGGCGTCGCGATCCAGCGCCTGGCCGAGGAGGACCCCTCCTTCCAGGTCCACTCCGACGAGGAGACCGGCCAGACCATCATCGGCGGCATGGGCGAGCTGCACCTCGAGGTGCTGGTCGACCGCATGCGCCGTGAGTTCAAGGTCGAGGCCAACGTCGGCAAGCCGCAGGTCGCCTACCGCGAGACCATCCGCAAGGCGGTCGAGAAGGTCGAGTACACCCACAAGAAGCAGACGGGTGGTACCGGCCAGTTCGCCCGCGTCATCATCGCGATCGAGCCGATCGAGGGCGGCGACGCCTCGTACGAGTTCGTCAACAAGGTGACCGGTGGCCGTGTGCCGAAGGAGTACATCCCTTCGGTCGACGCGGGTGCGCAGGAGGCCATGCAGTTCGGCATCCTCGCCGGCTACGAGATGACCGGTGTGCGTGTCACGCTGCTCGACGGCGCCTACCACGAGGTGGACTCCTCCGAGCTCGCGTTCAAGATCGCCGGTTCGCAGGCCTTCAAGGAGGCCGCGCGCAAGGCCAGCCCCGTGCTCCTCGAGCCGATGATGGCCGTCGAGGTCACCACGCCCGAGGACTACATGGGCGAGGTCATCGGCGACATCAACTCCCGCCGTGGCCAGATCCAGGCCATGGAGGAGCGGGCGGGTGCCCGCGTCGTGAAGGGCCTCGTGCCCCTCTCGGAGATGTTCGGCTACGTCGGAGACCTCCGCAGCAAGACGTCGGGTCGCGCAAGCTACTCGATGCAGTTCGACTCCTACGCCGAGGTTCCGCGGAACGTCGCCGAGGAGATCATCGCGAAGGCCAAGGGCGAGTAACGCACCGCGTTCACACGCCGTAGGCTTGACTCCGGAGCCTCACGGGGCAAACACCCGCATCCGATGGTGTTTGCCCCAGGGCCCGGGCTTTCCAGCAAAGATCACCTGGCGCCGATGAAGTAAGGCGTACAGAACCACTCCACAGGAGGACCCCAGTGGCGAAGGCGAAGTTCGAGCGGACTAAGCCGCACGTCAACATCGGCACCATCGGTCACATCGACCACGGTAAGACGACCCTCACGGCCGCCATTACCAAGGTGCTGCACGACGCGTACCCGGACCTGAACGAGGCCACCCCGTTCGACAACATCGACAAGGCGCCCGAGGAGCGCCAGCGCGGTATCACCATCTCCATCGCGCACGTCGAGTACCAGACCGAGGCGCGTCACTACGCCCACGTCGACTGCCCGGGTCACGCGGACTACATCAAGAACATGATCACCGGTGCCGCCCAGATGGACGGCGCGATCCTCGTGGTCGCCGCGACCGACGGTCCGATGCCGCAGACCAAGGAGCACGTGCTCCTGGCCCGCCAGGTCGGCGTCCCCTACATCGTCGTCGCCCTGAACAAGGCCGACATGGTGGACGACGAGGAGATCATGGAGCTCGTCGAGCTCGAGGTCCGTGAGCTCCTCTCCGAGTACGAGTTCCCGGGCGACGACCTGCCGGTCGTCCGCGTCTCCGCGCTGAAGGCGCTCGAGGGCGACGAGAAGTGGACCCAGTCGGTCCTCGAGCTCATGAACGCCGTCGACACCTCCATCCCGGAGCCCGAGCGTGACGTCGACAAGCCGTTCCTGATGCCGATCGAGGACGTCTTCACCATCACCGGTCGCGGTACGGTCGTCACCGGCCGTATCGAGCGTGGTGTCCTCAAGGTCAACGAGACCGTCGACATCATCGGCATCAAGACGGAGAAGACCTCCACCACGGTCACCGGCATCGAGATGTTCCGCAAGCTGCTCGACGAGGGCCAGGCCGGTGAGAACGTCGGTCTGCTGCTCCGCGGCATCAAGCGCGAGGACGTCGAGCGCGGCCAGGTCATCATCAAGCCGGGCTCGGTCACCCCGCACACCGAGTTCGAGGCGCAGGCCTACATCCTGTCCAAGGACGAGGGTGGCCGCCACACGCCGTTCTTCAACAACTACCGTCCGCAGTTCTACTTCCGTACGACGGACGTGACCGGCGTGGTGACCCTCCCCGAGGGCACCGAGATGGTCATGCCGGGTGACAACACCGAGATGAAGGTGGAGCTCATCCAGCCCGTCGCCATGGAAGAGGGCCTGAAGTTCGCCATCCGTGAGGGTGGCCGGACCGTGGGCGCCGGCCAGGTCACCAAGATCACCAAGTGATCTTCGACTGACCCGGTAGGTCTCTGAAGGGGCCCGTACGACTTCGGTCGTACGGGCCCCTTCGCCTTCCCCGCGCCGGAAGGGCCGACGGCGGTCCGGTGAAGTCCCGGCGAACCCCGCGGGACCGGCCGCCGAGAGTTGCGCCAACTCCGCGCCGGAGGCATCCCGAATGTTCCTGTCTGCTCGCTGTGGGCCGGTTGTGCCGTCCTAGCGTGGACGCTCGCACTGGAGGCGGCAGACAGGGGTGAGGGCTGATGTCCGTGATGGCCGACCGGCCGGTACAGCGACTGCGGACGGTGCGGGCGCGCCGCGACACGCCCCCGCCCCGGCGGGAACGCCCCCGCCTGTACGCCGTCGACGGCATCCGCCTGCTCGCGGCCCTGATGGTCGCCGTGCACCACTACGCCGGCACGCGCCGCGTCGACCGGCCGCACAACGCCGTCTGGGACCGGCCGGCGTCCGACATCATGCCGACGGTGTACCACTCAGCCTCGTACGGCTGGATCGGTGTCGAGATCTTCTTCGTCATCAGCGGCTTCGTGATCTGCATGTCCTGCTGGGGCCGCACCCCGCGCCAGTTCTTCGTCTCGCGGGTGATCCGGCTGTACCCCGCGTACTGATTCGCCATAGCGTTCACCACGGCCGTCCTGGTGGCCCTCCCCGGTGTCTGGGACCGCCTGCCGCTGAGCGACGTACTCCTCAACCTGACGATGCTGCAGTCCGGTTCGGGCGTGGCCGACGTCGACGGGGTGTACTGGACGCTCTGGTCGGAACTCCGCTTCTACCTGCTGTTCCTGGTCGTCGTCGCGGTGGGCCTGACCTACCGGCGGGTCGTGGTCTTCTGCTGCGTGTGGGGCGCCGCGGCGATGCTCGCCCCGGTGTCGAAGTTACACCTGCTGGCCCTGGCCGCCGACCCGGACGGCGCCTGGTACTTCATCGCCGGCCTGGCCCTCTACCTCATGCACCGCTTCGGCCAGGACCTGCTGCTGTGGGGCATCCTCGCGATGGCCTGGCTGATGGGGCAGCGGGAGCTGGGGCTGCGCATCGACAACGTCGAGCACGTCTCCGGGTGGCGGGGGAGCGTGCTGGTCTACACGGCGTTCCTGCTCGCCATGGCCGCGATCGCGCTCGGCGCGACGGACCGGATCCGCTGGAGGTGGCTGGCGACGGCCGGGAGCCTGACGTACCCCCTGTACCTGCTGCACTACGCGGCCGGTACGACGGTCATCAACCGGCTGCGGGACACGATGGACGCCCGTCTGCTGGTCGCGTCGGTGATCGCCGGGTTCCTGCTGCTGAGCTGGCTGGTGCACCGGTTCGTGGAGCGCCCGGTGGCGGGGCTGCTGAAGCGGGGGCTGGACACGTCGTTCGCGCGGCTGCGGAACGCGGGGTGACCCGGCCCGCGGGACGACCGAGGCGGGCGACGCGGGTCACGGCGTGGTGATCCTGCCGGACTGCCGGCGTCGGACGGGGAACCGGTGAGTCCTGGCCTCACCGGACATCCCCCGCCCGCTTCCGGCGCCCGGCCGTCCGGCCGGGACCGCGCCCCGGGGCAGGGCCCCCGGGTCAGGGCCCCGGATCAGATGACGCCCTGTGCCAGCATCGCGTCCGCCACCCGCTCGAAGCCGGCGATGTTCGCGCCGGCCACGTAATCGCCGGGGGCGCCGTAGCGTTCGGCGGTCTCGGCGCAGGTGGTGTGGATGTCGGTCATGATGCGGGCCAGTTCGTTCTCGACCTGCTCGGCCTTCCACGACGTACGCGACGCGTTCTGCGTCATCTCGAGGGCGCTCACCGCGACCCCGCCCGCGTTCGCGGCCTTGCCTGGGCCGAAGGCGACTTGGGCCCGCTGCAGGAGTTGCACCGCGTCCGGCGTGGTCGGCATGTTCGCGCCTTCCGAGACCGCCTTCACGCCGTTGCGGATGAGCTCGGCGGCGTCGTCGGCGTTCAGCTCGTTCTGCGTCGCCGACGGCAGGGCGAGGTCCGCCGGGACCTCCCAGACCCGCCCGCCGGGGACGAACCGTGCGGAGGCGCCGCGACGCTCGGCGTAGTCGCTCACCCGGCCGCGTTCGACCTCCTTGACCTGACGCAGCAGGTCCACGTCGATGCCCTTCTCGTCCACCACGTAGCCGCTGGAGTCCGAACAGGTCACCGGGTTGGCGCCGAGGGCCACCAGTTTCTGGATGGTGTAGATCGCGACGTTCCCGGAGCCGGAGACGACCGCCGTCTGCCCCTCGAGGTCCTCACCGCGGGCGCGCAGGATGGCCTCCGCGAACAGCACGTTGCCGTATCCGGTCGCCTCCGGACGGATCAGCGAGCCGCCCCAGCCGGCGCTCTTGCCGGTCAGCACGCCGCCCTCCCAGCGGTTGGTGATCCGCCGGTACTGGCCGAACAGGTATCCGATCTCGCGGGCGCCGACCCCGATGTCACCGGCCGGGATGTCGGTGTACTCACCGATGTGCCGGTACAGCTCGGTCATGAAGGACTGGCAGAAGCGCATGACCTCCGCGTCGCTGCGCCCCTGCGGGTCGAAGTCGCTGCCGCCCTTGCCGCCGCCGATGCCGAGGCCGGTCAGCGCGTTCTTGAAGATCTGCTCGAAGCCGAGGAACTTGATGATCCCGAGGTTCACGGACGGGTGGAAGCGCAGGCCGCCCTTGTACGGGCCGAGGGCGCTGTTGAACTCGACGCGGAAGCCGCGGTTGACGTGGACCCGGCCCCGGTCGTCCTGCCAGGGCACGCGGAAGATGATCTGCCGCTCCGGCTCGATCAGCCGCTCGACGAGGCCCGGGTCGGCGTACTCGGGGCGGGCCGTGAGCACCCGGCCGAGGCTGTCCAGCACCTCACGGGCGGCCTGGTGGAACTCGGGCTCCGCCGGGTTGCGCCGTTCGATCTCGGTGCGCAGGAATGCGAGGGCGGTCTTGGGGTCGGGGCGTGAGGTCACGGAGGTCCCTTTCAGGCACGGCTGACACCGGGACTGAGCCGGTGAAGGGCGCTCGGCGTCATTGCCGCGCGTGGGAATCTCGGCCGCCCGCATCCGCGAGCAGTCGGCGCCTAAGCGTTACCCCCATGTTGAAGAGAAGACCAAGAGGCCAGGACGGCGTTCCGCATGTGAGATTCCGTGTACGAGAACGAGACGCCGCAGAACCGGTCACGGCGTCGCGATGCCGGCCGGGCGGGCCGGGCGCCCGAAGCGGGCGGGGACGCCCGGCGAGTACAGGACGCTCACCGGTTCCCCCTCCGGTGCCGGCAGACCGGCCGCCATGACCAGGTCCTCGTCGCACTCGACGAGTTCGGCCCGGTGCAGCGGCCAGCGCGGATGGGCGTTGGGCAGATACATCGACCGGCCGAAGAAGGCCCCGTGCATGCCCCAGCGGGCGGTCAGGAAGTGCTCCAGCTCGGTGGGCTCCTCGACCGGCTCGCCCGTCCGCACGGTGATACGGCTCCGGGTGCCGCGCGGGCCCGGCCACCGCCGTGAGCTGGTGTACGTCACGGTGTCCCCGTCGTGCCGGATGTCCATCCGGGACCAGAGGTACGGCATGCGGAAGCCCAGGCGCCCGACCGCCACGGGGATCAGGCGCGAGGCGTCCAGGGAGCGGAAGACGACGCCGCGCCGCCCGTGCGTGTCCACCGAGTACAGGCGGACGTTGGTCTCGGGGAACGTGCCGAGGTAGGGGACGCCCGGGAGGCGGAGCCAGCCCACGCGGTGCATGCGGAAGGCGACGAGACCGACGTACGTGACACCGTCCAGGGTGTCGGGCACGGCGCCCGCCGGCAGCAGACGGGCCACGTCGGCCGGGTCCACCGCCCAGTGCAGGAAGGTCAGGTCGAGCCAGGACTGGGTGAGCAGGGGCCGCGCGATGGCCTCGGGAGGGTCGGCCGTTATGGGGTGCGGGGGTGTCGGCGGTCGTGGCTGCAGTGGCGCTGGTGACTGCGGGGTCGGAGGCACGGCGCCAGTGTCCCAGGCTTCAGCACGCCACCCGGGACCGGATCCACCGGCCCGCGGCGCCACCACGGTCCGCGGGACCGGATCCACCGGCCCGCGGTGCCACCACGCCGCCCGGGACCGGATCCACCGGCCCGCGGCGCCACCACGGTCCGCGGGACCGGATCCACCGGCCCGCGGTGCCACCACGCCGCCCGGGACCGGATCCACCGGCCCGCGGCGCCACCGCGGTCCGCGGGCGTTCATGGACTCGTCCTGCGGCAGACGCTGATCGTCATCCTGCGGACCCGCCACGGCCGCGACGGCTGGGAGCCCGACCTACCCCGCACCTGCCGCACCACGCGGCCGGAACGGCGGTCATCAACCGCCTGCGGGACACCATGGACGCCCGTCTGCTGGTCGCATGACGCCTTTGGCACCTGCGCTCTGCGTTACCTTGTGCCCATGACAGGCATACAGGGGAATGCGCCGGCTCTGTCCTCGCTCTCGGCCGAGCAGGTGGTGGCGCTCCCGCTCGAAACCCTCGCCCGCAGTGTCGTGGGGGATCTGATGAGGCCGGGCGGCAGCACGCCGAACATCTCCGGCTGGCTGCACCGGGTCCGCCGGGACTACCGGCAGCTGAAGGATCCGGAGGCGCTGGGCGCCATCAGTGAGGCGGTGGCGTGGCTGCGGCTGCGGATGATCATCGTCGACGACCTGCGGCCCAGATCCGAGGGCGACTGGGTCATGCTGAGCCGTCAGGGCGCCCAGTGGCTGCGGGGCGGCCCGCTCCCGCTCGACGCCACCGGCTGACCGCGACCGACCGGCGGCCCCTTCACGCCGGCCGCACACCAGTGACGCGCCGCGCTCCCGGGGAGAACCGGGAGCGCGGCGCGTCGGCGTCGGAGGATCCGTCGAGCCGGCCCGGCCCTACGGCGTCACGACCTTCCCCCCGAAGGTGACGGCGAGGGCGCCGTTCGAGGCGAAGGACCAGCCCAGGGAGCCGCTGTAGGAGGAGCAGCGGGAGCCGTTGGTGCCGGTCCAGAACTGGTTGGAGCTGTCGGCGTCGCCGACCGTCTTGTCGTTCGACCCGCTGACGCTGAACCGGCAGGAGGTGTTGGTCCGGAACACCGAGGTGCCTTCGTCGAACGAGAAGTTGCGCTGGACGTTGTCGATGCTGGCGTTGTTCGAGATGGCCATCGTGCCGGGGTTGCTGTTGTACGTGAACCCGTGATGGCCGTTGTTGTAGGCGATGTTGTGCCGGACCGTGTGGTTGACCGCGATGTCCGAGCCGCCGAGCTTGTAGCCGTTGCGGTCGCCGTTGGTGTTCTGGGTGCCGTCGGTGAGGGTGCCGTTGCGGTAGGAGAGGGAGTACTCGATGGTCACCGGGCCGATGGCTCCGGTGTCGGTCTTGGTGTAGAGGTCCCAGCCGTCGTCGATGTTGTTGTGGGCGACGTCGTAGCGGAAGACGTTGCCGGTGCCGGTGGTGAGCTTCGCGGCGAAGCCGTCGGCGTTCTCCCCGCCGGAGTCGGCGTTGTCGTGCGACTCCGAGCTCACGATCAGGTTGTTGGACGGCCACTGGGAGCTCGGGGTGCTGGAGGAGATCCGGCCGAGCTGGAGTCCGGTGTCGCGGTTGTAGGCGGTCACCACGCGCTCAACGACGTTGTTGCTGCCGCCGACGTAGATCCCGTTGTCGCCGGCGTGCTCGACGGTGAGGCCGTACAGGTGCCAGTAGTTCGCGTTGAGCTGCAGCCCGCGGTTGGACGAACTCTCGCTCTGCGCCGAGAAGTTCAGCACCGGGGTCTCGCCCGGGTAGGCGCTCAGGGTGGTGCGGGCGCTCGAGGTGCCGTCGCTGCCGGCCGGGATCGTGACGGTCGAGGAGTAGCTGTAGGTGCCGCCGCGCAGGTAGATGGTGCCGCCGGGCGCGATGCGGCTGATCGCCGTGGCGAGCGTCGTCGGGGCGGACTGCGTCCCGGCCGCACTGGCGGTGCCGCTCGGCGACACGTACTGCGTGGTGCTCGCGGCCTGCGCCGGAGCGCCGGACAGCGCGACCAGCGCGCCTGCCAGCAGACTGACGCACGCGATGACGGGCTTCACTTGCATGGTGGTGCCTCCGGTTCGTCCGTGACCAGGGGTGTGCCGTGCAGGGGAAAGCGCTTTCTCAACGTCCGTGTGGGACCGTAAGCGCTTGCTGTGGACGCGTCAAGGGTTGCGTACGTGATTCATATTCACGAGCATGAACGGGTCCCGGGTTGCGCGGGGGGCGCGGGGAGGGTGCGGGTTTGACCTGCGTCACCCTGGGGGTATTCTCTCCGGCTCGATTGGCCAGCGGCCTGCCCCATATGGCAGACTGTCCGAGTTGCTCGGTCGAGTGTTGATGCTGCGCGCCTCCCGCCGGGGGGACCGGAAGCGAGTCCCACAGTACTCGTCGCCCTAACTGCCGTCAGGCAGCGCTGGGGCGGACGTACGGGAATCTTCCGGGAAGTGTCAGCGCGGCACCGACCAGGCGCCCGGTGGACTTTCGTCCCCGGCTTGCGGTTCCGGAAGGGCCGTGTGCATTCCCCGCAGGGATGTTCGAACAAGGGACATCTGTGTCAGCGGGAGCGCGACACGCCCGACCGCGTGGGTCGGAGAACGAGGGTGGAGTGACACCGGGTCCAGAGCGTGAGAAGAGACAGGACTACTGAGTAGCCATGGCGGGACAGAAGATCCGCATCCGGCTCAAGGCCTACGACCACGAGGTCATCGACTCCTCGGCGAAGAAGATCGTCGAGACGGTGACCCGCACTGGTGCGTCGGTCGCGGGCCCGGTGCCGCTGCCCACTGAGAAGAACGTGTACTGCGTCATCAAGTCGCCGCACAAGTACAAGGACTCGCGCGAGCACTTCGAGATGCGTACGCACAAGCGCCTGATCGACATCCTCGACCCGACCCCCAAGACCGTTGACTCTCTGATGCGACTCGACCTCCCGGCCGGTGTCGACATCGAGATCAAGCTCTGAGGCGCGGTGATCTGAGAGATGGCTAAGCAGATCAAGGGCATCCTGGGCGAGAAGCTCGGTATGACGCAGGTGTGGGACGAGAACAACCGTGTTGTTCCGGTCACCGTCGTCAAGGCCGGGCCCAACGTCGTCACCCAGGTCCGTACGAACGACACCGACGGCTACGAGTCGGTCCAGATCGCCTTCGGCGAGATCGACCCCCGCAAGGTGAACAAGCCCCTCAAGGGCCACTTCGCCAAGGCCGACGTCACCCCGCGCCGTCACCTCGTCGAGATCCGTACCGCTGACGCCAGCGAGTACACCCTCGGCCAGGAGATCACCGCCGAGGTGTTCGAGGCCGGCGTGAAGGTCGACGTCACCGGCAAGAGCAAGGGCAAGGGCTTCGCCGGTGTCATGAAGCGCCACAACTTCGGTGGCCTCGGCGCCGGTCACGGCACGCAGCGCAAGCACCGCTCGCCCGGTTCCATCGGTGGCTGCGCCACCCCGGGCCGTGTGTTCAAGGGCCTCCGCATGGCGGGTCGCATGGGCAACGAGCGGGTCACCACCCAGAACCTGACCGTCCACGCCGTTGACGCGGAGAAGGGTCTGCTGCTCATCAAGGGCGCGGTTCCCGGTCCGAACGGCGGCCTCGTCCTGGTCCGCACCGCGGCCAAGGGGGCCTGAGGTAACCGATGAGCACTGTTGACATCCTTTCGCCGGCGGGCGACAAGGCCGGTACCGTCGAGCTCCCCGCGGAGATCTTCGGCGTTGAGAAGGTCAGCATCCCGCTGATCCACCAGGTCGTCGTCGCGCAGCTGGCCGCTGCCCGCCAGGGCACCCACAAGACCAAGACGCGCGGCGAGGTCCGCGGCGGTGGCAAGAAGCCTTACCGCCAGAAGGGCACCGGTCGCGCCCGTCAGGGTTCGACCCGCGCGCCGCAGTTCGCCGGTGGTGGCGTCGTGCACGGTCCCGTGCCGCGCGACTACTCGCAGCGCACCCCGAAGAAGATGAAGGCCGCGGCCCTGCGCCACGCCCTCACCGACCGGGCGCGTCACAACCGCATCCACGTCGTCTCCGGCGTGGTCGAGGGCGACACCCCCAGCACCAAGGCCGCGAAGAGCCTGTTCGGCAAGATCAGCGAGCGCAAGAACCTGCTTCTGGTCATCGACCGCGCCGACGAGGCCGCGTGGCTGTCCGCCCGCAACCTGCCCCAGGTCCACATCCTGGAGCCGGGCCAGCTGAACACGTACGACGTTCTCGTCTCGGACGACGTGGTCTTCACCCAGGCCGCTTTCGAGTCCTTCGTCGCCGGCCCGAACAAGGCCAACGACACCGAAGGGAGCGAGGTCTGATGGCCATCCGTCACCCCGCCATTGCCTCGAAGGCCGCCAAGGCCGCCAAGGCCGCGCGCGTCGCCAAGGCGCGCCGCCACGCCGCCGAGGGCAAGAACACCGTCGAGACGCCGCTCAGCAAGTCGTACACGGACCCCCGTGACGTGCTGCTGAAGCCGGTCGTCTCCGAGAAGAGCTACGCGCTCCTCGACGAGAACAAGTACACGTTCATCGTCGACCCGCGGGCCAACAAGACCCAGATCAAGGAGGCCGTCCAGGCGGTCTTCGACGTCAAGGTCACCGGGGTCAACACGATCAACCGCGCCGGCAAGCGCAAGCGGACCCGCACGGGCTTCGGCCAGCGTGCCGCCACCAAGCGCGCGATCGTGACCCTCGCCGAGGGCGACCGTATCGACATCTTCGGCGGTCCGACCGCGTAAGCGGGTCGGATCGTCCGATATCGGACGAGGACTGAGAAATGGGAATCCGCAAGTACAAGCCGACTACGCCGGGCCGTCGTGGCGCCAGCGTCGCCGACTTCGTCGAGGTCACGCGGTCCACGCCGGAGAAGTCGCTGGTTCGCCCGCTGCACAGCAAGGGCGGCCGTAACAACGCCGGTCGTGTGACCGTTCGCCACCAGGGTGGCGGACACAAGCGCGCCTACCGTCTGATCGACTTCCGTCGTCACGACAAGGACGGCGTGCCGGCGAAGGTCGCGCACATCGAGTACGACCCCAACCGCACCGCGCGCATCGCGCTCCTGCACTACGCGGACGGCGAGAAGCGCTACATCCTGGCCCCCAAGGGCCTGAGCCAGGGCGACCGGATCGAGAACGGCCCCGGCGCCGACATCAAGCCCGGCAACAACCTGGCGCTGCGCAACATCCCGGTCGGTACGACGATCCACTCCGTGGAGCTTCGTCCGGGCGGCGGCGCCAAGTTCGCCCGCTCCGCCGGTGCCTCCGTGCAGCTGCTCGCGAAGGAGGGCTCGATGGCCCACCTCCGCATGCCGTCCGGTGAGATCCGCCTGGTCGACCAGCGCTGCCGCGCCACGGTCGGCGAGGTCGGCAACGCCGAGCAGAGCAACATCAACTGGGGCAAGGCCGGCCGCAAGCGCTGGCTGGGCGTCCGCCCGACCGTTCGCGGTGTGGCGATGAACCCGGTTGACCACCCCCACGGTGGTGGTGAGGGCAAGACCTCCGGTGGTCGCCACCCGGTCAGCCCCTGGGGTCAGAAGGAAGGTCGTACTCGTGCTCCCAAGAAGGCGAGCAACAAGTACATCGTCCGCCGCCGCAAGACGAACAAGAAGCGCTAAGGACGGGTTGAGATGCCTCGTAGCTTGAAGAAGGGGCCCTTCGTCGACGACCACCTGATGAAGAAGGTGGACGCCCAGAACGAAGCCGGCACCAAGAACGTCATCAAGACCTGGTCCCGTCGCTCGATGATCGTCCCGGCCATGCTCGGCCACACTCTGGCGGTGCACAACGGCAAGACCCACATCCCGGTGTTCGTCACCGAGTCGATGGTCGGCCACAAGCTCGGCGAGTTCTCGCCGACCCGCACCTTCCGGGGCCACGTCAAGGAAGACCGGAAGTCGAAGCGCCGCTAGCAGCGGATCGCATTCAGACACGTAAGTAACTCTGAAGGGACAACCATGGAAGCCAGGGCCCAGGCGCGGTACATCCGCGTCACGCCCATGAAGGCCCGCCGTGTGGTGGACCTCATCCGTGGCATGAACGCCACGGAGGCCCAGGCTGTTCTGCGATTCGCTCCGCAGGCAGCCTCGGTTCCGGTCGGCAAGGTGCTGGACAGCGCCATCGCCAACGCCGCGCACAACTACGACCACACCGACGCCGACAGCCTCTACGTCTCCGAGGCCTACGTCGACGAGGGCCCGACCCTGAAGCGGTTCCGTCCGCGCGCCCAGGGCCGTGCCTACCGGATCCGCAAGCGGACCAGCCACATCACCGTGGTCGTCAGCAGCAAGGAAGGAACCCGGTAATGGGCCAGAAGGTAAACCCGCATGGGTTCCGGCTCGGTGTCACCACGGACTTCAAGTCCCGTTGGTACGCCGACAAGCTGTACAAGGACTACGTCAAGGAAGACGTCGCCATCCGTCGGATGATGACGTCCGGCATGGAGCGCGCCGGCATCTCCAAGGTCGAGATCGAGCGCACCCGTGACCGCGTGCGGGTGGACATCCACACCGCTCGTCCGGGCATCGTCATCGGCCGCCGCGGCGCCGAGGCCGACCGCATCCGCGGCGACCTCGAGAAGCTCACCGGCAAGCAGGTCCAGCTGAACATCCTCGAGGTCAAGAACCCCGAGACCGACGCCCAGCTGGTGGCCCAGGCCGTCGCAGAGCAGCTCTCCTCCCGCGTCTCCTTCCGCCGTGCCATGCGCAAGAGCATGCAGTCGGCGATGAAGGCGGGCGCCAAGGGCATCAAGATCCAGTGCGGCGGCCGTCTCGGCGGCGCCGAGATGTCCCGCTCGGAGTTCTACCGCGAGGGCCGCGTGCCCCTGCACACGCTCCGCGCGAACGTCGACTACGGCTTCTTCGAGGCCAAGACGACCTTCGGCCGCATCGGTGTGAAGGTCTGGATCTACAAGGGCGACGTCAAGAACATCGCCGAGGTTCGCGCCGAGAACGCTGCCGCCCGTGCGGGTAACCGCCCGGCCCGCGGTGGCGCCGACCGCCCGGCCCGTGGTGGCCGCGGTGGCGAGCGGCGCGGTCGCAAGCCGCAGCAGGCTGCCGGCGCCGAGGCCCCCAAGGCCGAGGCTCCCGCCGCCGCTCCGGCTGAGAGCACCGGAACGGAGGCCTGACCGTCATGCTGATCCCCCGTAGGGTCAAGCACCGCAAGCAGCACCACCCGAAGCGCAACGGTATGTCCAAGGGTGGCACGCAGGTTGCGTTCGGCGAGTACGGCATCCAGGCGCTGACCCCGGCCTACGTGACGAACCGCCAGATCGAGGCGGCCCGTATCGCGATGACCCGCCACATCAAGCGTGGCGGCAAGGTCTGGATCAACATCTACCCGGACCGTCCCCTCACCAAGAAGCCGGCCGAGACCCGCATGGGTTCCGGTAAGGGTTCCCCGGAGTGGTGGATCGCCAACGTCAAGCCCGGACGCGTCATGTTCGAGCTGTCGTACCCCAACGAGAAGATCGCCCGTGAGGCGCTGACCCGTGCGGCCCACAAGCTGCCGATGAAGTGCCGGATCGTCAAGCGCGAGGCAGGTGAAGCGTGATGTCGGCCGGTACCAAGGCGTCCGAGCTGCGCGAGCTGGGCAACGAGGAGCTTCTGGCGAAGCTCCGCGAGGCCAAGGAAGAGCTGTTCAACCTCCGCTTCCAGGCGGCGACCGGTCAGCTCGAGAACCACGGTCGGCTGAAGGCCGTCCGCAAGGACATCGCGCGGATCTACACCCTGATGCGTGAGCGCGAGCTGGGCATCGAGACGGTGGAGAGCGCCTGATGAGTGAGAGCAACGTGACTGAGCAGACTGCAGAGGCCCGCGGCTTCCGCAAGACCCGTGAGGGTCTCGTCGTCAGCGACAAGATGGACAAGACCGTCGTCGTCGCCGTCGAGGACCGTGTCAAGCACGCGCTGTACGGCAAGGTCATCCGCCGTACGAACAAGCTCAAGGCCCACGACGAGCAGAACGCCGCGGGTGTCGGCGACCGCGTCCTCCTCATGGAGACCCGGCCGCTGTCCGCGACGAAGCGCTGGCGCGTCGTCGAGATCCTCGAGAAGGCCAAGTAGGCAATTCCCGCAAGGGAATTCCCAAAAGTACGTTCCTGCGGGGCACCCCTCGCAGGACAGTTCCGCCAGGCTCCGGGGGCCGCTCGGTGAGCGGCCCCCGGGGAACCGGCAGACATTCAGGAGATAGACGTGATCCAGCAGGAGTCGCGACTGCGTGTCGCCGACAACACGGGTGCGAAGGAGATCCTTTGCATCCGTGTGCTCGGTGGCTCCGGTCGCCGCTACGCGGGCATCGGTGACGTCATCGTCGCCACCGTCAAGGACGCGATCCCCGGTGGCAACGTGAAGAAGGGTGACGTCGTCAAGGCGGTCATCGTTCGCACCGTCAAGGAGCGCCGCCGTCCGGACGGCTCGTACATCCGCTTCGACGAGAACGCCGCCGTCATTCTGAAGAACGACGGCGACCCTCGCGGCACCCGCATCTTCGGCCCGGTCGGGCGTGAGCTGCGCGAGAAGAAGTTCATGAAGATCATCTCGCTCGCGCCGGAGGTGCTGTAAGCATGAAGATCAAGAAGGGCGACCTGGTCCAGGTCATCACCGGCAAGGACAAGGGCAAGCAGGGCAAGGTCATTGCCGCTTACCCGCGCGAGGACCGCGTCCTGGTCGAGGGTGTCAACCGGGTCAAGAAGCACACGAAGGCCGGTCCCACCGCTCGCGGTTCCCAGGCCGGCGGCATCGTCACGACCGAGGCGCCGATCCACGTCTCCAACGTCCAGCTGGTCGTTGAGAAGGACGGCCAGAAGGTCGTCACGCGTGTCGGCTACCGCTTCGACGACGAGGGCAACAAGATCCGCGTTGCCAAGCGGACGGGTGAGGACATCTGATGGCTACCACCACCACTCCGCGTCTCAAGACGAAGTACCGCGAGGAGATCGCGGGCAAGCTGCGTGACGAGTTCAAGTACGAGAACGTCATGCAGGTCCCCGGCCTCGTCAAGATCGTGGTCAACATGGGTGTGGGCGACGCCGCCCGCGACTCCAAGCTGATCGAGGGCGCCATCCGCGACCTCACCACGATCACCGGCCAGAAGCCGGCCGTCACCAAGGCCCGCAAGTCCATCGCGCAGTTCAAGCTGCGTGAGGGCCAGCCGATCGGTGCCCACGTCACGCTCCGTGGCGACCGCATGTGGGAGTTCCTGGACCGCACCCTGTCGCTCGCGCTGCCGCGCATCCGCGACTTCCGCGGCCTGTCCCCCAAGCAGTTCGACGGCCGTGGCAACTACACCTTCGGTCTCACGGAGCAGGTCATGTTCCACGAGATCGACCAGGACAAGATCGACCGCGTCCGGGGTATGGACATCACCGTGGTCACCACGGCGACCAACGACGCTGAGGGCCGCGCGCTCCTCCGTCACCTCGGCTTCCCCTTCAAGGAGGCGTGAGCGAGATGGCGAAGAAGGCTCTCATCGCGAAGGCTGCCCGTAAGCCCAAGTTCGGTGTGCGCGGCTACACCCGCTGCCAGCGCTGCGGCCGTCCGCACTCCGTGTACCGCAAGTTCGGCCTCTGCCGCGTGTGCCTTCGTGAGATGGCTCACCGTGGCGAGCTGCCGGGCGTGACCAAGAGCTCCTGGTAATCCCCGTAAACAGGGATTCCTGGACCTCTCGGTAAGCAACCGGGCCGGCAGGGGCCCGGCCTTCCATGCCGTAGGCTGGGAGGGTTGGGCCTCTGCCGCCCTGGATCGCCCGCGGACGAAGTCCGCTGAATGATTGCTTACTACGCCGTAGGTCCCCGCGCCGCACCCGTCCCGTCCATGTACGGGGAGAGGGATGGCGCATATAGGAAACCCCGGCGAGAAAGGCCACAGGCCAATTCATGACCATGACTGATCCGATCGCAGACATGTTGACGCGTCTGCGGAATGCGAACTCGGCGTACCACGACTCGGTGTCGATGCCGCACTCCAAGATCAAGTCCCACATCGCGGAGATCCTCCAGCAGGAGGGCTTCATCACGGGCTGGAAGGTCGAGGACGCCGAGGTCGGCAAGAACCTCGTCCTCGAGCTGAAGTTCGGCCCCAACCGTGAGCGCTCCATCGCGGGCATCAAGCGGATCTCCAAGCCCGGTCTCCGGGTGTACGCGAAGTCCACCAACCTGCCGAAGGTGCTCGGCGGCCTGGGCGTGGCGATCATCTCCACGTCGCACGGGCTCCTCACCGACAAGCAGGCCGGCAAGAAGGGCGTGGGTGGGGAAGTCCTCGCCTACGTCTGGTAGCGGAAGGGAACGGAGGAAACAGCTATGTCGCGCATCGGCAAGCTCCCCATCGCGGTTCCCGCCGGCGTGGACGTCACCATCGACGGCCGTACGGTCTCGGTCAAGGGCCCCAAGGGCGAACTGACCCACACCGTCGTGGCGCCGATCGAGATCGCCAAGGGCGAGGACGGCACCCTGCAGGTGACCCGCCCCAACGACGAGCGTCAGAGCAAGGCCCTGCACGGCCTCTCCCGCACGCTGGTGGCGAACATGATCACCGGCGTGACCCAGGGTTACGTGAAGAAGCTGGAGATCAGCGGTGTCGGTTACCGCGTGACCGCCAAGGGCTCGAACCTCGAGTTCGCGCTCGGCTACAGCCACCCGATCACCGTCGAGGCCCCCGAGGGGATCACCTTCAAGGTGGAGACCCCGACCCGTTTCCAGGTCGAGGGCATCGACAAGCAGAAGGTCGGCGAGGTTGCGGCCAACATCCGCAAGCTGCGCAAGCCCGACCCGTACAAGGCCAAGGGCGTCAAGTACGAGGGCGAAGTCATCCGCCGCAAGGTCGGAAAGGCGGGTAAGTAAGCCATGGCATACGGGCAGAAGATCCTCAAGGGCGACGCCTACAAGCGCGCCGCGATCAAGCGCCGCCACATCCGGATCCGCAAGAAGGTCTCCGGTACGGCGGAGCGTCCCCGTCTGGTCGTGACCCGCTCCAACCGCCACATCGTGGCGCAGGTGATCGACGACCTGAAGGGCCACACCGTGGCGTCGGCGTCCACCCTGGACGCGTCGATCCGCGGTGGCGAGGGCGACAAGTCCGCGCAGGCCAAGCAGGTCGGCGCCCTGGTCGCCGAGCGTGCCAAGGCCGCCGGTGTCGAGGCCGTCGTGTTCGACCGTGGTGGCAACCAGTACGCCGGGCGCATCGCCGCCCTGGCGGACGCCGCCCGCGAGGCCGGGCTCAAGTTCTGAGCCGCTTGTAGCTAGCGGAAAGAGAGAGGTAATCCAATGGCTGGACCCCAGCGCCGCGGAAGCGGTGCCGGTGGCGGCGAGCGGCGGGACCGGAAGGGCCGTGACGGCGGCGCTGCTGCCGCCGAGAAGACCGCGTACGTTGAGCGCGTCGTCGCGATCAACCGCGTCGCCAAGGTTGTGAAGGGTGGTCGTCGCTTCAGCTTCACCGCGCTGGTCGTGGTGGGCGACGGTGACGGCACCGTGGGTGTCGGTTACGGCAAGGCCAAGGAGGTGCCGGCCGCCATCGCCAAGGGTGTGGAGGAGGCCAAGAAGCACTTCTTCAAGGTCCCCCGGATCCAGGGCACCATCCCGCACCCCATCCAGGGTGAGAAGGCGGCCGGTGTCGTGCTGCTCAAGCCCGCGTCGCCCGGTACCGGTGTTATCGCCGGTGGCCCGGTGCGTGCCGTGCTCGAGTGCGCCGGTATCCACGACGTGCTGTCGAAGTCGCTCGGCTCCGACAACGCGATCAACATCGTGCACGCGACCGTGGAGGCCCTCAAGGGCCTGCAGCGTCCCGAGGAGATCGCGGCCCGCCGTGGTCTGCCCCTCGAGGACGTCGCTCCCGCGGCTCTGCTGCGTGCGCGTGCCGGGGCGGGTGCGTAATCATGGCGCAGCTCAAGATCACGCAGGTCAAGTCCTACATCGGCAGCAAGCAGAACCACCGTGACACCCTGCGCTCCCTTGGTCTCAAGGGGATCAACACGCAGGTCGTCAAGGAGGACCGCCCCGAGTTCCGCGGCATGGTGCACACCGTCCGCCACCTCGTGACGGTCGAGGAGGTCGACTGATCATGGCGGAGCAGAACCCGCTCAAGATCCACAACCTCCGTCCCGCCCCCGGCGCCAAGACCGCCAAGACCCGTGTCGGTCGTGGTGAGGCGTCGAAGGGTAAGACGGCCGGTCGTGGTACCAAGGGCACCAAGGCCCGTTACCAGGTTCCGGAGCGCTTCGAGGGCGGCCAGATGCCGCTGCACATGCGCCTCCCGAAGCTGAAGGGCTTCAAGAACCCGTTCAAGACCGAGTACCAGGTCGTCAACCTCGACAAGCTGGCCGCGCTCTACCCCGAGGGTGGCGAGGTCACGGTCGAGTCCCTGGTGGCCAAGGGCGCCGTTCGCAAGAACAGCCTGGTCAAGGTCCTCGGCCAGGGTGAGGTCTCCGTGGCGCTGCAGGTGACGGTGGACGCCGTCTCCGGCTCCGCCAAGGAGAAGATCACCGCTGCCGGCGGCACCGTCACCGAGCTCGTCTGAGTCCGTTCGGACGTCTCGATGACGTAAGCAAGTCCCGACCGGGGATACCTCACAATGAGGTATCCCCGGTTGGTCGTTCCAAGGGGGGCAGTGTCGCCGGTAAGGTGGCCTGCACTGTTCACTTCCTTATTCGTCGAACCTCAAGACCGTCACCCTTGACGCTGTTGCGCGGGGGTCGCAGGAGGCACCGTGCTCACCGCGTTCGCCCGGGCGTTCAAGACGCCCGACCTGCGCAAGAAGCTGCTCTTCACGCTCGGCATCATCGTGGTCTACCGGGTCGGTACCCACATCCCGATCCCCGGCGTCAACTACACGGCCGTCCAGCAGTGCGTGGACGAGGCCTCCGGCAACCAGGGCCTCTTCGGCCTGGTCAACATGTTCAGCGGCGGCGCGCTGCTGCAGATCACGGTCTTCGCGCTGGGCATCATGCCGTACATCACGGCGAGTATCATCCTGCAGCTGCTGACCGTGGTGATCCCGCGTCTGGAAGCCCTCAAGAAGGAGGGGCAGGCCGGCACGGCGAAGATCACCCAGTACACCCGTTACCTGACGGTGGCGCTCGCGATCCTGCAGGGCACCGGCCTGGTGGCCACCGCCCGCAGCGGCGCCCTCTTCAGCGGCTGCACCGTCGCGTCGAGCATCGTCCCCGACCAGGCGATCTTCACCACCATCACCATGGTGGTCTGCATGACCGCCGGTACGGCCGTCGTCATGTGGCTCGGTGAGCTGATCACCGACCGCGGCATCGGCAACGGCATGTCGATCCTGATGTTCATCTCGATCGCCGCCACCTTCCCCTCGGCCCTGTGGGCCATCAAGAAGTCGGGCACCCTGGCGGGCGGCTGGATCGAGTTCGGCACCGTCATCCTCGTCGGCCTGGTCATGGTCGGTCTGGTCGTCTTCGTCGAGCAGGCCCAGCGCCGGATCCCGGTGCAGTACGCCAAGCGCATGATCGGCCGTCGTTCCTACGGCGGGACGTCGACCTACATTCCGCTGAAGGTCAACCAGGCGGGTGTGATCCCCGTCATCTTCGCGTCGTCGCTGCTTTACATTCCGGCGCTGGTCGCCCAGTTCTCCGGAGGCAACTCGAGCTGGAAGACCTGGATCGAGCAGAACCTGACCAAGGGCGATCACCCGATTTACATCACTTCGTACTTCTTGCTCATCGTTTTCTTCGCGTTCTTCTACGTGGCGATCTCCTTCAACCCCGAGGAAGTCGCAGACAACATGAAGAAGTATGGTGGTTTCATCCCGGGCATCCGGGCTGGCCGACCGACCGCTGAGTATCTGAGCTACGTACTCAACCGGATCACCTGGCCGGGTTCGCTGTACTTGGGTCTGATCGCTCTCGTGCCGACGATGGCGTTGGTTGGGTTTGGGGCGAACCAGAACTTCCCGTTCGGTGGGACCAGCATCCTGATCATCGTGGGTGTCGGTCTCGAGACGGTGAAGCAGATCGAGAGCCAGCTCCAGCAGCGCAATTACGAAGGGTTCCTCCGCTGATGCGAATCGTCCTCGTCGGGCCGCCAGGTGCCGGAAAGGGCACGCAGGCCACGCGCCTCGCCGCGAAGCTGCGCGTCCCGCACATCTCCACGGGCGACCTGTTCCGGGCCAACATCAGCCAGCAGACCGAGCTGGGCAAGCTCGCCAAGTCCTACATGGACGCAGGCAACCTCGTTCCCGACGAGGTCACGATCGCGATGGCGAAGGACCGGATGGAGCAGCCGGACGCCGAGGGCGGCTTCCTGCTCGACGGTTTCCCGCGCAACGTCTCGCAGGCCGAGGCGCTCGACGAACTGCTGACGACCGAGGCCATCAAGCTGGACGCGGTTCTCGACCTGGAAGTCTCCGAGGAAGAGGTCGTCAAGCGGATCGCCGGCCGGCGCATCTGCCGCAACGACTCCTCCCACGTCTTCCACGTGACGTACAGCAAGCCGAAGCAGGAAGGCGTCTGCGACGTCTGCGGTGGCGAGCTGTACCAGCGCGACGACGACTCCGAGGAGACGGTCCGCAAGCGGCTCGAGGTCTACCACACGCAGACCGAGCCGATCATCGACTACTACAAGGCGCAGGGGCTGGTCGTCACGATCTCGTCCCTCGGCCCGGTCGAGGAGATCACGCAGCGCGCCCTGGAGGCGCTCAAGCGCGAGGACGACGACAAGTAGTCGTCGGTCCGGTACGGCCGTGGCACCCGGATGGGCGTCACGGCCGTACTGTTGTGCAGTAACCGGTTGACGCGAGTGACGGAGAGCGCAGGGCCCCCATGGTGCAGATCAAGACCGCCGAGCAGATCGCCAAGATGCGTGAGGCGGGGCTGGTCGTCGCCGCCATCCACGCGGCCACCCGCGAGGCCGCCGTGCCCGGGGCCACTACCAGGGACCTGGACCAGGTGGCGCGCAAGGTGCTCGCCGAGCACAACGCCAAGCCGAACTTCCTCGGCTACGGCGGCTTCCCGGCGACGATCTGCACCTCGGTCAACGAGGTCGTCGTCCACGGCATCCCGTCCGACGAGGTCGTCCTCAAGGACGGCGACATCATCTCCATCGACTGCGGCGCCATCATTGACGGCTGGCACGGCGACGCCGCGTACACGGCGTTCGTCGGCTCCGGTCACGCCCCGGAGCTGATCGAGCTCTCCCGGGTCACGGAAGAGTCCATGTGGGCCGGCATCGCGGCGATGAAGCAGGGCAACCGGCTCGTCGACGTCTCCCGCGCCATCGAGACGTACATCCGCCGTCAGCCCAAGCCCGGCGGCGGCCGCTACGGCATCATCGAGGACTACGGCGGCCACGGCATCGGCACCGAGATGCACATGGACCCGCACCTGCTGAACTACGTCGACCGGCGCCGCGGCAAGGGCCCCAAGCTGGTCCCCGGCTTCTGCCTGGCCATCGAGCCGATGGTCTCCCTGGGCACCCCGAAGACGGAGGTCCTGGACGACGACTGGACGGTCATCACCACGGACGGCACCTGGTCCTCCCACTGGGAGCACTCGGTGGCCCTGACCGAGCAGGGCCCGCTGGTCCTGACGGCCCCGGACGGCGGCCGGGCCAAGCTGGCGGAGTACGGCGTCACGGCCGCTCCGGACCCGCTCGCTTAATGATCTCTGTCTGGGGCAGACTTCCTCGATTCGTCTTTCCGGGTGCGCTGACGTAGACTGACTCGTCGGCTCTCGTGCACCCGCATGTCCGCATGCGCCCGTAAGGGACGCGAGAGAGTCGATCAAGGTAGTCGATTCGAAGGGCGAAGCGTGGCCAAGAAGCAAGGTGCCATCGAGATCGAGGGCACTGTCGTCGAGTCTCTGCCGAACGCCATGTTCAAGGTCGAGCTCCAGAACGGCCACCAGGTCCTGGCACACATCAGCGGCAAGATGCGCATGCACTACATCCGCATCCTCCCTGACGACCGGGTCGTGGTGGAGCTGTCTCCGTACGACCTGACGCGTGGCCGGATCGTCTACCGGTACAAGTAGATCTTGCCCGCACTCCGCTTCGGCGGGGTGGTGGCACTGACCCGGAGAACCTCAATCCCATGAAGGTCAAGCCGAGCGTCAAGAAGATCTGCGACAAGTGCAGGGTGATCCGCCGTCACGGTCGGGTCATGGTCATCTGCGAGAACCCGCGCCACAAGCAGCGCCAGGGCTGACGCACGATCGACCGATCCCTCTGCATCGACATCGCAGGGATTCGCGCGACGCGAGCTGAATTGTTCATACGCAGGACCCGGGCGAGCGATCGCCCGACACCCCCGGTTCGGAGGCCGGGGACCCGGTTCGTACCTGATACGGCGGCCGGGAGCCGGTGCTGCGGAAGACCTCCGAAGATCAACTGGAGCCATTGAATGGCACGCGTTTCCGGTGTTGACATCCCGCGCGAAAAGCGCGTGGAGGTCGCCCTCACCTACGTGTTCGGCATCGGCCGGACCCTCTCGAAGCAGACGCTGGACGCCACCGGCGTCGACCCGAACACCCGCGTTCGCGACCTCTCCGAGGAGCAGCTCGTCGCGATCCGCGAGTACGTCGACAACAACATCAAGACCGAGGGTGACCTCCGTCGCGAGATCCAGGCCGACATCCGCCGCAAGGTCGAGATCGGCTGCTACCAGGGTCTGCGGCACCGCCGCGGTCTGCCGGTCCGCGGTCAGCGCACCAGCACCAACGCCCGTACCCGCAAGGGCCCGCGTCGCGCCATCGCCGGCAAGAAGAAGCCGGGCAAGAAGTAGTCCTCAGCGGACGCCTGTCCACGGTCTTCGCTGCAGGACCGACCACCTCCCGTAGGAGTAATAGATGCCCCCCAAGGGTCGTCAGGGCGCTGCCAAGAAGGTGCGCCGCAAGGAAAAGAAGAACGTCGCTCACGGCCACGCGCACATCAAGAGCACGTTCAACAACACGATCGTCTCCATCACGGACCCGTCCGGCAACGTGATCTCCTGGGCCTCCGCCGGCCATGTCGGCTTCAAGGGCTCCCGGAAGTCCACGCCGTTCGCCGCGCAGATGGCCGCCGAGTCGGCCGCCCGCCGCGCCCAGGAGCACGGCATGCGCAAGGTCGACGTGTTCGTCAAGGGCCCGGGCTCCGGTCGTGAGACCGCGATCCGCTCCCTGCAGGCGACGGGTCTCGAGGTCGGCTCCATCCAGGACGTCACCCCGACCCCGCACAACGGCTGCCGTCCGCCGAAGCGCCGCCGCGTCTGACGCTGCGGTGCAGCGGGCGGGCCTCCTGCTGGGGGTGCGGGGGTCGTCCCCCGCAATGTCGCAGCACGGCTGTCGTCCGCCGAAGCGCCGCCGCGTCTGACGCTCGCCGCTTCACGGCTTCGGGACCGGGCGGTACGGCACTGTCAAAGCGCCGTATCGCCCGTACCCTTGCAGTACCCGCGCTTTTCACGGGCGCGGTTTCCGTCGGGCGTCAAATAGCGGGCGTCCACGAATGAAGGATCTCCACACATGCTGATCGCTCAGCGTCCCTCGTTGACCGAAGAGGTCGTCGACGAGTTCCGCTCCCGGTTCGTGATCGAGCCGCTGGAGCCGGGCTTCGGCTACACCCTCGGCAACTCCCTCCGCCGGACCCTCCTGTCCTCGATCCCCGGTGCGGCGGTCACGTCGATCCGGATCGACGGCGTGCTGCACGAGTTCACCACCGTGCCGGGCGTCAAGGAGGACGTCACCGACCTGATCCTCAACATCAAGCAGCTGGTCGTCTCCTCGGAGCACGACGAGCCGGTCGTGATGTACCTGCGCAAGCAGGGCCCGGGTCTGGTCACCGCCGCCGACATCGCGCCCCCGGCCGGTGTCGAGGTGCACAACCCCGACCTCGTCCTCGCCACGCTCAACGGCAAGGGCAAGCTGGAGATGGAGCTGACGGTCGAGCGCGGCCGCGGTTACGTCTCCGCCGTGCAGAACAAGCAGGTGGGCCAGGAGATCGGCCGTATCCCGGTCGACTCCATCTACAGCCCCGTGCTGAAGGTCACGTACAAGGTCGAGGCCACGCGTGTCGAGCAGCGCACCGACTTCGACAAGCTGATCGTCGACGTCGAGACCAAGCAGGCCATGCGTCCGCGTGACGCCATGGCGTCGGCCGGCAAGACCCTGGTCGAGCTGTTCGGTCTGGCCCGCGAGCTCAACATCGACGCCGAGGGCATCGACATGGGCCCGTCCCCGACGGACGCCGCCCTGGCCGCCGACCTCGCGCTGCCGATCGAGGAGCTGGAGCTCACGGTCCGCTCCTACAACTGCCTCAAGCGTGAGGGCATCCACTCCGTGGGTGAGCTCGTCGCCCGCTCCGAGGCCGACCTGCTGGACATCCGCAACTTCGGTGCGAAGTCCATCGACGAGGTCAAGGCGAAGCTGGCCGGCATGGGCCTGGCCCTGAAGGACAGCCCGCCCGGATTCGACCCCACCGCCGCGGCGGACGCCTTCGGGGCGGACGACGACGCGGACGCGGGCTTCGTCGAGACCGAGCAGTACTAAGAGCTCGGGCCTTCTGGGTCCGTTCTTGGGTGCGGGTGCGGGTGCGGGTGCGCTGTGGCTGGTCGCGCTCGCGCGACGGAGTCGCATATCGACACCGCCCCGCGCCCCTTCCGGGAGCGCCCCTTCGGGGCTGCTCCCGGATCTCCGACAGGCGACCGCCCGCTCGGATACTGACTCCGGTACCTGATACGGCCGGGGCAGACATACAGGAGAAAGAACATGCCGAAGCCCACCAAGGGTGCCCGTCTGGGCGGCAGCGCCGCGCACGAGAAGCTGCTCCTCGCGAACCTCGCGAAGGCGCTGTTCGAGCACGGCCGCATCACCACCACCGAGGCGAAGGCGCGCCGGCTGCGCCCGTACGCCGAGCGTCTGGTCACCAAGGCGAAGAAGGGCGACCTTCACAACCGCCGTCAGGTGCTCCAGGTCATCACGGACAAGAGCGTCGTCCACACGCTCTTCACCGAGATCGGCCCGCGCTACGAGAACCGTCCCGGTGGCTACACCCGCATCACCAAGATCGGTAACCGCCGTGGCGACAACGCGCCCATGGCCGTCATCGAGCTGGTCGAGGCGCTGACCGTCGCGCAGCAGGCGACCGGTGAGGCCGAGGCCGCCACCAAGCGTGCGGTCAAGGAGGCCGAGGAGGCCAAGGCGGAGGAGACCAAGGCCGACGAGGCCCCGGTCGAGGACGCCAAGCCGGCCGACGAGGCCGCCGAGGGCTCCGAGGAGTCCAAGGACGCCTGAGGCTCTGCCTGACGCAAACGCAAGCGGGCCCGCCCCCCTCGGGGCGGGCCCGCTTCCGTGTTCCTGAGAGGATCCAGGGGTGAGTGACGAAGTACAGCCCGGTTACGTCCGCGTCCGCCTCGACCTGTCCTACGACGGCACCGACTTCTCCGGCTGGGCCAGGCAGGCCGGCGGCCGGCGGACCGTGCAGGGGGAGATCGAGGACGCGCTGCGGACGGTCACCCGGTCCAGGGAGACGTACGAGCTGACGGTGGCGGGGCGGACCGACGCCGGGGTGCACGCCCGGGGGCAGGTGGCGCACGTCGATCTGCCGCGCGAGGTCTGGGGCGAGCACCACGACAAGCTCCTCAAGCGGCTCGCGGGCCGCCTGCCCAAGGACGTGCGGGTGTGGGCGCTCAGGGAGGCGCCCAGCGGCTTCAACGCCCGCTTCTCCGCGGTCTGGCGCCGCTACGCCTACCGGGTCACCGACAACCCCGGCGGCGTCGACCCGCTGCTGCGGAACCACGTCCTGTGGCACGACTGGCCGCTGGACGTCGACGCCATGAACGAGGCGGCGCGGGCGCTGCTCGGCGAGCACGACTTCGCCGCCTACTGCAAGAAGCGGGAGGGCGCGACGACGATCCGCACGCTCCAGGAGCTCGGCCTCGCGCGCGGCGACGACGGGATCATCACCGCGACCGTCCGCGCCGACGCCTTCTGCCACAACATGGTGCGCTCGCTGATCGGCGCGCTGCTGTTCGTGGGCGACGGGCACCGCGGGACCGACTGGCCCGGGAAGGTGCTGGCGGCCGGCGTACGGGACTCCGCCGTGCACGTGGTACGGCCGCACGGGCTGACCCTGGAGGAGGTCGGCTACCCGGCCGACGAGCTGCTGGCCGCGCGCAGCAGGGAGGCCCGCAACAAGCGGACGCTGCCCCGGGCCGGGTGCTGCTGACGCCCGGCCCGGCTACTGGTTCGCCGCCGCCGACGCCTGGGCCTCGCCGCGGCGGCGGATCTGGCGGAAGGTGAACTGGGCCAGGTCGTCGCCGGTGGAGAAGACCGCGGTGTCCTTGGTCGTGACGTCCTTGCCGCTGGTGAAGCCGGTGATGGTGAAGTAGGCGTAGCGGCCGTAGGAGTTGGTCGTGGAGCGGCAGACGGCGCCGTTGCAGAAGGCCTTGACGCCCTTGCCGGCCAGGGACCTGACGATGCTCTGCTTGTCCGCCTGGCCCTTGGCGCTGGTCGCCGCGGCCTCGGTGTCGAAGACGGCCACGCCGACCGTCACGGCGACGCCGTCCTTGACGTAGGTGACCCGCATCAGGCGGGTGCACTTGTTGGCGGTGAGCACCTTCGGGAGGGTGCCCTGGGCGGCCGAGGCGCAGTTCGTGGTGTCCGCGGTCGGGCCCTTCTTGTACACGGTCGAGCCCATGGTGAGCTGCGTGCCCGGGAAGAGCGCCTGGACGTCGAGCGGGGCGGTGTCCTTGGTCTTGCTGGAGACGAACTCCTTCGGGTCCAGCGGGGGCGGGGCGCTGGTCGGCTCGAAGGACGGGACCGCCGTGCTGCTGCTCGGTATGTCCGCCGTCGAGGGGAGCCCGGTCGTCCGGTTCGAGGCATCGTTGTCGTCGTTCGCGGACACCACGGCCATCGCGACGGCGGTGCCTATCGCGATGGTGGCGACGGCGCCGCCGCCGATGAACAGCAGCCGGCGCCGTTTGTTGCGCGTCTCGGACGCCTCGGCGAGCGCGGCCCAGTCCGGTGTGTCGCCGCTGTTGCCGTTGTTCCACGGCTGCTGGGAATGCGGTTTCCAGGGATCCCACTGGGACGGGGGTCCCCCCTGCTGCCCGAAGCTCATGGGGCGCATCTTAGACGGGGGTTGGCGGGCCCGGTGGTGGCCGCGGGACCTGCCGCGGGGACCTTTCCGGCACGGCGGCACATCTCGGCCCGTCCGTGTCGAGGAGGGCTCGTTTTGACCCGTACGTGCGACCCCGGTATCCTGCATCTTCGTTGTGTATTGGCTCGCTCGTTCTCACGCGAGAGGCCCATACCTAGGTTCCCTGGAGCAGTTACCAGTGGGCGGCATACGGGCAGCGTCCCCGGCATTGTCGTCCCCAGCTGCACGATCGCTTCAGTGATGCCACGTGTCAGCACCCATCCACTGAAGAAAAAGGCTGCGAAGTGCGTACATACAGCCCCAAGCCCGGCGATGTGACTCGCCAGTGGCACGTCATCGACGCTCGGGACGTCGTCCTGGGCCGTCTGGCCACGACCGCCGCGTCTCTTCTCCGCGGCAAGCACAAGCCGATCTACGCGCCGCACGTCGACACCGGTGACTTCGTCATCATCATCAACGCCGACAAGGTGCACCTCTCCGGCAACAAGCGGACCCAGAAGATGGCGTACCGCCACTCCGGCTACCCGGGTGGTCTGCGCTCCGTCCGTTACGACGAGCTGCTGGACAAGAACCCCGAGAAGGCCATCGAGAAGGCCGTCAAGGGCATGCTCCCCAAGAACACCCTGGGCCGTCAGATGCTCACGAAGCTGAAGGTCTACGCGGGCGAGAACCACCCCCACGCTGCCCAGCAGCCGGTTCCGTTCGAGATCACCCAGGTCGCGCAGTAATTCCGGCCACCCCCTAAGACTGAAGAGAATCTGAGGAGCATCGTGGCCGAGACCACTGCCGAGCAGCCGCTCGAAGAGCTTGACATCGACAGCTACACCACCGAGTCCGAGGTTCCGGTGGAGGGTGAGTACACCTCCGAGTCCCTCGCCTCGCGCTTCGGTGAGCCCCAGCCGGCCGCCGGCCTGGGCCGCCGCAAGAACGCCATCGCCCGCGTCCGGATCGTTCCGGGCTCCGGCAAGTGGAAGATCAACGGGCGCACCCTCGAGGACTACTTCCCGAACAAGGTGCACCAGCAGGAAGTCAACGAGCCGTTCAAGGTCCTCGAGCTCGAGGGCCGCTACGACGTCATCGCCCGCATCGCCGGCGGCGGTGTCTCCGGCCAGGCCGGTGCGCTCCGTCTCGGTGTCGCCCGCGCGCTGAACGAGGCCGACGTCGACAACAACCGCGGCCCGCTGAAGAAGGCCGGGTTCCTGCGCCGCGACGACCGTGCGGTCGAGCGCAAGAAGGCCGGTCTGAAGAAGGCCCGCAAGGCCCCGCAGTACAGCAAGCGCTAAACCCGGCTGCTTCGCAGCTGCCTGCTCGTACGAACGCCCCGGCGGCACGCCACTGTGCTGTCGGGGCATTCGTTTATCGCCATCGGGGGCGTATAACGGCACAAGATGCTCAACGGCTTGTGTGATCGGATGCTTGTCATCCATCGTCAGGCGCTTCCGAAACTGACGCTTCTCAGGAGGACAAGTGGGACGACTCTTCGGCACGGACGGCGTGCGCGGCGTCGCCAACGCGGACCTGACGGCGGAGATGGCGCTCGGCCTCTCCGTGGCCGCGGCGCACGTACTGGCCGAGGCGGGCACCTTCGATGGCCACCGCCCGACGGCGGTCGTCGGACGGGACCCGCGCGCGTCCGGGGAGTTCCTGGAGGCGGCCGTGGTCGCGGGCCTGGCGAGCGCGGGCGTGGACGTGCTGCGGGTCGGCGTGCTGCCGACGCCGGCGGTCGCGTACCTGACCGGCGCGCTCGGCGCCGACCTCGGCGTGATGCTCTCCGCCAGCCACAACGCCATGCCCGACAACGGCGTCAAGTTCTTCGCGCGCGGCGGCCACAAGCTCGCCGACGACCTGGAGGACCGCATCGAGGCCGTGTACGACGCGCACCGGCACGGTGAGCCCTGGGAGCGGCCCACCGGCGCGGGCGTCGGACGCGTACGGGACTACGAGGAGGGCTTCGACAAGTACGTCGCCCACCTGATCGCCGTACTGCCCAACCGCCTCGACGGGCTGAAGGTCGTCCTCGACGAGGCGCACGGCGCCGCCGCCCGGGTCTCGCCCGAGGCGTTCTCGCGGGCCGGCGCCGAGGTGATCACGATCGGCGCCGAGCCGGACGGGCTCAACATCAACGACGGCTGCGGCTCCACCCACCTCGGCAAGCTGAAGGCGGCCGTCGTCGAGCACGGCGCCGCCCTCGGCATCGCCCACGACGGCGACGCCGACCGCTGCCTCGCCGTCGACCACACCGGCGAGGAGGTGGACGGCGACCAGATCCTGGCCGTGCTCGCGCTGGCGATGCGGGAGCGTTCCGCACTGCGCTCCGGCACCGTCGTCGCGACGGTCATGTCGAACCTGGGCTTCAAGCTGGCGCTGGAGCGGGAGGGCCTGAAGCTCGTCCAGACCGCGGTCGGCGACCGCTATGTGCTGGAGGAGATGAAGCAGCACGGGTACGCGCTCGGCGGCGAGCAGTCCGGGCACGTGATCATCCTGGACCACGCGACGACCGGCGACGGCACGCTGACCGGCCTGATGCTGGCCGCCCGGGTCACCGAGACCGGGCGGTCGCTGAAGGACCTCGCGTCCGTCATGGAGCGGCTGCCGCAGGTGCTGATCAACGTGCCGGACGTGGACAAGTCCCGGGTGAAGACATCGGCGGAACTGGCCGCCGCCGTCGCCGAGGCCGAGCGGGAGCTGGGCGCGACCGGGCGGGTGCTGCTGCGCTCGTCCGGGACCGAGCCGCTGGTCCGCGTGATGGTCGAGGCCGCGGACATCGAGCAGGCGCGGTCGGTGGCCGAGCGGCTCGCCGACGCGGTGAAGTCGGCGCTGGGCTAGCACCGGCCCACCGGGTCACCGCGTGGGGCGCCCGGGGTTCACTGCCCCGGGCGCCTGCTGAGTCGTTCGCGCTGCTTGGTCCAGAACCACTTCTGGGACAGCAGCGTCAGCGTGCCGGCCAGCACGATGCCCAGCAGGTTCAGCAGCAGCTGCTCCGTGGAGCCCCAGGTCTGCTTCGTGTCGCCGTAGCTCAGCGCGATGGCCGCGTTGGCGGCGGCGGGGACGGTCGTGACCGAGATGGCCACGCCCACCAGGGCGCCGGACTTGGCCGAGGTCAGGGAGAGCGTGCCGGCCGCGCCGGCCAGCACCGCCACGATGAAGCTGAAGGCGTCGGGTGCGTAGACGAAGCTCGTCTGGGGGCGCTCGCCCTCCAGCTTCGCCTCCGAGAACAGGCCGAGCGCGTCCATGAAGAGGCTGAAGCCCACCGTCGCCGCCATCGCCAGGGCGAAGCCCACCAGCAGCGCGACCGCGGAGCGCAGCGCGAGGCGCGGGGCCCGCTGCACGATCGAGGTGGAGATGCCGGCCAGCGGGCCGAACTCCGGGCCCACCGCCATGGCGCCCACGATCAGGATGGCGTTGTCCAGCACGACACCGCAGGCCGCGATCATCGTCGCGAGGACGATGAAGGACACGTAGGTGACGGAGAGCGTCGACTCCTCGTGCGTGGCGTCGGTGAGGTGCTCCCACAGGACCGCGTCCGCGGCCTCGCCGGGCGCCTCCTCCTCGGCCTTCTCGGCGCGCTCGGACAGGGACAGGTCGATGTTCTCGACGGCGATCGAGCCTTCGCGGTCCAGGCCCAGCTCCTGCAGCTCGGACAGGAGCTCGTCGCCGGCCTCGCGGGCGACGTCGCACAGCACGACGTCCCCGGCCGGGTTGCGCGCGGCCCCCGGCAGCACGACCAGGTGGGCGGTCCCGACGGTTTTCTCTATGAGGCGGACCACGTCGTCGGTCCTCCCGGACGGCGTGATCAGGCGCACATGCAGCATGGCCGCAGCGTAGCGGTCACAGCTTGCGCAGACGCAGGCGCTGCACCTTGTGGTCCGGGCCCTTGCGCAGGACCAGGGTGGCGCGGCCGCGGGTGGGCGCGATGTTCTCGGTGAGGTTGGGCTTGTTGATGGTGCGCCACAGCATGCGTGCGTAGTCCAGGGCCTCCTCCTCCGACACCTGGGTGTACTTGCGGAAGTAGGAGGACGGGTTCTGGAAGGCGGTATGCCGCAGCTTCCTGAACCGGCTGAGGTACCAGCGCTCGATGTCGTCGGCGCTCGCGTCGACGTACACGCTGAAGTCGAAGTAGTCGGCGAGACCGACCCGGGTGCGGCCGTCGGTGCCGGGCAGGGCGGGCTGCAGGACGTTGAGTCCCTCGACGATGAGGATGTCGGGGCGGCGGACGGTGTACCGCTCGCCCGGGACGATGTCGTAGATCAGGTGGGAGTAGACGGGCGCGGCCACCTCGGCCTTGCCCGCCTTGACGTCGGCGACGAAGCGGGTGAGCGCGCGGCGGTCGTAGGACTCGGGGAAACCTTTCCGCGACATCAGGCCGTGGGCCTGGAGCTCCCTGGTGGGCAGCAGGAAGCCGTCCGTGGTGACGAGTTCGACGCGCGGGTGCTCGGGCCAGCGCGACAGCAGCGCCTGCAGCAGACGGGCGACGGTCGACTTGCCGACCGCCACCGAACCGGCGACCCCTATGACGAAGGGCGTGCCGGACTGGGACCCCTGCTCGCCGAGGAAGGTGTTCAGAGCGCCCCGGAGGCCGTCCGTGGCGCCGACGTAGAGGTTGAGGAGCCTGGACAGCGGAAGGTAGATGTCCCGCACCTCGTCGAGGTCGATGACGTCGCCGAGGCCGCGCAGCTTCTCGACCTCCTCGGCGGTGAGCGGCAGCGGCGTCTTGTCGCGCAGCGCGCTCCACTCGGCTCGGGTGAGGTCGACGTAGGGAGTCGCCTCCGGCCGCTGCCGGTGGGCGCTCCGGGGCATCGAGGGGACCGGAGAGATCACAGTCCATTGTTAACGGAGTTTGAACAACTCGGTGGGTGGGGTCCGTCACGCTGTCCGTCACGCTGTCCGTCACGCTCGCCGCGCGCGGTCGCGGGCGGCGGCGTGGGCGGCGGCGTGGGCGCTCTTGCGGCGCCGTACGTGCGCCCGTATCACTCCGTCAGTGCGCTCGTACGACAGTGGGAATTTCCGATTTCGGGCACGCGACGGCTCTTTTCGCCGGGTGTCGGCCCGTAGGCTGCCACGCATGTGCGGAATCGTGGGATACGTGGGGGCGCAGTCGGCGCTCGATGTCGTGATGGCCGGACTGCGGCGGCTGGAGTACCGGGGCTACGACTCGGCGGGCGTGGCCGTGGCGGTGGACGGCGGGCTCGCCGCCGCCAAGAAGGCCGGGAAGCTGGTCAACCTGGAGAAGGAGCTGGCGGACCGGCCCCTGCCGACGGGGTCGACCGGCATCGGGCACACCCGCTGGGCCACGCACGGCGGGCCGACGGACGCCAACGCCCACCCGCACCTGGACAACGCGGGCCGCGTCGCCGTCGTCCACAACGGCATCATCGAGAACTTCGCTTCCCTGCGGGCCGAGTTGGCGGAGCGGGGCCACGAACTGGCCTCCGAGACCGACACCGAGGTCGTCGCGCACCTGCTGGCCGAGGAGTTCTCCTCCTGCGCCGACCTCGCGGAGGCGATGCGGCTGGTGTGCCGGCGGCTGGAGGGCGCGTTCACGCTGGTCGCGGTGCACGCCGACGAGCCGGACGTCGTCGTGGGCGCCCGCCGCAACTCCCCGCTCGTGGTGGGCGTCGGCGAGGGGGAGGCGTTCCTCGCCTCGGACGTCGCCGCGTTCATCGCGCACACGCGGTCGGCGATCGAGCTGGGGCAGGACCAGGTGGTGGAGCTGCGCCGGGACGGTGTGACGGTCACCGGCTTCGACGGACGGCCCGCCGACGTGCGCTCGTACCACGTCGACTGGGACGCGTCCGCGGCGGAGAAGGGCGGCTACGACTACTTCATGCTCAAGGAGATCGCCGAGCAGCCGAAGGCGGTCGCCGACACGCTGCTGGGGCGCATCGACGCGTCCGGCGCGCTGACCCTGGACGAGGTGCGGATCTCCGCCTCCGAGCTGCGCGAGGTGGACAAGGTCGTCATCGTCGCGTGCGGCACGGCCTTCCACGCCGGGCTGATCGCCAAGTACGCGATCGAGCACTGGACCCGCATCCCGTGCGAGGTGGAGCTGGCCAGCGAGTTCCGCTACCGCGACCCGATCCTGGACGCCCGTTCGCTGGTGATCGCCATCTCCCAGTCCGGCGAGACCATGGATACGCTGATGGCGCTGCGGCACGCCCGCGAGCAGGGCTCCAGGGTGCTGGCGATCTGCAACACCAACGGCTCGACGATCCCGCGCGAGTCGGACGCGGTGCTCTACACGCACGCCGGGCCGGAGGTCGCGGTCGCGTCCACGAAGGCATTCCTCACCCAGCTCGTGGCGTGCTACCTGGTGGCGCTGTACCTGGGCCAGGTGCGGGGCACCAAGTGGGGCGACGAGATCTCCGCCGTCATCCGGGACCTGTCGCACATCTCCGGCGAGGTGGAGCAGGTGCTGGAGACCATGGAGCCGGTGCGGGAGCTGGCCCGGTCCCTGGCGGACAAGGACACGGTGCTGTTCCTGGGGCGGCACGTGGGCTACCCGGTGGCGCTGGAGGGCGCGCTGAAGCTGAAGGAACTCGCGTACATGCACGCGGAGGGCTTCGCGGCGGGTGAACTGAAGCACGGGCCGATCGCGTTGATCGAGGACGACCTGCCGGTCGTCGTGGTGGTGCCCTCGCCGCGCGGCCGGTCCGTGCTCCACGACAAGATCGTCTCCAACATCCAGGAGATCCGGGCGCGGGGCGCGCGGACGATCGTGATCGCGGAGGAGGGCGACGAGGCGGTGGTCCCCTACGCGGACCACCTCGTCCGCATTCCCGCCACGCCGACCCTGCTGCAGCCGCTGGTGGCCACGGTGCCGTTGCAGGTCTTCGCCTGCGAGCTGGCGACCGCCCGCGGCAACGAGGTCGACCAACCGCGCAACCTGGCCAAGTCGGTGACGGTGGAGTAGGTCCGGTCCGGGGAGTAGGTCCGGTCCGGGAGTAGAGCCCGTCCGGGGAGTGGGGCCGGTCCGGGGAGTAGAGCCCGTCCGGCCTGATCCACCGGACCGGCCCTGGGCGTCGCCCCGGGGTCAGCCGTTCCCGAGCTGGTCCTGCCGGTAGAGCCGGCGGGCGGTGCGGATCAGCCAGTACTCCAGCAGGAGGGCGCCGATCCCAGGGAAGCGGATCGTGTGCGATTCGGCGTTGACGAAGAGGGCGACCAGGAGCACGGGCCACAGCACGGCCAGCGCGGTGGTGAGGGCGAACCGGGCCGTCACGCGCCCGGTGCGCTTCCGTCCGGCGGGGGCCTTCCGCCCGGCCTTCCGCTCGGCCTCTTGCCCGGCTGCTCGCTCGCGCGGCCGGGGTATCTCCTCCTCGGTGCGGGCCGGCAGCGGGACGACCGCGTCGGCGGGGACGGCGGCGTCCAGCACCGCGATCCGCTCGGCCGTGACGTCCCGGAACAGGGTCGGCTCCACGGCCACGCGGAAGCCGTCGAGGCCGGTCAGGTGCCGGGCGCCGTCGGGGCGGGTGGTCATCGCGGCGCAGGCGTCGTACCGCACGGTGACCAGGCCGCCCGGCAGCGACAGGGTCACGCCCCGGTCCCCGATGACCAGCGTGACGTCGTCGTCCTCCAGCGACGGGTGCAGCGAGCCGGAGACCCCGGACGAGGAGTACTGCGGGGCGAGGCTGAGGCCCGCCCAGTCGGCGCCCCGGGTCGGCACCTGGAGCAGTCCGGCGTCCCAGGCCTCGCGGGCGACCTCGCGCAGGTCCGCTAGCGTGACCGCCTCCAACTCGGCCCTGTGCTCTTCCGGACCGAGGATCCGGTGACCGAGCAGCAGGCTCAGCGCGTACGACGGCAGCATGGTCGCGCCGAGGTCGGGAACGTCGTAGAGCTTGAGCAACTTGCCGCGGGCGGAGTCGAGTTCGGCCTGCTCGATGCGGCCGGCGCGCAGCCGCGCGAAGGCGTCGACGAAGCCGCCGACCACCGCGTCCTGCTTCTGAGGGAGCGCGTCGGCGTATGCGGTCAGGGTGGCGAAATCGGCGTCGCGCGGGGTGTAGTCGGCCTCCGCCGAGTACGAGTAGCCGCCCTTCTGGCGCAGGTCCTGGAAGAGGGCGCGGCCGAGGACGTCGGCGAACACGGCAGCCGCGGTGGAGCGGCGCAGCACGGAGGTGAAGACGAGGTGGCCGTCGTCGCCGCGGATCCAGGCGGGCGTGACGGGCAGGGCGCTGGTCGCGGCCGGTGCGGGGATGCGGCGGCCGGCGGGCAGGCCGAGGTCCAGGCCGTCCGGCACCCGGTCGCCGGTGATCCACAGCACTGCGTTGTCGCGGGTGAAACGGGTCTCGGCCCAGTGCCGCACCTGATCGGCGGTCAGGCTCCGGGTGCCGAGTTCTTCGTAGCTGGACAGGCCGTAGCCCTGGGCGCCGTAACGCCACAGCGGCAACTGGGACATGGGCCCGTTCGCGCGGTTGCGGGCCTCCGTCCGCAGGATCTCCTTCTCCGTCTCCAGCCGGTCCAGCGGCAGGTCGCGCAGGGCCGCGCAGACGCCGTTGAGGTAGGTGACGACCTCGTCCTCGTCGCCGGTGACGTGGAAGAGGGTGTACGTGTTCGCCGTGGCCCCGTTGTAGTGCAGGTCGGACAGGCCCAGGCGGTGCAGGGCGAGGTGCTCGACGAGGTGGGTGACGCCGGAGGTGGGCAGGGTCTCGTCGGCGCGGCCCACGCGGAAGAAGAGACCGGCGGTGAGGGCGCCGGGGCGCGGGGCGAGCAGGGTGGGGATGCCGTGGACGGTGGTGTGGTCGACGAGGCCGTCGAGGACGGCGAGTTCCGTGCCCGCCGCCGGCTGCGTGACCGGTTCCGCCGCCGGCTGCGTGACCGGTTCCGTGGCCGGCTGCGTGACCGGTTCCGCGGCCGGGGCGTGGTCCTGCGTGGTCATGTGTGCGTCCATCGTGTGTCCGTCCCCCCTCAGAGCGTCGCCAGCGCGGCCGTGCGGTACTTCGCGAACCGGCTCTTCCAGTCCGGCAGGTACTGCCAGAAGGACTCGGAGGCCGTGTCGCCCAGGGCCGCGAAGTGCCGTGCGGCGTCGTGGAGATGGCCGCCGAGCGAGAAGGCCAGGGCGAAGGTGCTGTGGCCGCCGATGTGGTGCCAGCCCGGACGGTGGCCGGGGTGCAGCACGGAGACCTGGGCGGCGTGGCGCAGGTCGTCGCGGACCGCGATGTCCCGCATGTACTCCTGGGCCTTCGCGCCGTCGAGGTCCAGCCAGTGCTCGATGTGGGCCTCGGCGACCAGGACTCCGGAGTAGGAGCCGTCCGGCGCCTTGCTCGCGCACTCCCGGGCGAAACCGTGCGCGGCCTCCCAGGAACCGCCCCACTTGGGGCAGAGCTGCTGCAGCAACTGCGACTGCGCGCGGAAGAGGTGGGGGTGGTGCTCCGCCAGCCGTTCGTAGCGCCGCCGGGCCTCTGACTGCCCCAGCTCCAGGCCGCGGGCGGTGAGCAGCCGGGCGGTCCAGGCGGGCGCGTACCCGGGCTGCTCCGCGCACACCTCGATCAGCAGGTGCTCGGCCTTGCGCAGCCAGGAGTGGAACTCGTCGAACTGGTCCCGCGACACGTGCTGGGCCCGGGCGCCGCTGCGGACGCGCCAGCCGATGCGGATGTAGCGCTCGGCGAGCAGTGTGCGCGGCAGCGGGTCGGCGGGCAGGGCCTTGGCAGCGGCTTCCAGGTACGCCTCGGTCCGCTCCAGATCGGCGAGTTGGCCCGTGGCGAAGGTGACCTTCTCGACGGAGTCGAGCCCCGTGAAGAAGTCCCGGGTGGCTGCCCAGTCACCGTCCCAGGCGGCGGTGCGCAGCGCGGCCAGCTCGGGCAGCGCGTCGAACGGATCGGTCACCGGAGCCGATGAGCCGGCGGGTCTGCCGCCCTTCTCGGTCCCCGTGCCGGTGGTGCTTCTGCCCATGCGGACGCCCCCCTTGGCGCGACGAATGTGCGGGCGCGCAGACTGGCCCCCCAGGCGCGCGAGAGTCTGTGCAGGTTAGCAGGGGGGTACGACAGGAAGAGGCGTGCACCGCCTCCCCCCGGTCAGTGAGCGCGGCGCTTCAGGGCCCCGACGAAGGCGGCGAAGGCCTCGGCCGGGAAGGTGAGGGTTGCCCTGGCCGGGGTCTTGGAGTCGCGGACGGATATGCGGGCGGGGCCGGTGGCTATCTCGACGCAGGAGTCACCGTCGCCGGGGCCTGAGTAGGACGACTTCCGCCAGTTCTCGGGCGTGTCCATGGGTGCCTCACAGCTCTTTCGCCAGCCTGTGGATGAAGTCACGCGACCGCTCGGGGGTGAGCGAGACGGCCTCCACCTTACGGAAGAGCGTTCGAAAGGCGTCGAGCTGGGCGGCGGAATCGATGAACGCCGCACCGTGCGGTCCGTCCCGGACGACGGTGTCCAGCCTGGGTACCGGCCCTCCCGCATACGTCATGGCGCTCGCGGCGCCGGCGAAGCCCGGCAGGTCGAAGGGGATGACGCGCACGGTGACGTGGTCTGCCTCGGACAGCTCCAGCACGCGCCGGAGCTGGGCTCGCGAGGCGGCACGGTCGCTGACCATGATGCGCAGCGCCGCTTCGTGAATGACCGCTTCGTACGGCTTGGGGGAGGGACCTTCCAGGATCACCTTCCGCCGCATGCGGTGCTGGACACGCAACTCCAGTTCCTCGTCGGGAAGCTCGGGGACTCGGTAGGCGTAGACGGCGCGAGCGTAGTCCTCCGTCTGAAGAGGACCGGGGACGTAGAGGAACTGAGCCTCCTGCAGGAACGTGGCGTGGTGCTCCAGTTCGGCCAGATCGAGGAACGGCGTGGGCAGTGACCCGCGGTACTCCTCCCACCAGCCGCGCGTCCGGTCGGTGGCCATGACCACGAGGGCTTCGACCAACTTGTCATCGGAACAGGAATAGTTGGCGGCAAGGCGACGCAGACGCTGCTCGCTCACACCCGAAGTGCCCGACTCGATCTGGCTGATCTGGACGGAGTTCACCCCGAGCAGTGCCGCTGCCTCACGTGCGCTGAGGCCTGCCGCCTCGCGGAGCCTGCGAAGTTCGACCGCCAGGCGCATCTGCCGAGCCGTGGGCTCGCGCTTGGTCCCCATCGACGACTCCTTGGCTCAACGTATTTGCCGGCGCGACTCGTTCGGGGGCAGATTACGCGATCGGCTTGCTGTTTCTTAAATTTAAGGTCTACCGTCGGTGACGCGTCGCACACTCTGCGAAATGCCGGGGCGCCGGAAGCGCACCGCTCCGTCCTGCCGTGACGGACGCGGCAACGACACCGGAGCCCGGCCTCGAACCCCTCTTTCCGTCAACGGAGTCGACCATGCCCGAAAGTGAACCGTGGGAGTACTGCCTCTACATCCCGAACGACCCCCGCGCCGTCACCGTCAGCCGCCGCACCCTCCGCCTGATCCTCACCCTGCACGGACTGATCCGTCTGGTCGACGTCGCCGAACTCCTCGCGGCCGAACTCGTCACGAACGCCGTGTCCCACACCAAGGGGCCCGCCGCGCTGCGGGTGCGCTGTGCGGCCGGGGTGCTGCGGATCGGGGCGTGGGACGCCGACCCGGAGCCGCCCGAGCCGCCGCGGTCCCCGGGCCAGCCCGCCGACTTGGAGAACGGCCGCGGTCTCGCCCTCGTCCGCGCCTGCGCCGACCTGTGGGGCTGGCATCCACTGGCCAGGCACGGCAACCGGGGCAAATTCGTGTGGTGCGAACTGGCAGCGGCGTGAACGTTTCCCCGCCGCTCGAAAGGGTGAACGCATTGCGATTGCCCGGACAGCCCATCCCTTGATCCATTTAGGTTGCGTACATGGTCACACAAGCTCACGAGGGAATGCACCGCATCTTCCAGGAGCGGCCCGAGGTACTGGCTCCTGTTTTCGGGGTGCTGGGTTTCCCGTTCTCCGCGAAGGCGACGGTGGATGCTGTCACTACGGACGTGACAGAGGCCCGGCCGCTGGAACGGCGCGTGGACACCGTGCTGCGGATCGGCCCGTCCGATGGCGAGGACTTCCTGCTCGCCATCGAATCGCAGTCGAAGAGAGTTCCCGGCAAGGAGGCGAGCTGGGCGTACTACGTCGCGTTCCTTCGGGCGAAGTACGGTCTGCCCGTGCTGCTCCTGGTGGTCTGCCAGGACAGAGCCACGGCCAAGTGGGCGGCTGGTCCCTTCGACTGCGGCACGCGCGACTGGACGGCTCAGCGGACGTATCCACTGGTGGTCGGCCCGGACAACCTTCCGGTGATCATCGACGCCAGGACCGTGGCGAAGAACCTCCCACTGGCCGTGCTGTCGGCCCTGGCGCACGCCCGAAGCGCCGACTGCGGCGCCATACTGGAGGCGATCAGCAGCGCCCTTCAGGAACTCCAGGAAACGGATCCTGAGACGGCCGGGTACTTCTTCGACTTCTTGGAAATCAATCTGGGGAACACCCCAGCCGGAGAGAAATGGAAGGAAATCATGTCGTTCGTCAGCTACTTCCCCGGCCGTGGGACGGTTCGTGAGACCGCCTACCTGGAAGGCAAGGCCGAAGGCAAGGTCGAAGACCGCGCCTCGCTGATTCTGCGCGTGCTGGAGTTGCACGGTGTCCCCGTCCCGGAGGACGCGCGGGAGCGCATCACCACGTGTACCGACCTCGACGCGCTCGCTCGCTGGTTCGACCGCTCCCTGACGGCCACGGCGGCCGAGGATCTGTTCGCCGAGGATCCGGAGGCACCGGCGGCCGGTCCTGAACAGGGCTGAGCCGCGCGGATCGTAGAGTGCCCGGGTGAGCATCATCGGGGTCGGTATCGACGTGGCCGAGATCGAGCGGTTCGCGGCGTCGCTGGAGCGTACGCCCGGACTGGCTCGACGGCTTTTCCTGGACGGGGAGTTGCTGCTGCCCGGCGGGGAGCGCAGGGGCGTCGCCTCGCTCGCCGTCCGGTTCGCCGCCAAGGAGGCGCTGGCCAAGGCGCTCGGCGCGCCGGCCGGGCTGCTGTGGACGGACGCCGAGGTCTTCGTCGAGGACAGCGGGCAGCCGAGGCTGCGGGTGAAGGGCACCGTGGCCGCGCGCGCCGCGGATCTGGGGGTGCGGTCCTTCCACGTGTCGCTGAGCCACGACGCGGGAGTCGCGTCGGCCGTGGTGATCGCGGAGGGCTGACCGGCCCACGGACCGGCCCACGTGCGGGCGCTGGCGCTTCCGGGGGAGACTCGACCCCATGCGTACTGCGTACAGCGTGGAGACGGTGCGGGCGGCCGAGCGGGAGCTGATGGCGCGGCTCCCGGACGGGGCGTTGATGCAGCGGGCGGCGGCCGGACTGGCAGCCGCCTGCGCCGACTTGCTCGGGCGGGTCTACGGCAGCCGGGTCGTCGTGCTCGTCGGCAGCGGGGACAACGGAGGTGACGCCCTGTACGCCGGTGCGCGGCTGGCCCGGCGCGGAGCCGGCGTCACGGCCGTGCTGCTCGCGCCCGAGCGGGCGCACGCCGGCGGACTGGCCGCGCTGCGCCGGGCCGGTGGGACCACCGTCCGGCCGGAGGACGCCGAGCCGCTGATCGAACGGGCCGACCTCGTCGTCGACGGCATCGTCGGCATCGGCGGCCAGGGCGGGTTGCGGCCGGACGCCGCGCCGCTGGCCGCCGCCGCCGAGCGGTCCCGGGCGGCCGTCGTCGCCGTCGACCTGCCGAGCGGTGTCGACGTCGACACGGGCGAGGTGCGCGGAGCCGCGGTGCGCGCCGATCTGACCGTCACCTTCGGGACCCACAAGCCGGGGCTGCTGATCGATCCCGCCCGCGCGCACGCCGGGTCCGTGCGGCTCGTCGACATCGGGCTCGGCGACGCCCTGCCCGACGAGCCCGAACTGGAGGCGCTGCAACACGCCGACGTGGCCTGCCTGCTGCCGGTGCCGACGGGGGAGAGCGACAAGTACCGGCGCGGGGTCGTCGGCATCGCCGCCGGGTCGGCGCGGTATCCGGGGGCCGCGGTGCTCGCGGTGTCCGGCGCGCTCCGGGGCGGCGCCGGGGCCGTGCGGTACGTGGGACCGGCCGGGGACGCCGTCATCGCCCGGTTCCCGGAGACGCTCGTGTCGGACCGGGGCCCCAGGCACGCCGGGCGGGTGCAGGCGTGGGTGGTGGGCCCCGGCGCCGGTGACGACGCGTCGGCCGTGGCGGAGGTGCTGTCGGCGGACGTGCCGGTGCTGATCGACGCTGACGGGCTGCGGCTCGCCGACGTCGACGCCGTACGGGCGCGCACGGCGCCGACGTTGATGACCCCGCACGCGGGAGAGGCCGCCGCGCTGCTCGGCGTGGCCCGGGAGGAGGTCGAGGGCGCGCGGCTGGCCTCCGCCCGCGAACTCGCCGCCCGCTACGACGCCACCGTCCTGCTCAAGGGCTCCACCACACTCGTCGCCGACCCCGGCGGCGGCCCCGTCCGGGTGAACCCGACCGGCACGTCCTGGCTGGCCACGGCCGGGAGCGGCGACGTGCTGTCGGGCCTCGCGGGTTCCCTGCTGGCGTCCGGACTGTCGGCGTCGGACGCCGGGAGCGCGGCCGCCTACCTGCACGGGCTGGCGGGGCGTTTCGCGGCGGACGGGGCGCCGGCGGGGGCCCACGACGTGGCCGAGGCGCTGCCACGGGCGTGGCGGGACGTGTGCCGCTGAGCGGGGGCGTCGAGCGGCCGCCCACCAGGGGGTTCGTGTGGGGGCGAACGTACGGCCGAGGGCGTCGCCGCGGGCGTGGCGTGACGTGGGCCCGCTGAGGGGATCGTCGAGCCGCTGAGCGGTTCGTGGAGCCGTTGCGCGGGTCCGTCGGTGCGTGCGGACGCGGGCGCCACGCGGGTCCGGGGGCCGGGGCGGCGGCAGGTGTCTGTCGGGTCCGGCCGGGGGCTCTGAGAGACTGGGGGCGCCATGAACGAGACAGCAGCTGCCCCCACCGCGACCCTGCGGGCCCGCGCCGAGATCGACCTCGCTGCCCTGCGGGCCAACGTGCGGGCCCTGCGCGCCGTCGCGTCCGGGGCGGCCGTCATGGCCGTCGTGAAGTCCGACGCGTACGGCCACGGAGCCGTGCCGTGCGCCCGCGCGGCCGTCGAGGCGGGGGCGACCTGGCTCGGCACGGCCACCCCCGAGGAGGCGTTCGCCCTGCGGGCCGCCGGGCTTCCGGGGCGGATCATGTGCTGGCTGTGGACCCCCGGCGGGCCGTGGCAGCGGGCGATCGAGGCCGACGTCGACGTGTCGGTCAGCGCCATGTGGGCCCTGGCGGAGGTCACCGAGGCCGCCCGGCGGGCCGGCCGGCCCGCGCGGGTGCACCTGAAGGCCGACACCGGCCTCGGCCGCAACGGATGCCAGCCGGGCGCCGACTGGCGCGAACTCGTCGGCGCGGCGCGCCGCGCCGAGCGCGACGGGCTGCTGCGCGTCACCGGCCTGTGGTCCCACTTCGCCTGCGCCGACGAACCCGGCCACCCCTCCATCGCCGCGCAGCTCGCCCTGTTCGAGGAGATGGCCGCCCACGCCGAGGCGCAGGGCGTGCGGCCCGAGGTGCGGCACATCGCCAACTCGCCGGCCCTGCTCACGCTTCCCGAGAGCCACTTCGACCTGGTCCGCACCGGCATCGCGATGTACGGCATCTCGCCCAGCCCCGAGCTCGGCACCCCGGCCGACTTCGGGCTGCGCCCGGTGATGACGCTGTCGGCGTCCCTCGCCCAGGTCAAGCACGTACCGGGCGGCCACGGCGTCAGCTACGGCCACCACTACGTCACCCCCGGCGACACCACCCTCGGCCTCGTCCCCGTCGGATACGCCGACGGCATCCCGCGGCACGCCTCCGGCACCGGCCCCGTCCTGGTCGGCGGCAAGTGGCGCACGGTCGCGGGGCGGGTGGCGATGGACCAGTTCGTCGTGGACCTCGGGGGAGACGAGCCCGAGGCCGGCGCCGAGGCGGTGCTGTTCGGGCCCGGCGACCGCGGCGAGCCGACCGCCGAGGACTGGGCGCAGGCCGCGGGCACCATCGCGTATGAGATCGTCACCCGCATCGGAACGCGTGTTCCCCGCGTCCACACGCACGTCCGGATGGACGAGCATGTGGGCGAGGGCCGAGCGGGGTAACCGCTCGGGGTCCGACGGCGTCACACCTTCCGTGGGCGGCACCACCCCGGTGCCGCGCGAGCCATCGAACAGCAGTCCGTCGAAGGGGAGCGGGTACGTGAGCGAGAGCAGTGCGGAGGCCCTCACGGCCGTCGCCTCCGCCGCGCAGGCGACGGCCGCGACAGCGACAGCCGCGACGGCCGCGACGGCCGCGGCAGTCGCGACCGGGGGGACGGGCGGGACCTGGCGCAAGGTGACCGGCATCGCGGGCGCCGCGATAGGCGTGGTCGCCGCGGGCGCCGCCGCCGGCGTCGCCATCGAGCGGCTCACCGTCGGCCGCGACATGCGGAAGAAGGCCCGGCTCGCCCTCGACTCCACCGGACCGTACGGGGCGCTGCGCGGCAACCCCGGCAAGGCGTACGCCGACGACGGGACGGAGCTCTACTACGAGGTCGACGACGTCGACCCGGAGGCGGCCCCCGCGCTGACCCCGCGCCGCCGCCGGCTGTTCGGGCGCAAGGCCCCCGCCCCGGTCACCGTCGTCTTCAGCCACGGCTACTGCCTCAACCAGGACTCCTGGCACTTCCAGCGCGCGGCCCTGCGGGGCGTGGTGCGGACCGTGCACTGGGACCAGCGCAGCCACGGCCGCTCCGGGCGGGGCGTGCAGCAGGTGCGCGACGGCGTGCCGGTCACCATCGAGCAGCTGGGACGCGACCTGAAGGCCGTCATCGACGCCGCCGTGCCGGACGGCCCGATCGTGCTGGTCGGGCACTCGATGGGCGGCATGACCGTGATGGCCCTGGCCGACCAGTACCCCGAGCTGATCCGCGACCGGGTCGTCGCGGTCGCCCTCGTCGGCACGTCGTCCGGGCGGCTCGGCGAGGTCAACTTCGGCCTGCCCGTGGCCGGCGTCAACGCCGTGCGCCGGGTGCTCCCCGGAGTGCTGAAGGCGCTGGGGCAGCGGGTCGAACTGGTGGAGAAGGGGCGGCGGGCCACCGCCGACCTGTTCGCCGGGGTCGTCAAGCGGTACTCGTTCGCCTCGCGGGACGTCGACCCGGCCGTCGCCCGGTTCGCCGAGCGGATGATCGAGGGCACGCCGATCGACGTCGTCGCCGAGTACTACCCGGCGTTCGACGACCACGACAAGACCGAGGCGCTCGCGCTGTTCCGGGACATACCCGTGCTGGTGCTGGCCGGTATCGGCGATCTGGTCACGCCCAGCGAGCACAGCGAGGCCATCGCCGACCTGCTGCCGGACTCCGAACTGGTGCTCGTGCCGGATGCCGGGCACCTGGTGATGCTGGAGCACCCGGAGGTGGTCACCGACCGGCTCGCCGACCTGCTGACCCGTGTGGGCGCGGTGCCCGCAGGGGCTACCGTGGGTGGCTATGGAAGCACCAGCAGCACCGCACGACGCGGCTGAGACCGAGCTGACCGTCACCTCCCCCGAACAGATGCGGGAACTGGGCCGCAGACTGGCGAAACTGCTGCGCGCCGGCGACCTGGTGATGCTCGACGGCGAACTCGGCGCGGGCAAGACGACCCTCACCCGCGGCCTCGGCGAAGGGCTCGGCGTCCGGGGCGCGGTCACCTCCCCGACCTTCGTGATCGCCCGGGTGCACCCGTCGCTCGCCGACGGCCCGGCGCTGGTCCACGTCGACGCCTACCGGCTGGGCGGCGGGCTGGACGAGATGGAGGACCTCGACCTGGACGTCTCGCTGCCGGACTCGGTGGTCGTCGTGGAGTGGGGTGAGGGCAAGGTCGAGGAGCTGACCGAAGACCGCCTGCACGTCGTCATCCACCGGGCCGTCGGCGACACCGCGGACGAGGTCCGGCACGTGACGGTGACCGGGCTGGGGGAGCGTTGGGCGGCGGCCGACCTGAGCGTGCTGTCGGCCTGACGCGGTCGTTCGCCCCGGGGGATTCCGGCTGCCGCGTATGTCGCCTGCCGGGGCCGGGTTCCGGCCGCCGCCTGTGTCACCCACGGGGTGGGTTCCGACATGATGTCGGCAAGATGTTGCGTCCGGCGTCCGGTACGTGGTCACATGGTATCTCCGACGTAGTTAGGTGTACCTAACTACGCTCGCCCCCGGCTCCCAGGAGGCACTCATGCCGGCCACGGAACGAGACGAGGTGCCGTCGCGCGAGGTGTCGGAGGTGCCGTCGCGCGGCGTGTCCGCGGTGCCCATGCGTGACCTGCTGGCGTCCTGCGCCGCCGCGAAGGTCATCTCCACCCCGCCGCGCCTGCCCGACCCCGAGGCGGCCCGGCCGCACCCCCCCGCACCGGGAGACCGGGCACACGGAATCCGGACACCGGGAAGCCGGACAGCGGGAGACCGGGCACCGGGACGCCGCCTGAGCCCGCGACGCCGGGGTGATCCGAACGGCAGGGCCTAGCGGACCACCACGGGTTTAGCGGACCACCACGGGTTTAGCGGACCACCACGGGCCTAGCGGACCACCACGGGCCTAGCGGACCACCACGACCGGGCGGCCGATCGTCGCGAACGACCACATCGCGTCGCCGTCCGCGCGGGACTCGCGGATGCCGCCCGTGCGCACGCCCTCGTCCGGTTTCGCCGTCGCCGGCCCCGCCGGTGTGCTGAACCCGATGGCGACGCCGTCCACGTCGGCGAAGCGGACGACGTGCCGGACGGGGGCGCCGTCGGTGCCGGTGACGGAGTTCGAGCGGGAGGTGACCTCGTAGGTGCCCGGCGCCGGGTCCACCTTGCCGGGCAGGACCAGGAACGTGCGGCGCACCTTGTCGCGCGCGCCGACCAGCCACACCCGGTCGCCGGTCACCGAGTACACGACCCGTGCGCCGGTGCCGGAGTCGACGGGCAGGGCGGTGGGGTCCTTCGGGCCGCGGGCCGGGTGCGTGGGCGCCGCCGACGGCGACGTACCGGCGTGCGGCCCGCCGAGGCCGTCCGGGACGCCGGCGGAGGCCTGGAAGGCGAGGACGCCGACCGTCGCGACGGCCGCCGTGGTGAGCCCGAACACGATTCCTGAGCTGCCGCCTGCCACCGTCGCCCACCTCAGCCGTCGTGTCGTACGTCGTGCTTCCGGGCGACCGTAGCAGCCCCCGTGCGCCCGGACCGGGCGGCCGTGCGCGCGCCGCGGGAGCCGTAGGCTGTTTGCGTGCTCTTGCTCGCTCTGGATACCGCCACCCCCGCCGTGACCGTCGCCCTGCACGACGGAACGGACGTCATCGCCTCCTCCACCCAGGTGGACGCGCGCCGGCACGGAGAGCTGCTGCTGCCGGCCGTCGACCGGCTGCTCGCCGAGGCCGGACTGAAGATCGACGCTGTCACCGGCATCGTCGTCGGCGTCGGCCCCGGCCCCTACACCGGGCTGCGGGTCGGCCTGATGACCGCGGACACCTTCGGGCTCGTGCTCGGCGTCCCGGTGCACGGCGTGTGCACGCTCGACGGCCTCGCGTACGCGGCGGACATCGAGGAGGGCCCCTTCGTCGTGGCGACGGACGCCCGGCGCAAGGAGGTCTACTGGGCGACCTACGCCGACTCCCGTACCCGCCTGACCGGCCCGGCCGTCGACCGGCCCGCCGACATCGCCGACCGGGTCGCCGGGCTGCCGGCCGTCGGCGCGGGCGCGCTGCTGTACCCGGACACCTTCCCCCGGGCGCACGAGCCCGAGCACGTGTCGGCCGCCGCCCTGGCCTCGCTGGCCGCCGAGCGGCTCGCCGCCGGCACGGAACTGCCCGCGCCGCGGCCGCTGTACCTGCGCCGGCCCGACGCCCAGGTCCCCAAGAACTACAAGGTGGTCACCCCCAAGTGACCAAACCCGAGACCCCCCGACTGCGCGAGATGCGCTGGTGGGACATCGACCCCGTGCTGGAGCTGGAGAAGGACCTGTTCCCCGAGGACGCCTGGTCCCGGGGCATGTTCTGGTCCGAACTGGCCCACGCGCGCGGCCCCGAGGCGACGCGCCGCTACCTCGTCGCCGAGGCCGGCGGCCGGATCGTCGGGTACGCCGGGCTCGCCGCCTCCGGCGACCTCGCCGACGTCCAGACCGTCGCCGTCGCCCGCGACCACCAGGGCACCGGGCTCGGCGGACGCCTGCTGACCGAGCTGCTGCGGGCGGCGACCGCGTTCGAGTGCTCCGAGGTGATGCTGGAGTGCCGGATCGACAACACCCGCGCCCAGAAGCTGTACGAGCGCTTCGGCTTCGAGGCCATCGGGTTCCGGCGGGGCTACTACCAGCCGGGCAACGTCGACGCCCTGGTGATGCGCCTGACCGACCCTTCCACCTCCGTACAAGGAACCGAGATCAATGGCTGACGAACCACTCGTCCTCGGCATCGAGACCTCCTGCGACGAGACCGGCGTCGGCATCGTCCGCGGCACCACCCTGCTGGCCGACGCCGTCGCCTCCAGCGTCGACGAGCACGCCCGCTTCGGCGGCGTCGTGCCGGAGGTGGCCTCCCGCGCGCACCTGGAGGCGATGGTGCCGACCATCGACCGCGCGCTGAAGGACGCCGGGGTCAGCGCCCGCGACCTGGACGGCGTCGCGGTCACCGCGGGCCCGGGGCTGGCGGGCGCCCTGCTGGTCGGCGTCTCGGCGGCGAAGGCGTACGCCTACGCCCTCGGCAAGCCGCTGTACGGCGTCAACCACCTCGCCTCGCACATCTGCGTCGACCAGCTGGAGCACGGCCCGCTGCCGGAGCCGACGATGGCGCTGCTGGTCAGCGGCGGGCACTCGTCCCTGCTGCTGTCGGGTGACATCACCTCCGACGTCCGGCCGCTGGGCGCGACCATCGACGACGCGGCCGGCGAGGCCTTCGACAAGATCGCCCGCGTGCTGGACCTCGGCTTCCCCGGCGGCCCGGTCATCGACCGGTACGCGCGGGAGGGCGACCCGGACGCGATCGCGTTCCCGCGCGGCCTGACCGGCCCGCGCGACCCGGCGTACGACTTCTCCTTCTCCGGCCTGAAGACGGCCGTCGCCCGCTGGATCGAGGCCAAGCGGGCCGCGGGCGAGGAGGTGCCGGTGCGGGACGTGGCGGCCTCCTTCCAGGAGGCGGTCGTCGACGTGCTCACCCGCAAGGCCGTGCGGGCGTGCAAGGACGAGGGCGTGGACCACCTGATGATCGGCGGCGGCGTGGCCGCCAACTCCCGGCTGCGGGCGCTGGCGCAGGCGCGCTGCGAGGCGGCGGGGATCCGGCTCAGGGTGCCGCGGCCGAAGCTGTGCACGGACAACGGGGCGATGGTGGCGGCGCTCGGCGCGGAGATGGTGGCCCGGAACCGGCCGGCGTCCGGCTGGGACCTGTCGGCCGACTCCTCGCTGCCGGTGACCGACCCGCACGTCCCCGGCAACGGCAACGGCAACAGCCACAGTCACGGCCACAGTCACGGCCACGATCACGTGCACGAGACCGCCAAGGGGAACCTGTACTCGTGACCGTCGCGCTGATGTGGGAGGCAAGGGCCGCCGCGGGGCGCGGCGCGGAACTGCTCGCCTGGGCACGGGCCCAGGAACTCCCGGACCGGCCCCGCCCCCTGCGCCGGGAGACCTTCCGCGCCCCACAGGACCGCGTCCTCGTCATCACCTGGTGGGATGCGGCCCTCGACGCCGATCTTCCCGAACTGCCGGAGCCGGACGCCGAGTTGGTCACCCGGGCGGTGCACCGGTGGCGGTTCGAGTCGGTGGGGGCGGAGTAGGAGCCCGAAGCTCCGAGGCGGGCGGGTCACCCCTGGCCCCCCGGGTCACCTCACCCGTGGCCTCCCCGGGTCACCCCTGGGCTCCCCGGGGCACTCCGGGGCTCCCCGGGGCACTCCGGGGCTCCCCGGGTCACTCCGGGGCTCCCCGGGTCACTCCGCCGGTGACACCTCCGTCTCGCAGCGCAGCCGCCGGTCCGGGCCGAGCGGCCGGACCGGGCCGGTCAGCCTGAGGCGTGCCGTGTGGCGGACCTCCGCGCTGGACGCCGCCAGCCGCAGTTCCAGGGCGCCCGGTTCGACCACCCGTGTGCCGGAGCGGTCGGTGAACGCCGACAGGTCCGCGTGGAAGCGGAAGGTGACGCGGGCCGCCGCGCCCGGCTCCAGCTCCAGCCGCCGGTAGCCGATCAGGCGCACGTCCGGCCGGGTCACCGAGGCCACCGGGTCGTGCAGGTACAGCTGCACCACCTCCGCACCGGCCCGGTCGCCGGTGTTGCGGACGGTCAGCGACAGGTCGCAGGAGCCGTCCGTGGTGATCCCGGGCGTGGTGCCCGTGAAGTCCTCCCACGCGAACGTCGTGTACGAGCGCCCGTGGCCGAAGGCGTACAGCGGGGTCGGGTCCAGGTTGCTGACCTCGCCCGCGAGGCCGAGCGGCGGCTGGAGGTAGGTCCAGGGCTGGCCGCCGGGCTCGCGCGGCACGCTCACCGGAAGGCGGCCGGAGGGGCTGACGCGGCCCGACAGCACCCCGGCCACCGCGGGCCCGCCCTCCTCGCCCGGGAAGAAGGCCTGCACGACGGCGCCCAGCCGGCCCTGCCAGCGGCCCAGGGCGTAGGGCCGGCCGGTCAGCAGCACCAGCACCACCGGCACCCCGGTGGCGACCAGGCGGTCCAGCAGCTCGCCCTGCACGCCCGGCAGCCGCAGGTCGGTCACGTCGCAGCCCTCGCCCGAGGTGCCCCGGCCGAACAGGCCCGCCCGGTCGCCGAGGACCGCCACGCACACGTCCGCCTCCGACGCGCGGGCCACCGCCTCCTCGAAACCGGAGGCGTCCGGGTCGGACACCCCGCAGCCCTCCGCGAACGTGACCTTGGCGTCGGGGAGTTCGGTGCGCAGCGCGTCCAGCACGGTCGGGATGTCGATGCCCATGGGCACCTCGGGGTGCCGGGGCAGGACGTGCGAGGGGAAGGAGTAGCAGCCGAGCATCGCCAGCGCGTCCGCCGCCCTCGGGCCCACCACCGCGATCCGGGTGTCGGGCGCCAGCGGCAGCAGCCCGTCGGGGTTGTCCAGCAGCACCACCGACTCCTGGGCGAGCCGGCCGGCCACGTCCCGGTTGGCCGCGGAGTCCAGGTCGAGCGCCGTGGCCGGCTCCGGGTCCCAGTCCTCGTCCAGCAGGCCCAGTTCGCACTTCTGCAGCAGCACCCGGCGGGCCGCCCGGTCCACCAGGGACTCGGGGACCTCGCCCGTCCGGACGGCCTCCAGCAGCGGTCTGCCGTAGCAGTTCAGCGAGGGCAGCTCCACGTCGATCCCGGCGGTCAGGGCCGCGTGCGCCGCCTCGGCGGGGGAGCCCGCGACGCGGTGCAGGGTCTGCAGGAAGGCGATGCCGAAGTAGTCGGCGACCACCGTGCCGGTGAAGCCCCACTCCTCCCGCAGCAGCCCGGTCAGCAGGGCGGGGTCCGCGGAGGCCGGGATGCCGTCGGTGTCGGTGTACGCGGCCATCACCGAGCGGGCCCCGCCCTCGCGCAGCGCCATCTCGAACGGCGGCAGCGTCACGTCGGCGAACTCGCGCACGCCCGCCCGCACGGGAGCGAGGTTGCGGGCGCCGGCCGAGGACGCGTACCCGGCGAAGTGCTTGAGGGTGGCGATGACGCCGGCCGACTCCAGGCCGCGCACGTAGGCGGTGCCGATGGTGCCGACCAGGTAGGGGTCCTCGCCGATCGTCTCCTCCACCCGCCCCCAGCGCGGATCGCGTACGACGTCCAGCACCGGGGCGAGGCCCTGGTGGACGCCGGCCGCCCGCAGGTCGTGCCCGATGCGCCGGGCCATCTCCTCGACCAGGCCGGGGTCGAAGGTGGCGCCCCAGGCCAGCGGGACGGGGTAGGCCGTGGCGCCCCAGGCCGTGAAGCCGGCCAGGCACTCCTCGTGGGCGACGGCCGGAATGCCGAAGCGGCCGGCCGCGGCGATCCGCCGCTGGGCGCTTGCCAGCGCCTGCGCGCCCAGCGCCGGGTCCACCGGGGCGGTGCCGTAGGAGCGCGTGAGCTGGCCCAGGCCGTGGTTGATCAGCTCGTCGTAGTCGTAGTCGGCGGCCATCTCGCTCTGCAGGGGGGCGACTCCGTCGCCGTCCGTGGCGGCGCCCACCCACACCCCGTACAACTGGGCGGTCTTCTCCTCCAGGGTCATCCGGGAGAGGAGGTCGTCGACGCGGGCGGCGGCGGGCAGGGCGGGGTCACGCCAGGGGGCGGTGGTCATGAAACTCCTGCTCTTGTCGAGGCGGGGTGCGGCCCTCTCGCGAATGTTTCGGTAGGTATATCGAATGTTCCGGAACCTAGGCCGGTGACGAAAGGTTCGTCAAGAGGGGGCGCAGGGATACGATCGCCGCCATGACCCCTCCGGAGCCCCAGGAAACGCGGACGGCGGGGCGGTCGGCGCAGAGCGCGACGCTCGCCGAGATCGCCCGTGAGGCCGGCGTGTCCGCGCCGACTGTTTCGAAGGTCCTCAACGGACGTGCGGACGTGGCCCCGGCCACCCGCAGCCGCGTGGAGGAACTGCTGCGCGTGCACGGCTACCGGCGCCGGCGCGCCGAGACCAGCCGCTCGCCCCTGATCGACCTGGTCTTCCACGAGCTGGAGAGCGCCTGGGCGATGGAGGTCATCCGGGGCGTGGAGAACGTCGCCCGGGACGCCGGCCTGAGCGTGGTGCTGAGCGAGAGCGCCGGCCGGCTCACCCCCGGCCGCACCTGGGCCGACCAGGTCGCCGCGCGCCGGCCGCACGGCGTGATCCTGGTGCTGTCCGGCCTCGACGACTCCCAGCGCGCCCTGCTGACCAGCCGCTCCATCCCGTTCGTCGTGGTGGACCCGGCGGGCGACCCGGGCGTCGACGTGCCGTCGATCGGCGCCACCAACTGGCAGGGCGGGCTGGCCGCCACCCGCCACCTGGTCGAGCTCGGCCACACCCGCATCGGCGCGATCAGCGGACCGTCCCGCATCATGTGCAGCCGCGCCCGCGTCGACGGCTACCGGGCGGCCCTGGAGACCGCCGGGCTCCCGGTCGATACGTCGATGATCGCGCCCGGCGACTTCCGCCACGAGACCGGCTACCGGCAGGGGCTGCGGCTGCTGCGCCGCCCGGACCGGCCGACCGCCGTGTTCGCCGGCAACGACCTCCAGGCGCTCGGGCTGTACGAGGCCGCCCGCGAGCTCGGGCTGCGGATCCCGGAGGACCTGAGCGTGGTCGGGTTCGACGACCTGCCGGTCGCCCGCTGGGTGGGCCCGCCGCTGACGACCGTACGGCAGCCGCTGACGGAGATGGCCGAGACGGCGGCCCGGCTGGTCCTCGACCTCGGCCGCGAGGACCATGCCCCGGTGGCCACCCGGGTGGAACTCGCGACGAGCCTGGTGGTGCGCAGCAGCACGGCGGCGCCGCCGGAGGTTTAGGGCCTGTCGGGGCGAGAGGAGCCTGTTGCTGTATTGACGGGTGTGGCGGGCCGTCCGACACTCTCCGAAGTCAATCGGTTGCACGGCCGAAACTTTCGGAGGTCCTGGCAATGAGATCTTTGAGAACGGCTTTATCCCTGGCATCACTGGTCACCGGCGCGCTGATGCTGTTCACGGCGCCCGCGGCGCACGCCGCCGACACCCCGCTGCGCGACCTCGCCGCCGCCAAGGGCAAGATCGTCGGCACGGCGGTCACCGGCTCCAAGCTCACCGGCACCTACGGCGACATCGCGGGCGCCCAGTTCAGCTCGCTCACCCCCGGCAACGCCATGAAATGGGGGTCGGTCGAGCCGACCCAAGGCAGCTTCAACTGGACCGAGGCCGACCAGATCGTCGCCTTCGCCGAGGCGCACGGCCAGCAGGTGCGCGGCCACACCCTGGTCTGGCACAACCAGAACCCGAGCTGGCTGACGAACGGCTCCTGGACCTCCGCCCAGCTCAGCAGCCTGCTGCAGAACCACATCAGCACCGAGGTCGGCCGCTACAAGGGACGGATCGCCGCCTGGGACGTCGTCAACGAGCCCTTCAACGAGGACGGCACCTACCGCTCCACCCTCTGGTACAACGGCCTGGGCGCCGACTACATAGCCAACGCCCTCACCTGGGCACACGCCGCCGACCCGGCCGCCAAGCTGTACATCAACGACTACAACGTCGAGGGCGTCAACGCGAAGTCCACCGCCCTGTACAACCTGGTGAAGTCGCTGAAGGACCGCGGCGTGCCGATCGACGGCGTCGGGCTCCAGGCCCATCTGATCCTCGGCCAGGTCCCCTCGACGCTCCAGCAGAACATCCAGCGCTTCGCCGACCTCGGCGTCGACGTGGCGATCACCGAGCTGGACGTGCGCATGGCCCTCCCGGCGGACAGCGCCAAGCTGGCCCAGCAGGCCGCCGACTACAAGTCGGTCGTCGCCGCCTGCGTGGCCGTCGCCCGCTGCGTCAACGTCACCGTCTGGGGCTTCGCCGACTCCGACTCCTGGGTGCCGAGCACGTTCCCCGGCTATGGGGCGGCGACGCCGTACGACGACAACTACGCGCCCAAGCCCGCGTACTACGGCATTGCGGAGGCGCTCGGCGGCACGACCACCCCGCCGCCGTCCACGGACGGCTGCACGGCGGCGTACAGCGTGACCAACCAGTGGAGCACCGGGTTCACGGGAGAGGTGCGGATCGCGTGCTCCGGGGCGTCCCTGTCGTCCTGGAAGGTGAACTGGACGTACGGCGCGGGCCAGCAGGTCACCCAGGCGTGGAACGCCACCTGCACCCAGTCCGGGGCGGCGGTGACATGCGCCAACGCCTCCTACAACGGCACGGTGCCGGACGGCGGTTCGGTGACCTTCGGGTTCAACGGGTCCTGGAGCGGCAGCAATCCGGTGCCCACGGTGACACTGGGCTGAGCCAGGGGACGAGCGGGGATGCGCGGGGACGAGCGGGGCTGCGCGAGGGCCGGGCGAGGGCCGGGCGAGGGCTGGGCGGGGCTGGGAAACGTGAGATTCTCCGAAGAAAACCGTCCCGCACCGTTCCTCTAACCATCCCCTAATCCTGCGGACTTACCGTCCTGCCCGTGACCGGACACGAGAACGCCGACGCGGGCGGAACCGGAGGCCGACGGCCGAGAGCGCTGAGGGCCGTCGGCCTCGTCCTGGCCGCCACGCTCGTGCTGGGCGTCGCGGCGGCGGGCTGGGCGTACCTGCACCTCGACGACAACATCAAGAGCGTCGACATCGACAGCGCGCTCGGCGGCAGCCGGCCGGCCGGGGTTGTGACGACACCGTCTCCCTCCGGGTCCGTCTCCGTCGCCGCCTCGCCGCTGCCCAGCGGCGCGCTGAACATCCTGGTCCTCGGTTCGGACTCGCGCAGCGGCAAGGAGAACCGGGAACTCGGCGGGGGCAGCAGCTCCGGCGCCCGGTCCGACACGGCGATGGTCGTGCACCTCGACGCCGGCCGTGCCCGCGCCACCGTCGTCAGCATCCCGCGCGACACCCTCGTCACCCGACCGTCGTGTCCGCTCCGCGGCGGCGGTTCCACGGCGGTGGCCTACAACTCCATGTTCAACAGCGCGTATTCGCTCGGCGGGCCGGTGTGCGCGGTGAAGACGGCCGAGTCGCTCACGGACGTCCGCATGGACCACTACCTGGAGATCGACTTCGCCGGCTTCGCGAAGCTGGTGGACGCGCTCGGCGGCGTCACGGTCACCACGGACGAGGACATCGACGACGAGGACAGCCACCTGACCCTCCAGGCCGGCACCCACCACCTGAACGGCGAGCAGGCCCTCGCGCTCGCCCGCACCCGGCACGGCATAGGCGACGGCAGCGACCTGGGCCGCATAGGGCTCCAGCAGGAGCTGGTGAAGGCCCTGCTGGCACAGATCTCCTCCGTCGGCCTGCTCACCGACCCCGGCAGGCTCTACGCGGTGGCCGAGGCGGTGACCGGCAGCCTGACCACCGACACCGGCCTGGACTCGCTGAGCGAACTGGCCGGCCTCGGCCGCAGCCTGCGGAACCTGACGGCGGACGACGTGAGGACGGTGACGATGCCAGTGGTCGCCGCGCCGTCGGACCCCAACCGGGTGGTGGCCCGGCAGCCGGCGGCCCGAGACCTGTGGGCGTCGCTGCGCTGACCGCCGTCACGGCCTCCGCACGCGGGCCGGAAAAAATCTCCGAAAAAAATCTTCGAAGAAATCCGGCGCGCCTGTCGATCCGGCCGTCGTTCGTTCGACGCACTGGGTGAGAGGCCGGAAACGAAGGAACCCGAAGGAACCCGAAGGAACCGGCCCGGAGACCGAACGACCGAGGAGTCACCATGCCCCGCTTCATGTCACTGGTCCGGATCGACGAGAACTCCGCGCCCGCCGAGGGCCCCAGCCCCGAGCTGATGCAGCGGATGGGGGAGCTGATCGAGGAGATCACCAAGGCCGGGGTGATGCTGGACACCGCCGGGCTGACGCCGTCGGCGCAGGGCACCCGGGTGCACTGGGACGGTCAGAAGACCTCCGTCACCGACGGGCCGTTCACCGAGACCAAGGAGGTGATCGGCGGCTACGCGATCATGCAGTGCAAGGACAAGGCCGAGGCGCTGGAGTGGGCGTCGCGGTTCCTCAAGGTCCACGGCCCGGAGTGGCAGGTGACCTGCGAGGTGCGCGAGATCGCGGAGGGCTGATTCCTCCTGGCCTCCGGCCGCCGCGGGGTGTTCGATGGTGGGTTGTGACACCGCAGCCCACCGCCGGCCCCCGCCGGGCCGCCGACATCCACCGGGTCGCCGATCCCCACCAGGCCACCGACCCCCGTCAGGCCATCGACCCCCGCCAGGCCGCCGACACGCGTCAGGCCGCCGACCCCCGTCAGGCCATCGACCCCCGTCAGGCCATCGACCCCCGTCAGGCCGCCGACATGCGTCAGGCCGCCGACCCCCGCCAGGCCATCGACCCCCGTCAGGCCGCCGACACGCGCCAGGCCATCGACACCGTCTTCCGCATCGAGTCCCCGCGCGTCATCGCGGGCGTCGCCCGCATCGTCCGCGACGTCGGCATCGCCGAGGAACTCGCGCAGGACGCGCTGGTCGCCGCGCTGGAGCAGTGGCCGCGGGACGGGGTGCCCGACAACCCGGGCGCCTGGCTCATGGCCACCGCCCGGCACCGCGCCGTCGACCTGGTCCGGCGCCGGGAGACCTACGCCCGCAAGCTGCGCGAGATCGGGCGGGACCTGGAGACGACGGCGCCGTTCGAGGAGCCCGCCGACCCCGACGACATCGACGACGACCTGCTGCGGCTGGTGTTCACCGCCTGTCACCCGGTGCTGTCCGCCGAGGCCCGCATCGCGCTGACCCTGCGCCTGCTCGGCGGCCTGACCACGGCCGAGATCGCCCGTGCGTTCCTCACCCCGGAGCCGACGATCGCCCAGCGGATCGTGCGCGCCAAGCGGACGCTGGCCGCGAAGAACGTCGCCTTCGAGGTGCCGTACGGGCCGGAGCGCGCGGCCCGGCTCGGGCCGGTCCTCGACGTCGTCTACCTCGTCTTCAACGAGGGGTACGCCGCCACGGCCGGCGACGACTGGCTGCGTCCCGCCCTGTGCGAGGACGCGCTGCGGCTGGCCCGCGTGCTGTCGCAGCTGATGCCCGGGGAACCCGAGGTGCACGGCCTGACCGCGCTGCTGGAGTTCCAGGCGTCCCGCACGGCCGCCCGCACCGGCCCGGACGGCGAACCCGTGCTGCTGAAGGACCAGAACCGCCGCCGCTGGAACCGCATGCTCATCGCCCGCGGCATCGCCGCCCTCGACCGCGCCGGGGCCGCCTCCACGTCCGCCTCCACGTCCGCCTCCACGTCCGCCTCCACGTCCGGCGCCCCGGGCCCCTACGCCCTCCAGGCCGCCATCGCCGCCTGCCACGCGCACGCCCACTCCTACGAGGAGACCGACTGGGCGAGCATCGCCACCCTGTACGGGCTGCTGGCCGCCCGCGCCCCGTCCCCGGTCGTCGAGCTCAACCGCGCGGTGGCCGTGTCCATGGCCGAGGGCCCGGCGAAGGCGCTGGAGATCGTCGACGCCCTCGCCGCCGAGCCCGCCCTGCGCGACTACCACCTGCTGCCCAGCGTGCGCGGTGACCTGCTGGCCCGCCTGGGACGCACGGCGGAGGCGGGCGAGGAACTGGCGCGGGCGGCCGGGCTGACGCGCAACGCCCGCGAGCGGCAACTGCTGCTGGACCGGCTCAAGTCCCTCCCCGGCGCCTGAGGTCCCACGGCGCTTCCGGCCGGAGCTCTAAGGCCGCGTGGGCGCTCCGATCAGCATCGTCGGCGCCCCTGCGACCCGCGTCAGGAACACGGTCGCCGCGTTCGGCCCCTGCGGCTTGACCTTCCGGCGCAGCTCCTCCGGCTCCACCGCCGACCCGCGCTTCTTCACGGTCAGCGTCCCGACCTCCCGCTCCCGCAGCAGCGCCTTCAACTTCTTCACGTTGAAGGGCAGCCGGTCGGTGATCTCGTACGGCACGGCGTACGGCGTGGGCCGCAGGCGGTCGGCGGTGACGTAGGCGATGGTCGGGTCGATCAGGCCGCCGTCCAGTTCCTCGGCCACCTCGGCGACCAGGTGGGCGCGGATGACGGCCCCGTCGGGCTCGTACAGGTACCGGCCGACGGCGCGGACCGGGGGATCGGGCAGGCCCCTGCCGTGCAGCGTGCGGGGGCCCGGCAGCAGCGTCGCGCGCACCGCGCCCGGCGCGGTCCCGAACCACAGCACGGCCTCCTTCACGTCCCCGCCGTCGGAGATCCACTCGGCCTCGGCGTCGGCGGGCACCGCCTCGTGCGGGATGCCGGGCGCGACCTTGAGGGCGGCGTGCGGCGCCGTGCGGGCCGCGCCGACCGCCCACGAGAGCGGGGGCGAGTAGGCCTCCGGGTCGAAGACGCGGCCGCGTCCGCCGCGCCGGGCGGGGTCGACGAACACGGCGTCCCAGCCGGCCGTGTCCACCTCGGTCACGTCGGCCTGGCGCACCTCGATCAGCTCCGCCAGCCCGAGCGCTTCGGCGTTCGCGCGCGCTGCGGCCGCCGTCACCGGGTCGCGGTCCACGGCGAGCACCCTGATGCCGGCCCGCGCCAGCGCGACCGCGTCCCCGCCGATCCCGCAGCACAGGTCGGCCACCGAGGTCACGCCCAGTTCCCGCAGCCGCCCGGCCCGGTACGCCGCCACGCTCGCCCGGGTCGACTGCTCGACCCCGTTCGGCGTGAAGAACATCCGCCGCGCGTCCGCCGCCCCGAACTTCGCCGCCGCCCGCTGCCGCAGCCGCGCCTGCCCGAGCGCCGCCGACACCAGTTCGGCGGGGTGCTCGCGGCGCAGCCGGGTGGCGACGGCGAGTTCGTCGGCCGGGGCGGTGTCGCGCACCTCTTCGAGGAGGGCGCGGCCTTCGGGGGTGAGGAGGCAGGCGAGGTCGTTCACCGGCTCATTGTGGGCCAGTCGGTGGATGGTGTGCCGCCGGCCGCGGTGTCGGGCCGGGACGCGGGACGGGGGCTGCGAGGATCCGGCATCATGCGAGCAGTACGACAAAACGATAAAAATAGGGCATCGTTCCGGATGCGGGTCCGCTGCGGGGCCGCCCTGCTCGCCGCGGCCGCCATCGCCTCCGGCTGTGCGCAGGGCGACGCCTCCGAGGTGGATTCGGCCGAGGTGACCCCGGCCGCCGGCCAGCCGCCCCTGAAGGCGGCCCCGGCCCGCGCCCTGGAGGCGTACGCCGCGCGGCTGCGCGCCGCGGCCGTCGCCCGGGCCGCGGCGGCCAGACGCTGGGGCCTGGCGAAGGTGCCGCTGACCGCCCCGCCGCCGCCCGCGAAGAAGCCGGTGATCACCGCCCGCAAGGGCTTCGAGGTCGACGGGCAGCGCGAACTGGACCTGCCCCCGGTCTTCACCACCGTCCCCACCGAGCAGAAGGTCGTCTTCCTCACCATCGACGACGGCGCCGAGAAGGACCCGGCGTTCCTGCGGATGACGCGCGAGCTGAAGATCCCGTACACCGCCTTCCTCAGCGACTTCCTGATCCGGGACGACTACGGCTACTTCGGCAAGATGCGGCACGACGGAGTGACGCTGAACAACCACACCCTCAACCACCCCTACCTCCGCGGCCTGTCCTACAAGGAGCAGAAGCGCGAGATCTGCGGCATGCAGGACGTGATCGAGGAGCGTTACGGCGTCCGCCCCCGCCTCTTCCGCCCGCCCTACGGCAGCTACAACCAGGACACCCTGCTCGCCGCCAAGGCCTGCGGCATCCGGTACGCGCCCATCTGGGACGAGGAGGTCTTCGTCGACCACTGGGAGTACCGGGACGACCGCTTCCTGCACCCCGGCGACATCGTCCTGACCCACTTCCGGGGCCGCGGGCAGTGGAAGGGCACCATGCCCGACATGCTCCGCCGCTTCCTGGACAAGGTCACCGTCCAGGGATACGCGGTGGCCCGGCTGGAGGACTACCTGTGAGGCGGCGCCGCCTGGCGGCCGGTGCGCTGGCGGCCACCCTCCTGCTCACCGGCTGCGCCCCGTCCGTCGACCCCATCCAACGGCTCGGCGAGAAGGCGGCCCGGCGAATGGGTCCGCACGGTGCGGCGACGGCGGGGCAGTCGCCGCACGGCACGGCGACCGCCGGCCGGCCGCCGCACGCCACGGGGGACACGTCCGTCGGGCACCGGGCGCACGGCGGGGTCGAGGACGGGGACGGGGGTCCTGGGCAGCGGCTGCGCGGTACGGGGGACAGGGGCGCGGGGCGCCGGCCGTGCGGGGCCGGGGAGGGGGTCGCCGGGCGTCGGCCGCGTGGCGCGGGGGACGAGGGTGTCGGGCGTCGGCCGCGTGGCGCGGGGGACGAAGGTGTCGGGCACCGGCTGGTCGGCGCCGGAGACAGGGCTGCCGGGCGGCCGCCGTACGACGGCGGTCATCCGGCCGCCGGTCTTCCGGCCGCCGGTCTTCCGGCTGCCGGTCTTCCGGTCGCCGGGCAGTCGTCGTCCTGCGGCCGGGACCTCGCCCCCGGGCGGCCGTCGCCCCGCGGCCGGGACCTCGCCCCCGGGCGGCCGTCGCCCCGCGGCAGCGATCCCGCGCCCGGGCGGCCGTCGCCCCGCCGCCGGGGCCACGCGGCCCCGAATCCGTCCCGGGTTCCGGCCGCCCCCGCGGCGGACCGGGGCCTGCCGCGGGTGCTCTTCCGCGTCCCCACCCGCGACAAGGTCGTCTTCCTCACCTACGACGACGGCGCGGAGACGGACCCCCGCTTCGCCGAGACGGTCCGCACACTGCGCCTGCCCGTCAGCATCTTCCTCACCGACCGGGTCGCCGGCCCGGGCTACGCCCACCTCGCGCGCCTGCGGTCGGTCGGAGTGAGCCTGCAGAACCACACCCTCGACCACCTCGCCCTGCGCGGCCTGCCCTACGTCGGTCAGCGCGCCGAGATCTGCGGCCAGCAGGACAAGCTCACCGCTCGCCTCGGCGTCCGCCCCCGCCTCTTCCGCCCGCCCTACGGCACGTACGACGCGACGACCCTGCGCGCCGCGGCGGACTGCGGCATCTCGGCGGTCGTGCTGTGGCGGGCGGCGATGACGGGGGACGGCGAACTGACGTACGCGGGCGGCGAGCACCGCCTCGGCCCCGGCGACATCGTGGCCGTGGCCGCGGGCGAGGGCACGGGACCGACGGTCGGGGAGCGGACGGCGCGGCTGCTGCGGGAGGCACGCGGCCGGGGGCTGAGGGTGGCGCGGCTGGAGGACTACGTCTGACGCCGCCAAGTCAGTCGGCAGGCCCCGGGTCCGCCGTACGGCCGCGTACGGTCCTGCGCAGCCGCCGCGCGACCCCGCGCAGTCCTCCTTGCGGCGCGGAACCCCGGCCGACGCGCCGCGGTGATTGGCACTCCGCTTGACCGAGTGCTAATCACGGTCATAGTCTCAGGTCTGGCACTCCCCCCTGGAGAGTGCCAACAACGCGACGGGCAGGTCCGGCACCCGCGACGACGGATCGACCTGGTCGCCACCTCAGACAGTTAACCCCGTGAGATCTCCGAAGGGGGAGGTCGGATCGTGACGACCGCCAGCTCCAAGGTTGCCATCAAGCCGCTCGAGGACCGCATCGTGGTCCAGCCGCTGGACGCCGAGCAGACCACGGCCTCTGGCCTGGTCATTCCGGACACCGCCAAGGAGAAGCCCCAGGAGGGCGTCGTCCTGGCCGTGGGCCCGGGCCGCTTCGAGAACGGCGAGCGTCTCCCGCTCGACGTCAAGACCGGCGACATCGTGCTGTACAGCAAGTACGGCGGCACCGAGGTGAAGTACAACGGCGAGGAGTACCTCGTCCTCTCGGCTCGCGACGTCCTCGCGATCATCGAGAAGTAGTCCCACCTCGAGCATTCCGCTCTTAGCTGCGCCCCTGGCCCCCGCGACCACACAAGAAGCCGGGCGCCCGGGGCGCAGTTTCTTTCACCTAGATTTCCGAGAGGGCTCACGCTGTCATGGCGAAGATCCTGAAGTTCGACGAGGACGCCCGTCGCGCCCTCGAGCGCGGCGTCAACAAGCTTGCCGACACGGTCAAGGTGACGATCGGCCCCAAGGGCCGCAACGTCGTCATCGACAAGAAGTTCGGCGCTCCCACCATCACCAACGACGGCGTCACCATCGCCCGCGAGGTCGAGATCGAGGACCCGTACGAGAACCTCGGCGCCCAGCTGGTGAAGGAGGTGGCGACCAAGACCAACGACATCGCGGGTGACGGCACCACCACCGCCACCGTGCTGGCCCAGGCCCTGGTCCGCGAGGGCCTGAAGAACGTGGCCGCCGGCGCCTCCCCCGCCGCCCTGAAGAAGGGCATCGACGCCGCCGTCGCCGCCGTCTCCGAGGACCTGCTGGCGTCGGCCCGCCCGATCGCGGAGAAGTCCGACATCGCCGCCGTCGCCGCGCTGTCCGCCCAGGACCAGCAGGTCGGCGAGCTCATCGCCGAGGCGATGGACAAGGTCGGCAAGGACGGCGTCATCACCGTCGAGGAGTCCAACACCTTCGGCCTGGAGCTGGACTTCACCGAGGGCATGGCCTTCGACAAGGGCTACCTCTCGCCGTACTTCGTCACCGACCAGGAGCGCATGGAGGCCGTCCTCGACGACCCCTACATCCTGATCACGCAGGGCAAGATCTCCGCGATCGCCGACCTGCTGCCGCTGCTGGAGAAGGTCATCCAGGCCAACTCCTCCAAGCCGCTGCTGATCATCGCCGAGGACGTCGAGGGCGAGGCCCTGTCGACCCTGGTGGTCAACAAGATCCGCGGCACCTTCAACGCGGTCGCGGTCAAGGCCCCCGGCTTCGGCGACCGCCGCAAGGCGATGCTGCAGGACATGGCGATCCTCACCGGCGCCACCGTCGTCTCCGAGGAGGTCGGCCTCAAGCTCGACCAGGTCGGCCTGGACGTGCTGGGCTCCGCCCGCCGCGTGACGGTCACCAAGGACGACACCACCCTCGTCGACGGCGCCGGCAAGTCCGAGGACGTCCACGGCCGCGTCGCCCAGATCAAGGCCGAGATCGAGACCACCGACTCCGACTGGGACCGCGAGAAGCTCCAGGAGCGCCTCGCCAAGCTGGCCGGCGGCGTGTGCGTGATCAAGGTCGGCGCCGCCACCGAGGTGGAGCTGAAGGAGAAGAAGCACCGTCTGGAGGACGCCATCTCCGCGACCCGCGCCGCGGTCGAGGAGGGCATCGTCTCCGGTGGTGGCTCCGCGCTGGTCCACGCCGCCAAGGTCCTCGAGGGCAACCTCGACAAGACCGGCGACGAGGCCACCGGCGTCTCCGTCGTCGCGCGCGCCGTCGTCGAGCCGCTGCGCTGGATCGCGGAGAACGCGGGCCTCGAGGGCTACGTGATCGTCTCCAAGGTCAAGGAGCTGGAGAAGGGCAACGGCTACAACGCCGCCACCGGCGAGTACGGCGACCTGGTCAAGGCCGGGGTCATCGACCCGGTGAAGGTCACCCGCTCCGCCCTGGAGAACGCCGCCTCCATCGCCTCCCTCCTGCTGACGACCGAGACCCTGGTCGTCGAGAAGAAGGAAGAGGAAGAGCCGGCCGCCGCGGGCCACAGCCACGGCCACAGCCACTGAGCCGCACCGCTCACAGGAAGGCCCCCGTCTCGGCAGATGCGGTCAGCCGTCGGTGTCTACCAGGAACCGGACGTTCTCCGCCAGCAGCGCCCGCGCCCCCTGAGCGTCCGCCAGCCGGGCGGCGAGGGTGGCCTCCGCCAGCCGTGGGGGCAGTGCCTCCGCGAACTTCAGGCCCCGCACGGCGCGTACGTCCACCTCGGGCAGTGTCACGCCGTTGCCGGCGTCCGCCGCGGCGGCTCGCCACATCCGCGGGGTCACGTCGTCACGCAGCCTCAGGAAGCGGTCGTCGGTGATCCGGTGGGGCAGCACCACGGAGGGGAGAGAGGCGGTCAGGGTGGCGTTCGCCCGGTGTCCGCCCCAGGTCCACCACCGGACGTCGCCGTCCCCCCGGCGGGTGATGACCGTACCGGCCGGGTGGACCACGTCCCGGTGGGCATCCCGCGCTTGGGCCAGTTTGGCCTGTGCGCGACGGGTGAGGACGACGGGTGGGTCATCGCCGAGCAGCACCTGCCGCCCGGCACGGGTCAGGGTGAACGACCGGACACGGTCCGGGCCGAAGCCGTTCCACCTGGCACGCCCGCCCTCGTCCACGGGCTCGACGAAGCAGCGCCTGCGGCGCCAGTCGATGTACGTCACCAGCCAGCTGCGGCCCGCCAGCAGCAGCTTCCGCGGTCCCTCGACCTCCTCGGTGAGCAGATCCGGGTCGGTGCGGCCGATCTCGGTCCGCCCGCTCAGCACGGTGAACTCCGGCGGGGCTGTGAACGATGCCGTCAGGTTCATGAAGTGCCGCTGCCCGAAGCGGCGTTCGGCCTCGGGCCCGATGAACAGCAGGCCGCCGTCCCGGTCCAGGTAGCCCTGCTCCACCAGGTGGTGCACGATGGGCTCGGCGGCCTTCCCGAAGGTTCCCAGCCCACCCCACCACTCCTGCCACAGGTTCTCCCCGACCCGGTGTTCCTGCAGGCACAGGGCGAGCATCTGCTGGGCGACCAGGTGCCGTGGTTCAGGAGGTGGCGTCACCGGTTCCACCCAGCCGCGCGACCAGGCGAGCAGCAAGGCCGCCGCGGACAGCAGACCGGCGTCGGTGAGGGCGAGGAAGAGGCAGTTGCGGCGGGTGCCGGGGCGACGGCCGGTACGGCCGAGGCGTTGCAGGAACGACGCGACGGTCTGCGGAGCGTCGAGCTGGATCACTCGGTCGAGGTCACCGACGTCGATGCCGAGTTCCAGGGTGCTGGTGGACACGATCACGCAGTCCCGGGCCTCCGCGAAGGCCTGTTCGGCACGCCGTCGTTCGTCCGCCGACAGTGAGGCGTGGGACAGGAACGTGGTGACACCGCGCAGCCTGAGCTGCTCGCCCAGCTCCTCGACGGTGCGGCGGCTCTCACAGAACACCAGGCGCTTCTCGCCCCGGTGCAGGGCGGCGACGACCGTGGCCGCGTTGGCGACCGAGCCGACGTAGTCCAGCTCGATGTCGCCCGGCGGGGGAGCGGTGGAAAGCGGGGGTGCTGCCGTACGTGGTTCGGGCGGTGCCACGCCGGGTGCGACGACCTGCCCGGGCCGTCGGCCGTGTCCCGACCCCTGGAGCCAGTCCAGCAGCTCGTGCGGGTTGCCGACGGTGGCCGACAGACCGACTCGCTGCACCGGCCGCCCGGTGATCCTCTGCAGCCGCTCCAGTACGGCGAGCAGATGCCAGCCGCGGTCGTCACCGGCGAAGGCGTGCACCTCGTCGACCACCACGCTGTGCAGCCCGGAGAAGAACGTCCGGTGGTCCACATGGGCGCTGACCAGCATCGCTTCCAGGGACTCCGGCGTGGTGAGGAGAAGGTCCGGCCGCTGGGCCAGGATGCGGCGGCGTCTGCTGGTCGCGATGTCGCCGTGCCACAGCTCCGCGGTGCGGCCCACCCAGCCCGCGTACGTCTCCAGCCGGGGGTGCAGGTTGTTCAGGAGCGCCTTGAGCGGAGTGACGTACAGGATGCCGGTGCCCTTCCACCCGTGCCGCTGCGCGCGAGTGAGCAGGGGGAATGCGGCGGCCTCGGTCTTGCCTCCGGCGGTGGGCGCCAGCAGCACCGCGTCCTGCCCGGACAGCAGCGGCCCGATCGCCTCCTCCTGCAGGGGGCGCAGGGAGCGCCAGCCGAGCGTGTTGACGATGTGGTGGGTCAGGATCGGGTCCAGCAGGTCCAGCGCGGCGGCGCTCACGGCAGCTCCAGCTCCACGTCTCCGGCGCTCGCCGCGGCGTTGCGTTCCACCTCGTCGAGTTCCGCGGTGTTGACCGTGAGCGTGTAGTGGACACGTGGGTCGAAGTCGTCGAACGTGTCGATACGGTCGAGGACGTCGGCCACCAGCTTCCGCAGGTAGAGCCGGGGAGCGATGCCGGCCTTGCCGCCGAGTGAGCCGGTGACGGCACGTGCCAGGTCGTCGAGGTAGGCGTCGTCGGCCCGTGCGGCGACGCGCTCTGGACGGCGGGCGGTGGCTTCGTACACGGTGCGTACCTTCCGCCCCAGCTCGCCGAGGGACGCGAGGTCGAAGCCCGGCAGGCGCAGTTGTACGGCCCGCGGGGAGTCGAAGCGCGGGTCGGTGGTGAAGTCCGTGGCCAGCCGCTGGGCCAGCGGTGCCAGGCGCTGCACGCCCTGCTGGCCGTCGTAGAAGGCGGGGGTGCCGGTGATGACGAGGAACAGGCCGGGGAACCGTCCGGCGTCGATCTCGTCGAGGAGTTGCCGCAGGGCGTTGAGGGACTTCTCCCGTACGTCGCCGCGTACCCGCTGCAGCGTCTCCACCTCGTCGAGGACGAGCAGCAGCCCGGGATGCCCGCAGTCCCGCAGCACGGTCAGCAGGCCCTGCAGGAAGCCCAGTGCGGCGAAGTGGTCCAGGTCGCCCCGCACCCCGGCGGACCGCTTGGCCGACGCGGCCACGGACTTCTGTCCGCCGAGCCACGCGATCAGCGCCTCGGCACGTGCCCCGTCACCCGCCGCGACCGCCTCGCGGTAGCCGCGCAGGGCGGCGGAGAAGGCGGGGGTGGTGCGGGCCACGTCCGTGAGCCTCAGCTCCAGCAGGGTGTCCACGGCACGGGCGAGTCCGGCCTCGTCGTTCTCGTCCACCTCTCCGGCGCCGATGACCTCCTCCTCCAGGGCATAGAACCAGGAGTCGATCAACGCGCGCAGCGCGGACGGCGGATGCGTGGACGTGGTCAGTCGTTCCGTGAGCCGGCGGTAGACGGTCTCCAGGCGGTGCAGCGGGGTCTCCGTCTCGGAGATCTGCACCTCGCTGACGGCCAGGCCGCGCTTCTTGGCCCGTTCGGCGAGCCAGCGGGCGAAGAACGTCTTTCCCGAGCCGTACTCGCCGCGCAGGGCGTGGAAGGCGCTGCCGCCGCGGGCGACGGTGGACAGGTCGTCGTCCAGGGCGTCGGTGAACCGGTCGAGGCCCACGGCGAACAGGCCGAGCCCCTGCTGCGGTACGGTGCCGCGGCGCAGGGCGTCGACGACGTCCCGGGCGCGTGCGGCGCTGATCCCGGCGGTGCCGGTCGGTCGGGGAGTCGGGGTGCTCACGCCTGTGTGCCTTCCGTGAACTGCTGCCGCAGCAGCTCCCTGTCGAGGTGGACGGTGCGCCCGGACTCCACGAGCTGGAGCACCGGGTAACCGTCGATGTTGAGCAGACGTTCGAGCATGGTGACGAACCGCTGGGGGTTGCGTTCCGACCGGCCGGTGGCCGACTGCGCTGCTGCGGCGACGGCGGCCGGTGACAGCTTGCCGCCCGCTTCGAGCAGTGCGTCGAGCGCCGCGGCCACGGCGGTGTTGCCGGGCGCGTTGCGCACGAACTCGCGCTGCGTCTCGTACGGCTTGCTGCGCACGGTCCGTTCGCCGAGTGTGCCGTGTCCGGGCTGCGGGAACAGCCCTTCGGACTGCGGCGGTTGCTGTTTGCGGGTGTCCCTGCCGCGCGGCACCGGGGCGGGCTGCGGCGGTTCGGCTGTTCCGCCGCCCCGCCACCATGCGGGGGCTGTGTTCTCCGCGGGCAGCGCCGTCCAGCCGGACGGGAGTTCGCTGCCGGACGGGACGAAGGCCAGGACCGGCACGGTGACCTCGGCGAGTGAGGCGCCCCCGTGGTAGCCCGCCTGGCGGGAGGTGTAGCGCAGGTCGTCACGCCAGGCGGCGGTGATCCGCCCGTTGCCGGCCCGCACGCGCGGCCCGGCCAGCTCCACCTCGCCGGGCTGGGCCGGGCCGGTGCGCCAGCGGGCTCCCTCCACCCCGTCGGCCGGTGTGGGCCCCGCCTCACGCGGGCTGCGGTCCAGGACGTGCCCGTGGTCGGAGACGAGCAGGACCGGCCGGCCCGCACCGCGGGCGGCGTCGAGCAGGTCGGCCAGTCTGGCGATGTCGGCCGTGCCCCACCGGGCGCGTCCGTTCTCCCGCCCGTCGGCCAGCGCGTCGTCGATGGTGTTGACGACGACTCCGACGACGGTGTCGTCGTCCTGGAGCGCGCCCAGCAGTTCGGGAGCGAGCCGGTGCCCGGCGGCTCCTTCGTAGCTTCCCTTGTGAAAGAGCCTGGCTGCCCGGCGCCGCTTCTTCCAGAAGGCCGTGAAGCCGGCCCGCTCCACGTCCTGGCCGCCCTCGGTGGCCGTGCCCGCGAGCAGGGAGGCCCGGCTGATCCTGGTGACGGTCGGCAGCATGGCGACCGCGGCGAGCCGGCCGGGACGGCGTCCCGTGGGTGCGGTGGGGACGATCTCGGTCCAGTCCCGCCGGTCGAGCCCGGCGGCGAGTTCGGCGGCGACGTCCGCGCTCATTCCGTCCAGGACGAGGATCAGCGGCCGGCCGCCCTCCCGGGCGAGCGGAGCGGCTGCCTCCGTCAGGACGTCCTCGATCAGCAGCGCCCCGTTCGGCGCCTGCTGCGACGCGCTTTCCACCCAGGTGGCGAGGGATTGGGCGAACCGTTCGTCGAGCTGCCGGCGCCGGTCCCGCACCCGGCCGATGAGCCGGTGGTAGGCCTCCCCGACCGTGCCGTCGCGTGAGGTGTCGCCCTCGGCGAGGATGCCGGTCGCCAGGTCCACCCAGCCGGTGGACTCCATGTGACGGCGCACGCTCTGGCCGGCCGACTCCAGCGGCGGGAGCGGGGTGTCGAGCCAGCGCAGCAGCCGGACGGCGGTGCGTGCGCGTTCGGTGGACTCCGCGTGGAGCCTGGTGAGCTGGTGGTCCGCGAGGTCGCGCAGCGCGGCCTCGGCGGCGGCGGGGCGGGCGTCGAGCGTGGTGGCGAGGGTCCGCAGCCGGGCCCGGTATCCGGAGGGCAGCAGCCGGTCGCCGGTGAGCAGGCCGGTCAGCCGCGCGGTCTCGGCGAGCCGGTCGGCCTGCTCCAGCACGGCCAGCACCCGGGCGCGGGCGTCCGCCCCGGACGGGCCGCCGGCTTCCGCCTGTGCGATCCACCGGGTCAGCACTCCGGTGGCGGCGGCCGCGTACGGCGTCAGCGCGTCGAAGGACCGCAGGGATTCGCCGAAGAGGGTGCCCAGGGCGAACCCGGCGTCGGCGGCGGCCGGGCAGGCCAGGGCCGCCGAGGCGAGCGCGCCCAGCGGCAGCGCGTCGGCGCCGCGGCCGTCGGCGGCCAGCGCGAGCAGGGTGGGCGCCGCAGGCCCGGCCACCTGGTCCAGCCAGGTGGTCAGCCCGGCGCGTTCCTGCTGAGGCAGTTCGGCGAAGCGCCGCGGCCCGGCCGGGGTGCGGCTCCAGTCGAAGAGGGTGTCCGCGTCCAGGTCCAGGGAGTCGTCCGCGGCGTCACCGAGTCCGACGCGGGCGGCCAGCAGGGCCCGTACGGCCCGGTCGCGGGTGAGGACGGAACCCGTGCGCGGCCAGCCGCCGGGCGGTTCGGCCTCCAGCAGCGCGTCGAGCAGCCAGGTCTCGCGCACCATCCGGGTGTCGAGGTCGCCGGCTCCGAAAAGCTGCTTGACGATGTCGGCCCGTTCGACGGCCAGCGGCCGGCGGCGGACCGCGTGTCCGCGCAGGTCCCAGCCGAGCTGGTCGGCGGGGACGCTGCCGGTGACGACCAGGACGCCGTCGCCGTCCTCGCCGGTGTCGGCGAGGTGGCGCCGCCAGGCGTCGGCGATGCCGAGCGGCGAGTCCTGGTCGGTGACGCGGACGCGGCGCGTGCCGCCGTCCACCTGCACGGTGAACTCGCGTTCTTCGTCGCTGCCCGCCCACACGGCGTCGACCAGCACGAGGCGGCGGCCTTCGGCCCCGGGCAGTTCCGTCTCCAGCAGTACTTCGACGGCGCGCCGCCCGGCGGCGGGCCGGGCCGCCATCAGCGGGCCTCCCCGGCGCTCTCGGCGCTCTCGGCACCCTCCGCGGACTCCACCGGCCGCCAGCTGATCTCCACGGCGGCGTCCGGGTGGGCGGCGAGATAGGCGCGGATGTCGTCGCGGACACCGGCGAGTTCACCGGCCAGCAGCTCCTCCAGCGGCGTCGCACCGGCCGCGGCGACGACCCGGCGCCCCGATCTCGGAGCGCGCGGCGGTGTGCCGGAAGCGTCCGGCGCCTGAGCGGCGGCGGGGTCGGCCTGCGACGGCACCACCGTGCCGCCCGCCCCCGGCTGCGGCCCCGCGGGGTGGTGGGTCGCCACCTCCGGCTCGCTGACCCGTACGTCCTGCGCGGCCGGCGCGGGCTCCTGCCGGGGCGTGAACGCGGTCTCCACCGCCAGCGCCGCGTTGATGATCGCGTTGGCCTTCTCGCCCGCCTCGCCGAGCACCGGCACCAGCGGCCGCTCGAACTCGGAGGCCCGGGCGGTGACGGCGATCTCGTCGAACAGCCGTCGTGCCCGGTCGCCCACGCCGTCCTCACGGCCGATCAGGCCGCGTACGTTCGTCAGGGCGGGCCAGGCGGCACCGTCCAGTGCCCGCAGTACCTCGCCGGCGCTGCCCATGGCGGTGTTGAGGTCCCGCTCGGTCGCGGTGAACGAGGCCGACGCCAGCTCGCGCACCAGCGCGGTGGCGTCGCTGCCGTGCCGGGTCAGCCGGGCGAGCAGGCCCGCGGCCTCCCGCAGGATCGCGGTGCGCGGCGCGGCCTGGCCCGGGGTGTCCAGTCCGAGCAGTGCGGCGTGCCGTTCCAGCGACGCCCGCACCCCGGCCACGTCCTTCTCCCAGCTCTCCGCCCGGGCACGGATGCCTTCGGCGAGCCGGTTGACGTTGCGCGCGTACATGGCCGGTTTGGCGGTGACGCCGAACAGCCTGGCCGCCCGGTCCCGGGCCGCCGCGTACTCGTCCTCGCCGGGCAGCGGCTGGGACCGCAGCGACCAGCCGGGCCCGATCTCGTGCAGGGCGGGCGCCTCCCGCTCCGGGCCGCCCTGGTACACCCAGGCCCGGTCGTCGAGCAGCGCGTACGCGGCGATGAGGAGGTTCCCGGTGAGCTTGTCGAGCCCGCCGTGGCCGAGGTCCTTGGTGATCCAGTTGCGGATGTCCTCGACGGCGAGGTCGCCGCGCTGCTTGTGCGCGGACGCGGCCTGGTTGACGCGGGTGCGCCAGTCCTGCCGCATGACGAGGGGGCCGTCGTGGACGGTGCCCAGTTCCAGCGGCTCCACGATCCGCTTGACGGTCTTCAGGTGGTGGCTGTCGACGTTCTGGGCGCGGCCGCCCTCGTCCATCGCCCGGGTGATCCACTCCAGGGCGGTGCGCAGCTCACCGGCCGTCACCGCCTTGCGCTGCCCCTTGGGGTCCGGCCCGAAGTCGGGGTGCTTGGGATAGAGCGCGGAGAACATGCCGTCGGCCAGGTGCTGCGCGTTCGCCTCGAAGCCCTTGCCGCCTTCCGTGCGGGGCTGCGTGAACTCCGGCTGGAGCGAGAGCACGTGCCGCCCGTCGGGCACTTCGGGACCGGGGTTGGCGTCGGTGGGGCGGGCCAGGCCGTACACCTCGGCGAGCGCGCCGGTGAGCTGATCGGTGAGCGTGTCGCGGGCCACCTCCAGTTGCCGCCTGACCTTGGCCCGGTCGTCGGGCGGGAAGGTGCCGGTGTAGTCGGCGAGCCGGTCGCGCTCCAGCAGGAAGGTGATCCGCATGAGCCGGCCGAGCTGTGCCTTGCGCTGGTCGGAGAAGAAGTCGGTGAGCCAGACCAGGGTCGGGGCGGTCAGCCCGTCCTTCCTCAGCTCCTCGACGCGGTGGAAGTCGTCGCTGGGGTAGTGGTCGCCGTCGTCGAAGGGGTAGTCGACGACGAACCGCACGTTGCCGGACGTGGCCGGGGTGAACTGCTCGTCGGGCAGGTCGGCGCGGTCGCGTACGTTGCCGAAGACGAACTCGGCGACGCGCCGGGTGCCCCGCCAGACGATCTCCTTCTCGGCGACGAACTGCCCGTCCCGCACGCCGATGGCGTCCCACAGCCGGTCGCGCAGCCACACCCGGCGCACGCCCGCCTTGTCCTCCTCGGCGACGGCGTCGAGCAGCGGCTCGATGTCGAGGTCGGACAGGTGCAGCGAGAACACGGGGTCGGCCTCGCCGTCGGAGCGCACCTCGGACGGGAACGCGGCCTGCAGGTCGCGCATGCGGCGCACGACGACGTCGCCGGCGGGCACGGTCCGGGAGCGCACCGAGCCGTGGTTGAGCGCGGCGAGCCGGGCCCCGGTCAGCCGCCGCAGCGCGGGCACGTCGGGGGCGAGCGCGCCCAGCAGCAGTGTCTTGACGAACCGGTCGTCGGCCTGGAAGTCGGTGTGCGTGTCGGAGCCGTACTTGTCCAGCAGGTGGGCGCGCGCCTTGGCGTGGAACTTCACCGCGGCCTCGGACTCGCGCTTCAGCTTGTCGGTGAAGGCGGCGCGGGTGCCGTCGACGAGGACGTCCCACAGGTCGCCCAGCGGGATGAGCCGGCCGACGGCGGCGCCGGCGTTGTGCTGCAGCAGTTGCTGGACGAGTTTGAGGCCGGTGCGTTCGCGCTGGAGCGCGCCGGACAGGGCGACGAGGACGTTGAGCAGCGCCGGGGACAGCGGGTACACGGCCCGGAAGTCGGACCAGTCGGCCTGGGTGGCGCCGCCGCCGTCCAGCAGGATGTCCTTGACCTGCTGGTTGGAGCGGTCGATGCCGGCGAAGGAGCTCTCCAGCACCGCCTCCTTGCCGGGCAGCGGCTTCAGCACCCGCTCCTTGATGATCTCCGGCAGGTTGCGGTCCTCCAGGTCGACGGTGTCGAACCGCTCGTTGAGGTATTCGAGGGCCTGTTCCATCGCCTTGACGTCGGCGCCGAGCACGTCGGAGCCGACGAGCTGGGACAGGTCGCGCTGACGCGACATGAACGACACGATCGGCACGGGCCGTTCCGCGTCGCCCGACTCGATCAGCTTCACCAGCTTCTGGATCTCGCTGTTGACGAAGGTGCGGTCCCTCATGTGGGCCTGGAGCCACAGCACCAGCTCGTCGAGGAACAGCACCACGCCGTCGTAGTGCAGGGCGCGGGCGTGCCTGCTGATCGCGGCGAGCCCGGTCTCCAGCGGCACGTACTTGGCCGCGTCACCGTGCGCGCTCTCCGCGTACGACCGCATCGGCCCGCTGAGCAGCGCGGACACCAGCCGTTCGCGCCGCTGGTCCCCGGCGGGCGCAGTGAAGGCGTCGTCCAGCTCGCCGGACGTCCAGGCCCCGCCGGCGCCGATCACCTGCAGCTCGTCGTCCTCGCCGTCGTCGGGGCCGCCGGGGTCGGCCGGGAGCAGCCGCACGAAGGCGTCGTCCCCGAGCTGCTCCCGCATGCGCCGGGCGTCCGCCAGCATGGCGTCGGAACGGAACACGATCGGGGTGGGCGCCTCCGGGTGCCGCTCGCGCACCGCCCGCACGTACCCGCCGAGCAGCGCCTCGTCCAGGTTCGCGGCGCCCACGAGGTGGTAGGGCACCATCAGGAACCGTTTCCCGCGCAGCCACTCGTCGTGCTCGGCGACGACCTCCCGCAGCCGCGGCTTGGTCCGCACGGACGGGTCGTTGTTGAGGACGGCGTGCAGCACGGTGAGGAAGTGGCTCTTACCGGCGCCGAAGGAGCCGTGCAGGTAGGCGGCGTATGAGGTGTTCTTGCGTACCGCGCCGCGCACCAGGTTCAGCGCCTTGCGGAACTGCTCCTGCAGCTGCGGGGTGACGACGTACTCCTCGACGCGCCCGGCGGCCCTGCCGGTGAACCCCTGGGACAGCTCGACCTTGAAGTCGCCGGCGTAGACGTCCTCCTTGATGTCGAGCACGTCTCTCAGTACGACCGTCTCGCCCGCGCCCCTGGCCATCGACTGCTCCCGCTCCCCGTGGTCCCCGTGTGTCCCTTGTACGTCCCATTCATCCTGCCAGGTCGCGGCGGGCGGCTGGGGCGGTCTGCGGGGAGTGGACCGGTGCGGGAGCGCGGGCCGGGCCGCTGCTACGGCGTGCCGGGCGCCGCCACCACCGCCCACACGGTCTTGCCCGGCGCGCCGGGCCGCGGGGCGATGCCCCACTCCTCGGCCAGTGCGGCGACCAGCGCGAGACCGCGTCCGCCTTCGTCATCGGGCAGGCCGTCCCGGACGGGGGCGGGGTGCCGCTCCCCGCGGGCGTCGCTGACCTCGATGCGGATGCGGCCGGTGACGCGGAACCGCGTCAGACGCAGACTGGCGTCGCGTCCGGGCACGCGGCCGTGGGTCACGGCGTTGTTGGCCAGTTCGGCGACGATCAGTTCCACGGAATCGTGCACGGGGGTCCGGTGGCGCCAGCCCCAGGCGTCCATCTGGCAGGAGGCGAGCCGGCGGGCGAGCCGGGCGCCGCGTGGGGACGCGGTGAAGCGGAACGAGAGAACCGTCTGGTCGGCGAGCGGGAGCGGCAGCGTGGACCGCCGCTCCTGGCGGGGGGACGTGGTCATGTCCCGAAGATCCCGTGGTGAAACCCCCGCTCACCAGGTACGACACCCCCACGGTGGCGCTCTGTGGGGGCGACGGGAAGCTCTGTCGGGGTTGTCGGGGTTGCCCCCTGGCAGGCGCGCGCTTCGCCCGGTCAGAGCCTGGCCCGCAGTAGCAGCACGCTCCACGAGACCCCTGGGCGTCGCTGCAGGTCCGGCTGCTCGCGGACCGTCAGTACGTCGAGTCCGGCCCGGCGCGCCAGCCGGATCGTCTCGGACAGGGGAACATCGAACATACGCCGCCCGGGTGGGACGGGACCGTGCCGAAGGGTGATGAGCACGCGCCCCGTCGGGGACAGCAGCGACCGGACGCGCGTCATGGCTGCCTCCCGGTCTCCGTGCTCCAGGTGCATCCATACGGCGACGATCAGCACGAGGTCGAAGGGTCCGTGCACGCCGGGGAGTCCGGGCAGTGCGCTGTCGATCCAGGTGAGGGGCGCGTCCGCGTGCAGTCGCTGTCCGATCTCGCGGAGTTCGGGCGTCGGTTCGACCGCCACCACGTCGTGGCCCAGTCCGGCGAGCGCCGCCGCGTCCCTGCCGGACCCGGCGCCCAGGTCGGCGACCCTGGCGGGAGGAGGCGGAAACAGGGGGAGCATCTCACCGTGGACATTTTGGAAGGAGATGCTTTCGTACTGGCGCGCGAGATCTTCGGCCGCGGCGCCATAGCCTGCCGTCCCCGAGGGGGAGGAGCGTCTACTCTGTCCTGGACCCGCTGGGTGGTTTCTATCGGCCTCACGCATTACTCACCATCCATGCAGAAGACAGAGCCGAAAAGGCGCAGACAATCCGACGTACATTGTTTCAGTCAACTTCGACGAGCGACAACCTTTTTACTTGTGTGTCCCTGCGGCATCCTGTAAAGTCCTCCCGACTTTATTCTCTCCTCGGCTGAGCCCTTGGGCAAGGGGTAGGCATGGAAAGCGGACTCCGCTGTGTCGATTCGGAATTCTGTGAGGAAATCGCCGGTGCGCCGGACACCACTTTCTCGGCGATTTACGGGGGCGACCCGCCGAGCCGTGTCATCTGGGAAACCTCGCGGTTCCGACTCATCGCCGACATGTCTCCCCTGTGCGCCGGTCATCTGCTGCTTCTCCCGGTCGAACATTATCTCAGCTTTGCCGAGTTCGTCGATGTGCGTCATGGTGAACTGGCGGCCGTGTTCTCGGTCTTAAAGTCCTTATATCGAAGTGCCTTCGGACCGCTTACGATACTTGAGCATGGATCCTCCGCCGCCATGCGGACACGCGCGTGCATTTCTCACGCGCATTGGCACATACTGCCCGTCGACGGTCAGCACGTCGATTCTCTGATAGCGGCGGACGGGCTGCCCGCTGTTTCCCTCACGGACATCAAAGGCCTGGCGGCCCTGCGGGGCGAGCCGTATTTTCTCTGTGCCCATGAGGGCGAATACAAGGTGTACGACGGGCATACCCCCATGCGCAGCCAGTATCTGCGCTCCGTCGTCGGCCGTCTGCTGGACATCCCCGACCCGCTCTGGGACTACGCCCTGGTCGTCCGCAAGGAACTGCTCCGCGAGACCATGACGCTCACCAGGAGTTGGCGGGACGCCCTGCCGGCCGTGGGGACGTCATTCTGAGCACATGTGGAGGGCGGCACGTGCCGCGCGTCTCGATTTCCATCGACGGTCCTACGGCCAGCGGTAAAACCACACTGGCCACACGTCTCGCCCAGTCCCTCGGGCTGGCTTTCCTGGATACCGGACTCACTTATCGAAGCCTGGCCTACGCTCTCTCCCGGGAGCCGGCGGAGAGCCTGCGCACCCGACTGCACTCCGCTCTGGAGCACCGGCCCGTCGTGTACGACAGGTCGGGAGAGCTGGTTCAGGATCACGCCATTCTCCTGCACGGTGAGGACATCACCGAGGACATCTGGGACATGTCCCTGGACGGCGGACTCAAGGCGGTCGCAGGGGATTCCGCCTGGCGCGAGGAGATCCTGCGCATGCATCAGGCCATCGTCGAGAAGCACGGCGATGTCGTCGCCGTCGGCAGAGACGTGGCCATGACTCTCCTGCCGGCGGCGCGTCTGCGGATCTACCTGACCGCCAGTCTGGCCGTGCGCAGGGAGCGGCGGCGTGCGCAGTACCGCGACCGGAGCGACCGCTCCACGGCAGTGGGCCCGCCCACGCAGCGCGACGAGGAGAACCGGGCCGCCGTCCGGTCGCTCCCCGACTCCATCGAGATCGACACGACGTATCTTCCCGCTCCGGCGGTGTCCACATGCGCCCTGAACAGGCTGACGAACGCCTCGGCGCCAGGTACTCAGAGAAAGGTGCGATGAATCGTGACCTCCCAGGAACCGGTCTACTCGGACGAGCCGACACGGGTGAAGCAACTGGTCAGCGAATTCTTCAGCAGTCAGTCCGGAGCCGGTGTGGGACCGGACGGTCTGGACGTGGTCCTGAGCATGGGCGCGGACGTGCGGGACGACTGCGCGGTGTACGACATCGGATCGCCGGTGACCCTGGTCGTGGGATCGGACTACATTCGCGGCCCGAAATTCATTCTCCACGAAATGGGCCTGTTATCGGACTTCGATATCGGCTATTACCTGGCAGCGGCCAACATCAGCGACATCGCCGCCATGGGCGCGACACCCATCGGCCTGCTCAGCGTCGTCCGCTACCCGCATGAGTTGGACGATGCGGGGTTCCGGGAGGTCATGGCCGGAATCCATCAGGCGTGTACCGATTTCGGGACCCTCAACGTGGGCGGCGACATCGGCAACGCCGAGCGCGTCATCCTCTCCGGAACCGCCCTGGGCGTCTGCCGGCCGGGCAAGGTACTCAAACGGAGCGGCGCCAGGCCGGGAGACCTCCTCTGTGTCACGGGCGCCTGCGGCCTGCTCGGAGCCGCGGTCGCGTATTTCCCGAAAGAGGACTCCTTCCTTCCCCGCAGGCTTCCTGCGGACGCGGCGCGGAGGCTGCTGGACAGTTGGCGAAGGCCCCGGGCCCGCGTGGCCGAGGGACGTGTCCTGGCCGAGAAGCCGTTCGCCACGTCGTGCCAGGACACCTCTGACGGGCTCAAGGCCACCATCGAGCAGATCATGCAGGCCGGCGGGGTGGGCTTCCGCGTCACGGAGCGGGACGTCCCCGTCGACCCCGCGGTGCGCATGGTCGCGGACCTCATGCGGGTCGATCCGCTGGCTCTGACGATGAGCGCCTCGTCCGACTTCCAGTTGGCCTTCACCCTTGCCCCGGATGATCTGGAGGCGTGCCGCGCGGAGTTCGCGGCCATGGGGCTGGAATTCTTCGTGATCGGCGAAGCCACCGACGACGGAGAGGCGTGGGCGGTGAGTGATGAGGGAACGCGCCCGTTGCCCGGGGTGGCGTGGAAGCACCAGAAGTCCGACGTCAGCCTGCTGGCCTCCGGCTCGTCCGACCCGCAGTCCAGATGAGAGCGCTGACCGCCAAGTTCCTGGACCGGTCGATACTGCTCGGGGCATCTCTGGTGCTGATAGCCCGGCAGTACGACCTGCCGAGCAAGCAGTTCTGGGCCGACGCGATGCTGAACCATCCGTATGTCGTCGTCACGCTCGTCTGCACGGTCGCCCTGTTCGGCGCCCTGACCCCGTTCCAGAGCTACGCGGACCGGCAGCGGGTGGGGCGCCGGGTCGTCGTCCGGCAGCAGGTGCTGGCGCACTTCGGCAAGATGCTGGCCGTGGCGCGAAACGCGCAGCCTCCCGTGGACACGGGTGACCTCGGGCTGCACGTGTGGCAGATCCAGCGGTCGCTTCGTCATCCGCTGCGGGGGTACCTCCGGCGCACCGTCACGTATCGCCTCGGAAGCACCCCGGCCACCAGGTCCTTCGCGCCGACCAAAGGGGTGGGCGTCGTGGGCCTCTGCTGGAAGCGGAACGAGGAGGTGTCCTTCGACGTGCGGGAACTGGCGGACCGGCTGACGGACCGACAGGAGTTCGAGCGGTACCGGGATGCCCGGGGCGCCGACGCGGTGATGGGCCTGACTTGGTCGGAGTTCCGGCGTGTGGCGCACCGCGGGGCGGTCTTCGCGAGCCCGATCAGGAGCCGCGGGGGTGACTTCATCGGATGCGTCAGCGTCGATGCCCGACACGGCCACGCTGCCATGGACGTGGATGACTTCTGGCACGAACTGAACTCGTTGTGCTCCCGTATCGGGCAGGACGACTTCGACGTCCTGTGATCCGGCCGTGGATCTCAGCGGCGGCCGGTATGAGCGTCGGTGAGCTGCCTCAGCTCGGGTTCCTCGTCGGGTTTGGCGGCCCAGAGGTCCGGCTCGCAGTTCGGGACCGCCTGCCGGATTCCGCCACGAGGATCCGCGACATCCCCGAAGCGCCGGGGGATCAGGTGGATGTGCAGGTGGTCGACGGTTCGTCCGGCCGCTCGCCCCTCGTTGACGCCGATGGTGAACCCGTCGAGGTCGTCGTGTTCCTCCGTGAGGCGTTCCCGCGTGGCGAGGATGAGGGCATAGGCGTCCTTGACCTCCCTGGCGGTCAGCTCGAAGAAGGACTCCACGTGGCGTTTGGGAACGACCTCCACATGGCCGGCGGTGGCCGGGAAGTTGTCATAGCGGACGTAGAACGTCTTGTTCTGCTGCAAAATTCTGTTCAGATCGGGTTGGTCCCGCCGGCAGAAAATGCATGCGGAATCGGTCTCCGCCGAACTGCGTCGAATCCAGTGGCTTAACCTTCTGAAGAGCGAGGGGAAAATTCCTTCGGCGTCCGACCGTTCCTGGTCCATCGCTCGCTCCATTCTCTCTGAGGTCGACTCCGTGTAGCCGCGCACGCACCATGATGTCGCGGCAGACGGGCTTGTGGGGTGTTGTTGAGAACTCTCGTCGCACAACCCCGGGTGCCCCGCCCACAGTCATGCACTTCATCAAAAATCGGGCGATGGTGATGAGTTGGGTGGACTGATGGTTAGCACCTCGAACGGTAGCGAAATCCTCGGCGGTACGCTAGCCGTCCTCCACGCCTGACACGGTGAGGCGTGGGTGCGAGCAGGCCGCACGCTCAGAAAGTCCTACCGGTGCGTTTCGGGGACCGGGGGCCGAGCCGGCGATCGCTGCGGTGCGGACCGGCTGGTTGCGGAGGCGACGGTATCGCACGAAAAGGGGTGGGGTGGTCCGAGGAAGGGAACGTGCGGCGCCAGTTCACTCACAGGAGGCAACCGGCGTCGTTCGACGCCCGGTTGACGTGTGTCGGGCCTACCCTGCGGCTACGGTTCCGTCTCCGGCCGGCATCGGTGTCGGCATGGTGTGTAGTGCGCCGGTCCGTGCGGCCGGTCCGTCACGGCTCGTGGAGAGCGGCGAGGCGACCGGAGGGGAAGGGCGGCACGAGCCCCGGCTCCGCGCGCAGGCCGACCGGCGGGTGGCCGCGGCGTCCTGGAGTCGGCGCTTGCCGAAGATGGCGTTCAGGCAGGCGGAGGATCGTCCGGGGATGGCCTCACGCCCAGGCAGGCAACCAGAGTCTCCGTCGATGGATCGGTGAAGATCTGGAAGTAGTAGCCGCCGTTCGGCCGGTCGTCGACGTATCCCGTCAGCAGGCTTTCTCCCGGGTATGCGCGGAGATCCTCGACAGCCGCAGCAAATCCAATGGAAGGCTGGCCGGTCTTCTGGAGTGTCCGCTCTCTGCGGGCGTAGAGGGAGACCAGGCGCATTTTCGGCGACTGGTCCGGCCACAGTTCGAATTCCGCGCCCTGCGTCAGGGCGTCGGCGCACTGCTGCGCAACCTGGCCGCCCGTTCGGAGCAGGCGCTGCAAAGTCTCACGTTCCACTTGACTGCCAGTCTGTAGCAGGGTTGCGGCGAGTATAGGGCGGGCCGGTCAGGGCCTGCGCCAAGGTCCTCTGTCGACGCTGATCTCAGCGCCCTTCACGGTTCCTTTCAGGGCATGCTCCATCTCCTCGTAGACCTCGTAATCCGTTCCGTGGATCACGTAGTCAATTTCTGGTGGAACACTGTCCCTGGGAATCCTCAAGACGATTCCTCCGGGGCCGAGTTCCTCCGCGGCGTCGAGCGCCACGTCTTCGTAGTCATGAGTCCATGATGTGAACTCGCTTTCAGTGTTCCCGCCGGCATGGCGTCCGGGGTCGGAATGTCCACCGTGCGGGACCGCTGCCCCTTGCAGGGCTTCGTCATATTTGGGGTGGCCCTTGGGGACTCCTCTGTAGAGGTATTCCGACTCCTCCCCGCATTCCGGGGCGAGTCCCAGGGGATCACTCCAGGTGTGCGGATTGTGCACGTAGGTCGTCGGGTTGGGGGCGGGGGCGAGCCCAAGGGGGTCGGGGGTGAGATAGCGGGCGGTTTGGGGATCGTAGGTGCGGAAGTGGTTGTGATGCAGGCCGGTTTCAGGGTCGTAGTACTGGCCCGGGAAGCGGAGCGGAGTGTAGGCCGCTGCATCGCTGTTCCAGGTGGTCGTGCCCCACAGGGTGGCGCGACTGCGCCAGGCGATGGCGCCCCGTTCGTCGACGAGTTCTGTCGGGGTGCCGATGACGTCGGTGACGATCGCGAAGAAGCGCTGGTCGATGACCTCTTGGGATGCCATTGCGGCGGTGATGCGTTCCGTCTGGGCGAGCGGGCGCCGGCGGTCGTCGTGGTCCCAGGTCAGAACGACTGGGCAGGAGGGGCCATCGGCCACGCTGGTCTGCTCACAGAGGGTGTGGCCGTCCCAGGTGAAGTCGGTCTGCTCGACGACGCTCTCGTCGCCCGGGGCAAGGCGTTGCTTGGCCGAACGGCGTCCGAGCGGGTCGTACTGGTAGCGCCAGCGTGTGCCGTCGGGGGTGGTGACCGAGACGAGACGGTCTTCGGCGTCCCAGGCGTAACTCCACGTCTCGGACTTCCCGGACAGGTGGGTCTTGCGGCGCTGGGTGATCCGGCCCTGGGCGTCATGCTCGTAGCGGACCCGCCCGGCGCGGTTGATGCGGGTGCCCTGGTAGACGCGTGGGCCGGTTGCCTCCTGCCCGGGATGGGCGGCCGGCCAGGCCGCGTCCGTCTGATTGCCCGCCTCGTCGTAGGCGTAGCTCTCGGTCCACCCTTGGGCGTGAACGGCGGTGACGCGGCCCGCGGCATCGAGATCGAAGCGCCGGGTGCCGTTGAGCGCGTCGTCGATCTGGGTGACGAGGCCGTCGGATCGGTAGGTGAAGGCTCGTTGCTGGACGGCTTGGCCGTCTGCGGTGAGCAGGCTCTGCCCTGTGAGCCGCCCCAGCACGTCGAAGGTGTGGGCGAGGGAGATGTTGTCGCCTATGCGGCGGGCTGTCTCCCGGCCGGCCTCGTCGCGGTCGAAGCCGACCGGGCGGCCACCGGCGGTCAGTTCGATGAGTCGGCCTGCGGCGTCGTACGACCACGTGCTGGTCGCGCCCGTGGGGGTGGTGCGTCGGGTACGGCGGCCCAGGCGGTCGTAGGCGTAGGTGACGGTACGGCCGTCGACGGTCTCGGACCGAGGCAGTCCGCTTCCGTCGATCTCGACGGAGAGTGAAGTGTCCGGCCCGACGGCACGGACGAGCCGGCCCGACACGTCGTGTTCGTAGGTGGTGACCCGGCCTTCGGCGTCCTTGCGGATCACCCGGCCGAGAGCGTCACGGTCGTAGCGCACGGTCTGGCCGAGCGCGTTGGTGCGGCTGGTGAGACGTCCCGCGGCGTCGTGGGTGTACGTGAGGGTTCGGCCGTCGAAGTCGGTCTCCGAGGTGAGCCGGCCCACGGCATCGTAGGCATAATCCCAGGTCATCCCCTGTGGATTGGTCACTCTCGACAGGCGTAGTTCGGTGTCGTGGGTGAACTCGTAGCGCACGCCGTCAGGGCCGGTGCGTGCGGCCAGCAGGTCGAAGCAGGTGTACTCGGACGAGGTGACCGCCCCGTTCCTGTCCGTATGGCTGACGCAGTTTCCCTCCCCGTCGTAGGCCCAGGACTCCTCCGTGCCGTCCGCGGAGGTCCGGGAAGCCAAGCGGCCTTCAGCGGTCCACCGCAGTCGGGTGGGTGCGCCGAGCGGATCGGTGACCTTGACGGTGCGGCCGAAGGCGTCGCGCTGGTAACGGAATGTCTGCCCCAGCGGGTTGATGACCTCGACAGGCAGACCCGCGGTGTTGCAGCGGACCACCGTGGTGTGGCCGAGCCCGTCGGTCACTGCCGTCAGACGGCCGGCCGCGTCGTAACTGAAGCGGGACTCGACCCCGCCCGGCGTACACACGGTGGTGCGATTGCCGCGCTCGTCATAGGTCTGGCGCCACACAGAGCCGTCCGGGTGCGTCACCGTCTCGGGCAGACCCAGGGTGTTGTGAGCAACGGTCGTCTCGTGCCCGTCAGGCCGGACCACCTGGACCACGTTCCCCAGGGGGTCGTAGCGGAGTTTCGTAGCGCGCCCCAACTGATCGACGACCGCTACCAGTTGTAGCTGATCGTCCCACTCCCGGCGGGTGGTGTTGCCGAGCGGATCGGTTTCGCGGACGAGGCGCAGGTTTTCGTTGTGCTCGTAGACGCGGGTGTGGCCGAGGGAGTCGGTCACGCGGGTGGTGCGGGTGGCAGTGTCGTAGGTGAGGGTGGAGGCGAGGGCACCTCCGGTGCCGCCGGTGGCGGTGACGCGGCCCTGTTCGTCGTAGCGGTACCAGTAGGTGGTGTCGTTGCGGTCGGTCCAGGAGGTGATGCGGCCTTCGGCGTCGTAGGTGTAACGCATCGGCAGGCCGGAGGAGTTGGTCTCCTCGGTCAGCCGGCCCTGTTCGTCGTAGCCGAAGGTGAGCAGGGTCGTGCCGGGGCGGTTCGGGTGGGCGGGGTCGAGCAGGCGCAGGCCGGTGATGCGGGAGCGGGCCGGGTCGTGGTCGAGGGCGATGCGGTAGCCGCCGGAGTGGATCACCGCGGCGGGGACGTCCCCGTCGGCGTAGTGGACGGTGATGCGGTTGCCGTTGCGGTCGACGATGTGCTGGAGGGGCAGGTCGACGGCGGTGTCGCCGGCCGCCGGGACCGGGGAGTGGAAGACGTGGGTCAGCCCGGTGTCGGGGTCGGTGACGCGGACGGCGCCGTCGGTCTCGGTGTCCCAGGACAGGGTGAGGCGGGAGCCGGGCGTCTGCGGACCGACGGGGTCGTTGGTCTCCGGGTCCGGGCGTGGGAAGCAGAGGCGGGCGCCGTCCGCGGCCGCGTACACGAAGCCCTCGTCGTCGGCCTGGACCCGCTGGTCGAGGGTGGAGGCCCAGGTGGGGCCGAACCAGCCGCCCCACCGATAGGAGGAGAGGTGCGTGCGCGTGAGGATCAGCGGCAGCACGCCCGGCAGGGACACGTCGGTGCGGGTGAGGGCCATGTCGCCGGTGGCCACGTCGATCGGGTCCCGCACGAACTTCTTGACCATGTTGCGGACGGAGGCGGGCAGCTTGTCGAAGCCCGGGTTGAGTTTCAGGCGCTCGAAGGCGGCGCAGTCCAGCCCCATGGCCTGGCTCAGCTTCGCCAGGGCGGCGGGGCCCAGTGCTTTGAGTCCCTTGCCGAGGGCCTTGCCCAGGACGCCGAAGCCGACGCCCAGCACCGCGCCCTGGGCCAGGATCCCGGCCAGCTTCTCCGGGTCCTTGAAGGCGGAGGGATCCTGCAGCAGCGTCTCGAACGCCGTGAACTCCGCGCCGCCCTTGGCCATCTTGGCCACCGCGGCGACACCCCGGATCTCCTTGAGCGTCTTCAGCGCCCGCTCCACACCGCGGATGACTTCCATCACCCCGCGGATGACGGAGCCCAGCGCGGTGCCCTCCTCCTCGATCCGGCCGACCAGCGCCACCACCTTCAGCGCCCGTTCGCCCGCCATGAGGGTGGAGGCGACCTCCGAGGCGCCGGCGGTCAGGATCGACAGGGCCAGACCGGCGATCTCGAACTCGACGATCTCCGCCAGGATCACACCGATCTCGGACAGCAACTCGTGCGCCTTGTCCGCGAAGCCGTCCAGAGCCTTCGCGCCCTCCCTCAGCGAGTGGGCCATCTCCCTGGCCTGCTTGCGGGCGGCCTTGGAGCGCTTGTCGAAGGCCTTGGCCGCCTTGCCCTCCCACTCCACCTCGGCGACGGCCTTGCGGGACGCCTCCGCGGCGTCGTCCAGGCCGGTGGCCAGATGCCGCCACTTTTTGGCGATCTCCCGCACCCCGTCCGGGTCCACCGCCGGATCCGAGATGCCCAGGAACTCCAGACCACTGGCGATGGAGTCGCCGAACATGTGGTTGAACTTGTTGACGTAGTGGAGGGGGTTGAGGTCGACCACGCCCGGCTCAGCCCTTCTTTTCCTGCGCCGTGGCAGCGATCAGCACATCCAGCAGGTCGAAGGCGTCGGAGACCTCGCCGATCAGCTTCGCCTCCGCCTCCCACTCCTCTTCCAGCGCCTTGGTCAGCCTGGTCAGGGTGGTCATGCCCTTGCGGATCTCGTCCGTGGCGCTGAGCAGCGAGCCGAGTGCGCCCAGCGCGCCCAGGTCGTGGGACTGAGCCTTGAACTCCTGCAACGGTTTCGCCGTGTGATGCCCCACATGCCGCAGCCCCGTCGCCGCCTTGTGCATGGACGTGGCTGTCTTCTTCAGGTCCGACACGCCACCCACCCCCCGCTATTCACGCTGTGCACATGCCAACCTCACGACACTATTGAAGGCGGTTATGCGCGAGGTAAGGCGGCTGTCAAGCAGGGGTAAAGGTGGCCGGCTCGTGAAGTGTGAGGCAGTGACGGCGCAGTGTCTCGTTGCCGACGGGCCGGAACGGGCCGGAACCCCGCGTCCGGCGTACGCACCGCCCCGCTGCGCCCGTCACCTCATGCCCGGTCCTCGTCGCCGGCCTGGGTGAGGATCCTCCGCAGGACCGGCAGGTCGGCCGCCTCGTCGCGCCGCAGCCGCCCGCGCTTGTCCGCGTCGAGGTCGGCGGGCCGGACCACGACCAGCCGCAGCCCGTGGGCGGGTATCTCGGTCTCCCGGCGCGCGTCGTACAGGGCGCGCTGCTCACCCCGGTGGACACCGCTCACGGTGAGCCGGTCCGGCTTGTCGAAGTGTGGCACCGGCCGGTCGTGATGGAGTTCCCGGTACTCGACCACCAGCCGGTGACCGGGCCAGTACGCCTCGACCGGCAGCCTGACCCGCCTGCCTCCGGCTCCCGGGTCCCCGAGCAGCCAGTCGAACCGGTGCTGTGTCAGGGCCGTTTCGCCGAGGATCCGGTTGCACAGGCCGATGACGTACGCCTCGTCGCTGTCGTCTCTCGCTCCCATGACGCGCATCCTGCCAGGGGCAGCTGACCACGGGGAGTCAGGAGAGTCATGCGGGGGCCTGGGGCAGCGGGACGGGCGGTGTGTGCCGACTGCCCTCGGCCGGTGGGGTGTTGAGGCAGTGACGGCACAGTGTCTCGTCACCGACCGGCCGGAACAGCATCGGCTGCAGATGGTCGCCCGCGCACTCCCGGGTGCCCGTCAGGCGGGCGGAGAGGCGCGGGGACGGGTGCGGGGGCGGAGGGGTACCGGGCTGCCCGGCGTCGGGGGTGCGCGGGGGTGACGCGGCGGCTGCTGGAGCCGGTGCGGGCGACACCGGGGGCGGTACGTCGCGCAGAAGGTGCCGCAGCAGGCCGCCGGGGCGACGGACGGGGGTGCCGTCGTCGGGCAGGCCGCGCAGGATGTGCAGGCGGACGGCGGCGGGCGGGTGGCCGGCGGCCAGCCAGCGGGCGGTGAGATCCGTCAGCTCGGCGTGCATCGCGCGCGGGATGTGCCGCAGGTCGGGGGAGAGGGCGGGGAGCGCGTCGACGAGGGCGCGGGCCTCGTCGAGGCGGGGGAGCGGGGGATCGGGCTGGTCGCTTCCGTGGGCGTGGCCTACCGCTTCCTGGGCCTGCGCGGCTTGCGGGGCTGGCGAGGGGTGCGGGGCTTCGGGGGCTTGGGCGGTCTCGGCGGCATCGGGCGCGTCCTCGGGGGGTTTGGGGGGTTGGTTGGAGGTGTTCCCACAGGTGTTGCGGTAGGGAAGACCGTCGGTGAGCCGACCAGTCCGCTCACCGACGATCGGATTCGGGGCACTCGGTGCGACCTGCGGCGACACGGGCATGCGGGCGAGGAGCTTGGCGGCTTCCCCAGGGCTCAACGGTACGTTGGAGACGAGCTGTTGGGTGACCCAGTGCCCGCCGGGTCCCTGGACGCGCCGCTCGTGCACGAACCCCTCGTCCTTGAGCTGCCGCTTGGCCCGGGTGAAGGCGCAGCCTCCGATGCGGGCGCGTTCGGCGGTCCGGGAGAGTGATTCGCGGGCGCCCTCGGGGAGGGAGAGCTGCCAGGTCAGGAGGCGGACGGCGTCGGAGGACAGCCGGGGGTGCCGGATGAGGTCGTGGGAGAACTGCGTGAAGGCGCGCGGGGGCGCGATAAAGTGCCGGTAAATCACGGTGGAGTCCACTTCCACTGGTGGTTCAGGCCCTCGCGGACGGTTGCAGCCGTCGCGGGGGCCGTTTTGTGTGGTGCGCTGAGGCGACCGTAGCGCACGCAAAGTGTTCGCGTGAGCGCTATCCGTGAAGAACGGTTCCTGCGGGGGCCTGTCACTCGTACGAGCCAACTTGTCCCTGTTCGGGCGCCCTTGACGCACGGGTGTTCCTAGCCTGCGGGAAGGGTGGACGGTCGGTCCGGCGGCGGGAGGCGAGGGACGTGGACGTGGGTGCGGACTCGGGCATGGGCGGCGCGGAGCCTGACTCCAGCGGGGATTTCCTGCGCTGCTTCGGCCGCCAGATGAAGCTGCTGCGGGAGGCAGCCGGGCTGACGCAGGCGCAGTTGGGCGAGCGGGTCGGGTACGGCGAGGCGCAGATCGCGGCGGTGGAGCAGGGACGGCGCATCCCGAAGCCGGAACTGATCGACGCGGTGGACCGGGCGGTGGGGGCACGGGGTGTGCTGGCGGCGATGAAGGAGGAGGTGGCGAAGGCTCGGTATCCGTCGTTCTTTCGCCGGTTCGCGAGTCTGGAGGCGGACGCTGCGGAACTTCATGCCTACGACGCTCAGTTGGTGAACGGCCTGTTGCAGTGCGAAGAGTACATGCGGGCTGTCTTCGGGATGTGGCGCCCGTTGCTGGACGCCGAGACGGTGGAACAACGGGTGGCAGCCCGACTGGATCGACAGAAGCTGTTGTCACGTTGTCCCAAGCCGCTCTTGAGCTTCGTCATCGAGGAGCACGTCATCTTGAGACCTCTGGGCGGCCGGTCCGTGCATCGGGCCCAGTTGGAACATCTGCTGCTGACCGGCCACGAGCGGAACATCGAGATTCAGGTCATGCCGACCGACCGCGAGGAGCACGCCGGAGTTGCTGGTCCTTTCACGTTGATCCTCTCGCGAGAAGGGCGCAGGATTGCCTACACGGAGGTGCAGAGCAACAGCGCCCTCCACACCAAACCGGCGAAGGTTCAAGGGTTCGAGTCCACTTATGGGGTTATCCGGGCGCAGGCCATGACCCCGAGGGAGTCGCTGTCTTGGATCGAGAAGCGCTTGGGAGAGCTGTGAAGGACGAGCATCGGGCAGCAGAGCTGACCTGGAGGAAAAGCAGTTACAGCGCGGGAGACGGCGGCCAGTGCGTGGAGGTTGCCGCCGTTCCCGCTGCCGTTTTGGTTCGCGACTCCAAGCGGCCGGAAGACGCGGTCGTCCATGTCGGTGCGGAGCCGTGGGCGGCATTCGTGAGGATGGCCGCGCGCGGCTGACGTGGTGCGGGAGGGGCGGCCGGCTGGTCCGGCGCCCCTCCCGCATGTCACTCGCTCTTCTTCCTTCCCCGCGTCTTCTTCTCGGGGCGCCAGTTGGCGAGGTCGGCGTCGGACACGCCCCTCTCCATACGGCCGGAGTCGAGGGCGGCCTGGAACTCCTCGGCGGGGTTGCCCTCCCACTCCTCGTCGTACTCGCCGTACCACTGGTGCACCCAGGGCATGACCTCGCGCAGCCCGGCGAGCAGCGGGACGAACCGGGGATCGTCCTTGGCCCAACCGCCGCTCTCCACGCGGTTGGTGAGGAGTCCGACGAGGGCTTCGGCCTGCTCGCGGTGGTTCCAGCCGGCCCAGCCGAGGAGGAGGGAGGGGTCGGAGTCGAGGGACGCACCGGGGTAGGAGATGAACCGCTCCTTGGGCACGTCGAGCTTGCCGCGGTTCGACCAGTAGGAGTGCTTGAGGAAGTCGGCGCCGGTGTACTTGGGCGGCACGTTGATGTCGAGCCGCTTCCCGGTCCGGTCCTCCTCGCGCTGCTTCTCCCACACCTGCTCCCACTGGGCACGCTTACGCAGACCGGAGTCCTTGTAGCGGAGGGCGGCGAGGTACGGCACGTGCTCGGGCTCGATGACGGCGGCCAGAACGGTGGCGAGGGAGGCGTCGCGCTTGCCGAGGTGGTCGGCGGCGTACAGCTCGGCCACGGCCTGCACGTCCGCGTCGTGGCGGAGGGCGTCGGCGAGCTGGTTGACGGTGAGCGGACGCGGAACGGTGAACCCGTCCCGCTCCTCGAACCACAGCTCCTCGCGCTCGGCGGCGTCGAGCAGCCAGTTCCGCAGTGCGGCGGCCTCGCGCTTTTCCCAGGGCTCGACGGACCAACGGCGCTTGTACTCGGGGCGCTCGATGAGCCGGATGTCTTTATTGGCCTCGATGAGGTCGATACGGGCTTGAACGACCTTCCGGTAGGACTCGGGCCAGTGGGCGGGGACTTCGGTGGTGGGAGTAGAGCCGTGTCGGTCGAACCACACCGTCTCAATTTCCCCAGCGGCTACTTTGCGGGCAAGCACGATCTCGAACGCACGCTGACCCAGCTTGATTCCAGGAACGTCGTCGGTGGTGGTACGCGCGACTTCCTCGTCGCTGAGCAGCCGGTATGCCCCGTAGACCGCCCAGTCGGACTCTTCCTGCAATGCGATCATCCGCGCCTGGATCTCTTCCTGAGCCCGGCGGGCTGACGCCAGTGCGTCTCGCGTGGGGACGTTTTGCGTCACGATCTTGGATGGTTCGTGCTCAGTAAACTCCCCCGCGTAGGCGTCGAGTTCGAGTGCTGACCCGAAGGGTAGTGGAGCGGGAACGGGAAATTTCTGCAATTTGGTTACCGAGAACTCGTAGAAGCGCTCCCACTCGTCATGCATAAAGCCGCCGGTGCCTGACTGACTCCCCTTGTCATGGCAGACCTGCTTGAGCCAGAAGCAAGCCGCCGATGAGTTCAGCAAGCCGAGGAGTTGTAGATGCTGTTCTTCGGTTGAGTTCTTCGGCAATTTTATAACGGGTGCTGAGCGATTGAAGACGTTGCCGCCCCGGTCAAGTGTGAAGTGGTTGTGCGTGCCGAAGAAAGCCACTGTAATGGAAAGCGGTGTCTCGTATTTTTTGGGAAAGAACATCGAATACTCGAACCACTGCAGCCCGCGTTCGAGTTGGCTCTCTCCGTAGGCAATTCGTTCGCGAAGAATGGCGCGGGCGGGCCACAGCAGCAGTTCGATCTCTTTTGTGTGACGCGCTTGGAGAGTGTTGCTGTCGTACGGCCAAAGGCCAATGATCGGACTGTCGTACCCGTAATCCCGGATGTTTTCTGCTTCTAGTAGCGTTCGTTGGAAGTCGGCGCCGATCCCGTTTCGGCGAAGGGTGCCAGCAGAGACGCGATATGCGCTATCTTCCCGTGTCACGGCACCAGACCCGATCTCGGTCAGTTCACGCAGAGGCGTGGCTCCCTGCTCGATCTTGGCTTGCACGGGGGCAGCCCCGCCGCCGCTGAGTGCCCACGGGTGATTTGAGAATCGGTTGCGGTCGGCATCTTCAACAGACATCCACTCCGACTCGCTGCCGGGTGCATGGTGCTGTCTAAGAAGTGCCTGCCAGACAAGGCCCTTCTCAGGATCAGATGGTTGGCCCGGTTCTCCGCGAACACCGAGTGCAGCCCTGATGCTGTCTCCTTGCCGAGGGATCTGGTGTCGTCCGATCAAGATCACGGTCGGCGTCCCGTGCCCCGGAATGTACGCCCCGGACGTATCGATCACGTGTGTCAACTGGACCCTCGGGAAGAACTCCTCGATCAGCTTCTTCCCGAACTCCCGCTTCATGAAGGAATTCGCGGTGATCTGCCCGGTGAACCCACCGTCCCGATGGTCACCGCCCGCCCGCACCGCCAGTTCGAAGATGCGCTGGGCGAACGGCACCGACAGCGCGTACTGCCGGTAGCAGGCGTCGTACGCGGCCTTGTAGTTCTTGTTCTCGTTCGCGTCCTTGACCGTGATGTACGGCGGATTTCCCACCACCACGTGGTACGACCCCCGCCCGAGCAGGTCCACCTCCCGGGCGTACAGGTCCACGTCCTCCGTGCGGTAGTAGAAGGGCTCGTTCTCCGCGAACAGCGTGTCCAGCGCCTCCGTCACCGTCTCCGCGCCCCGCCCGTGCAGCAGCGAGTCCGCGACCGCAACCCGGATCGGCAGCTCGGGCGCCGCGCTCAACTCCCGTACGCCGCACGCCTCCAGCGCGGCCACGAGCAGCCGGAAGCGGGCGATGGCCACCGCGAACGGGTTCTTGTCGGCGCCGTGGACGGACTCCAGGGCGCGCCGGACGAGGACCCACTGCTCGGTGCCCGGCTCGGCGTCCCGCCACTTGGCCAGCAGCCGCCGGAAGAGGCCCAGCAGGAAGTGCCCGGAGCCGCACGCCGGGTCGATGGAGCGCAGCCCCCGCACGACCTCCGCGCCGTCCGGGCCGTCGGCCCACAGCTCGCCGGCCCAGCCGTCGGGCCGGTGCTTCCAGGCGGGGGTGAGGCCGAACTCCTCCACGGCCGGTTCCAGCGTCAGGTCGAGGATGAACTCCTCGACGAACACCGGGGTCTGGAGCAGCGCGTAGGTCTTCCGGGCGTGCTCGGACAGGTCCTGGTAGAGGTCGCCCAGGAACCGGGTGTCCAGCGCGGGGTCGGTGAAGTCGTGGACGATCTCGCCGTCGGCGCCGCGCTGCCGCCAGAACGCCAGCAGGGCGGACGCGGCCTCGTAGGAGGGCTCCACCTCGTACAGCGGATTGTGCGCGCGGTCGAACAGCCCGGCGGCGGTCGGGTGCGCGGCGGCGAGCGCGTCGAAGGCCTCGAACAGCCAGTCGCGGTCGTTCTTCTGCGGGTGGCGGCGGAAGAAGTCGTCGTGCCGGTCCTGCGCCTCCGCCAGTCGCTCGCCGGGGCCCGCCAGCCACGGGTCGGGGATGAGGCCGTTGTCCTCGGCGAACCGGACGAACACGCACGCCAGCACCCACGCGGCGGCGATCTGCACGACCCGCTCGTCCCGCCACGTCTCGTACATCGCGGCCGTGCGCTCCGCGGCGAGGGCCCGGTCGTACTCGGCGCGCAGCGCGGCCCGGAACTCCGGCTCGCTGTCGGTGCGCTCCCGCAGGTCGTCCTCCAGCAGGCGGGCCTGCGCCTGGAGGTCCTTCAGCAGCCGCACCCGGTCCAGTGCGGCCCCCGCCTCCCGCGTCCCCTCCGCCGTCACCGTCACAGCCGCACCTCACATCCTGCTCACGGCCCCGCGATCACCGCGGACGCACCGATTTCCCGGCGAACCCCCCAAGGCCCGCCGTCCCATCCTGCCAGCTCCCCTCCCCCCCCGGCCGGTCCTCCCCGCGCTTCCAGGGCCGGAGACCTGCGGCGGTGCCGGTTCAGCTACGGGGCCGGCCCATCACGATGGTGGCCGTGCTGAGGGCCGCGGAGCCGATCACCGCCAGGAAGATACGGAGCGTGAGGGACGACGTCGGGCCGAGGATGGCCGGCGTGGCGACCAGGAACGCGCCCAGGGCGCTGATCGCGACGCGCCACAGCAGGCGCATGCGGGAGTGCTTGATGATGACCGGCAGGCGTACGGCCGCCACCGGCGTGCTGCCGGGCTCATCGGGGCCGAGACGGACGGTGACGTGCGTGAGGGCGTCGAAGGAGGCCGCGTCCGGCTGGAGCCAGAACTCGGTGGAGTCGTAACGCAGGGCCACGTCGTGGGAGGCGTCCGAGGAGACGCGCAGGAAACGGCCGTCCGTGTCACAGGCCAGCGTGATCTTCGGGGTCTCGGCATACCGCTCGGAGTAGAAGCTGACCGGCAGCCGTGCGGGCTGCAGATCCCCCAGACTCAGCCGGCCTCCCGCCTCGAAGGTGAAGGCCCTGGCATGGGCCAGGTGCGTCGGCGGGTCGATCCGCATGAAGTACGCGTTCTCGAACGTCGGATGGAGAGCGAGGCGACGGGCCACGCTGATCCACAACTGTGCCTGGTCCCCGCCGGTCCGTATCGGGAAGGCGGGGAACTTCAGGACGGCGGGGAAGTAGGTGCCGGAGTTCCCCTCGACGATCTTGGCGATGACCCTGCGGCTCTCGCTCCGGATCTCCGCCAGGGAGAGCGAGTAGTCGTCGAGATCGACGTGGTCGGTGACGCGTAACTTGAACAGGAACACCTCGGCCGCGCATTCGGCGGCCACCACCTCGGCGACCCTGACCGGCAGCAGGAAGGCGTCGTCGGGCGATGCGGCGTCGGCGACGAAGCCCAGCAGCGCCCGCATGCCGAGGACGCTCCCGTTGGCCACCTTCTGCTGGAGGGGCGAGGCGACGTACCGGGCCTCGTAGCGGAACTGCATACACGCACCCCGCGGGAGCGCCAGCGCGGTGAGGATGTCCTCGGAGTAGCGGCGCCGCGCGTTCGACGACAGCAGCAGGACCTGCGGACGCTCTTCCTGGTTGGTCACGTTCCCCCCGAAGCGTGAAGGCGGAGCTGTCAGACCGCGTCGTACAGGGGCTGCATGCCCCACCGGGCCTGCATGGACTCCTCGAGGGAGAGGTAGCGGGGCCAGACGCGGTCGCCGGGCAGCTCGTCGACGGTCAGGCGCGCCGCCGGCTCGTAGCGGATGCCGGCACGGACGAGTTCGTCGTAGCGACGGCAGATCACCTTCTCCTCGAAACCGTCCGCCTGGTCGCAGGTGAGGTCGATCACCTGGCGGGCGGGATCGTCGGGGGAGCCGATCTCGATCCAGCAGTGGTGGTCGACGGACGAGATCCGCGAGTCGGTGAAACGAAGACGGCCGTAGCAGTACGTCGCCTCGATCTCCTGCTGCCGCAGGCGTCGCGCCAGCCAGACGGAACTCACTCCGCACTGCCCCTTCGAGGAGAGCGGCTCGCGGGCGTAGCTGGGATGCGCGGTGCCGAGCGACCACGCGGCCTCCAGCCGATCCCGGTAGCGCCGCAACTCCTCGATGGGCGGGGTACGCCGTCGACCGGACGGCGCGTCGGTGGAAGGCTCTGCTACATGCTGGAGGGCTGTCACTTTTCGGGTTTCTTTTCTCGCTGTACTGTCCGTGCCGAGGACCACCAGGAGATTCCGGTATTGTCCCGGCCGGCGGTCCGTGCAATGGTCCGACGATGACTGGCGTCGGGTGAGGTAGCGGCCGAAGGTGTCGTAGTAGTACGCCACCGGGGCGGTGGCGAAGGGGACAAAATTGGTGGCGTGCAACGCCGATCCGGAAAAACCGAGCAGCGGATTGAACGCTGTCACAATGAACTTGCATCCCATGGTTCGGAGGTGCTTCACGGCTTGCCCGACGGTGAAACTCATGAGGTTTCGTGCTGCGTCCGACAATCCTAGGGCGCGGGTGAGGATGAGCAAGTTGCCGCGTTCCGCCGGAATGCCGTGCGTCCTCAGCGCCCTGATGACGCCTGGCCTGTCGCACATGGAGAACGCCAGGTAGGTGAAGGGATGCGAGGCTCCCTGGAGGTAGCATCCGACTTCCACCATGGTGTCGGCCCGTGCACAGAGCAGGTAGTGCAGCTTGGACTGGTACAGATGACCGACACTCGGTGACACCGGAGCGAAATTCACTCCGACGGAGGATCCGTCGGTGCGCCGGATGGTGAAGTCCCGCCGGGCCTCGCTGCCGCCCAGCAGCAGGGAACTGTTGGCGAGGAGATCGGCGTCCCTGACGTAACTCGAAATTCTGCTGCAGCGTGCGATGAGCTGCGGACGCAACTGGTCGTAAATATTCCGGTAGGTCCTTTGTGGCCCTTCTCCGGGGAATACGGAAGGGGCGTGCAGACGTAACTGTATGTCGAAGTCCCGGGCGCTCATTCCGCAGAGTTCGGCATCAGCCGCCACGAATTCCCGGCACGCTCGGGAAAACGCCTCGACGGTGGGGTCCCGCAGTTCCTGCACCAGTGCCGGCCAGGCTCGCGCGGGCCGGCCGGGATGTGGTCCTGCGGACTGCTGCCGCCCGGAAGAAACGCACGGCCGAGCGCCCGACGCGGTTGCCCGCCGGGGTGCGGCCGTCTGTCCCGGTGCGGTGGGTCGTAACGTACGGCTTGATTCGGTAGGGCCGAGGGCGGTGCCGGCCATCCGTCCCCCCGCTATCAGTCGCCGACAGGGACTGGCCATGATACGGCGGCCACTGCGGGGATGTCAGGCCGAATCGGCCTCAATTCCGTTGACTGGCAAGGGCTTTGAGTCTTACAGCAGCGCTGAACGGTGTCGGCCGCCCGCACCGGAGGCTGATCGAGCCGTCCCCGGCGCGTCGTGACCTCACCCCTTGCCGTCCACATAAGGACTGGCCGAACAGCGCAGGGGTGATGTCTTGTCCCACACGTGCCAGCGCCCACCGCACACCGGATCGGTCGCGTACGTCACCTCGGCCGGGAAGCCGTCCACCCTGACCCGCTCGGCCGGTGGAGAGGTGAGACGCCTGCCGCAGCGCGGACAGTGGTCCGGCGTACGCATCGGGTACATGCCCATCGCTCTCCTCCCGTCTCCCTCAACGACTGCCGGGAGCAGCGGAGCGGACCTGCTCGGAGGCCGCCCATCCGCTCACTTCGGCGGCGTCGGTGCCGCAGGCCAGGACGCGCCAGGCGCCGGGAGTCCAGGCGAAGACCGCGTCCTGGCCGAAGCGGCGGCCCAGTTCGCGTGCCGCGGCATCGCCCAGGCCGGCGACGGCGACGCTCTCCTCGCTGTGCGCGCCGGCCGCGTCACCGCCCACCGCGGGCCACCAGGTGAGACCACGACGGCGGACCTCGCCGAGCAGCCGGGCGTGGGCACGGGAATTGGCGTCGTCCGACGCGTCACGGCCCAGCGGGTTCCAGGCGGTGATCACATGGACGGTGGCACCACCGGCCGCCGCCACCGGGAAGGAACCCTCGGCCGTGCCCGAAGGGCGCGGTTCTACGTGCACGACGCGGTCGGGGAACCGGATGTCGACCACCGCGCTCCGGTAGTGGTGCCAGTTGCGGACCGTGACGGCTGCGTCGATGGCGTGCACAAGGGCCTCCTGTGAATCGAAGACCCCCTTACGAATCGTGCAGGGAGATCAGTGCTTTTCGTCCCGACCCGGCGCGCTCGTCCAGGTCGTCCGGGCCGCAAGATTTCATGATCGCGACCTGAAAGCAAGGGGTTTGTGGAGATCTTGCGGAAGATCGGCGCGGGTGTTGGCTTCCCGCTCGGTCGTGTGGTTCAGCACCAAGCCCTGGCCGGCTGGACCTCGTTCACGCCCGGCGTGAGAAACCGCCGGGTGACGGCCGGCCCGCGCGAGGTGTGCGGGAAAGTGCAGATCACCGGGGTGCGGCAGCGCGCTACCGGGGTCCTACGACTCCGGGAGGCTGTTCGACATGCCCGTACCCTCCGAGACACCGCGAAACCGCGTCGGCCTGCCGGTCATCGACCTCGCCGCCGCGCGGGAACTCTTCCGCACGGCCGAGTCGAGCGGCCTCGGCCGGCCGGGAAGCGACGAGATCTTCGACCGGTGGCTCGGCGACCGTTGCGACATCGCCTTCTACCGCGCTGCGGACCGGCCGCTGCAGGCGCGTGCCGTCGACATGGCCGACGAGGTGCCTGAAACGCTGAGGTCCAGCCGTGTCGGACAGGCGCGGCTGGAAGCGGTCTGCCTCAACCCGTACCAGCCGGACCATGTGCGGGCTTCGAGCAGGGAACCGTCCTGTGCGGTCACGGACGACGAGGAGCCGGAAGACTTCGAGGAGTTCGAAGAGACCGACGAGGACGAGGACGCCCATTCCTGTCACTCCGGCATGCCCGGCCTCTGCCTGCACGACGAGGTGCGCAGAAAGCCCTACGCGAAGGTGGACAGCCACCAGGGCCACGAGGACTGCGACGAGGAGGGCCGCGTCCTGCAACTCGTGAACGCCTATCGCGGCGTATGCGGAGACCCGTACTGGGACCTGAGCGGCGAACTCCCGCCGGACTTCGACGAGAGCTCGCTCCGAGGGCTCACCTTCCTCCCTCCGAAGCCGCGCGGGAGAAGCTGGACGGGAAGCGCTGGGACACGGAGGGGCCCTGGCGGGTGACCTGGACCTCCTGCGAGAGCGACGTCACCGGCCCCGAGGACGCAGGCGATGACTCCGACTCCTCCGACGACGGCCCGGACGGGGAGTCGGACGCGATCCACTACTTCGCCTCGATCGACAACGAGGACGACATCCCCACCCTCCGGATCACCGGGGCGCGCTGGGGAGAATGGCACGTCTTCCACGACCAGCCCGTGTCCGGACCCGGCGGTGAGCCGCTGGACACCTCAACCGTGGACGGGCTGCGGACTCTCCTGGAGCGGGCGGGCGAGCAGGTGCGCGATGCCGGTTACCAGACGGACGGCGACTGGACCCTCCGCTGGTCGCGCTGCCACGTCCTGCTGGCGGACTGACACCGATGAGCAGCGCGAGCGCGGCCGGTCCGCCGAGTCTCGCTGAACCCTCCCCGAACCGGCCCATGGAGACATACGCTGACCTGGGGATTCCGTCGGCCGGGCTGAGGCTTGGCGCTGCACGGCGGAACGGAGGGGAACAGCGGGCCGGGGGAAAGCCCGTCCGTGCGACGCCGGGAAGCGGGCAGACGCCGCCCGTCGGCACGCCGGACGCGCCGTGCGGCCCGGGACCGGGAGGGGCATGAACCGCTGGGTCGGCATCGTGTCGCTGCGGGACACCGCGGCGCCGACACCCGTACACCGGATCGCGCTGGCCATCGAGGCCGCGCGCAAACGGACGTCGTACCAGATAAACGGACACCAAGTGTCATACGCGCAGATGCGGGCGGCACTCCGGACACTCGGTCAGGAACACGCACGTCGCTACGAGTGGGAGCGTTACACGTACTGCGTCGAACTGGCCGGTGACTTCTTCGAAGGAAGAGGAGCCCCTACCGGATTGCCTTACTGGCTCACCACTGAACTCCGGGAGTACTTCGAAGACCTTGACACTCCGTGGACGGGCGCCCGGAAGAAGAATGCCTCGCCGCGCAGATCCCGGATTTCCGACCGCCCTCGGCCTTCCTCGCGCCGGAAGGGGAGCACGCCCGCCGTGACGGCTCGGCCTGCGTCGCCCCGAACCGAGCCCCATCCGTCAACCGCGCCGGTCCAGCCGTACTCCCGTGCCATACGGCCGCTCGCCGCCCGAGACGTCACCTACCCGGATCTGTACGAGCCGCCGGCCGCACTGGTGGGCACGTTCGGGGAGGTGGTTCATGAGGTCGTACGGAAGACCATAGGAGGGTGGGACGCTGGAACCGAGGTGACCGCATGGCTCGGTCTGGCGGCGGAGCACCGCAGCCACCTCTACGAGAGCCGCCACGCCGACCAGATCACGCTTCCCGTTCTCGGGTTGCTGGAACGGCTCGGCAGCACCGCGCTCGACGTGATCCTGCTCGACGCCTATGTGCGGCAGGCAGCTCCCCAGAAGGTAGGCGAACAGTCCTCGGAACATGCCCGAAGGCGCGGTGCCGCAGACCGTACGCTGGGCCGTTGGGCCGCCGAGCGTGGTCTGGTCCGCCTGGGTGCCGGTGAGGCACAGCAGCCTGCCCGATCCGTCGCCGAAAGAGTCGCCCGGCAGATCCTCGGCGCCCTCAGCCTGTGCGGTGAACATCAGGTCGCCCACCGGCTCGTCGCCGCCGTCTGGTCCGATCTTGACCGCTTGCCCGCCGAGCCCGTCGCCGATCCGGTCACCATGGCGCACTCGGCCTTCGGCCAGGAAGGGCTGACCTACGACTACGACGAGGAAGGCCCCGATCACCAGAAGGTCTTCCGCGCCCGCGCCCGCACCGGTGCCGGCCGCACGGCCGAGGGCACCGGACCGTCGAAGAAGGCCGCGAGAGCGGCCGCATCCCAGGCCCTGTTGAACAGGTATCCGCAGGCAGCAAGAGCGCTGAGCGTACGGCAGAAGACGCAACCTGGCCCCATCCCGGTGGCTTCGCCGCTGCCGTACGCCCAGCCCGGCAACCGGCACCGGGATGCCGTGAGCGACCTGGCAGCGATGTTCGAGCTCGGCCACCGCGCGGACGGGCTCCTCGCCCAAGCCCTGACTCATGTGTCCTGGATCCAGGGGAACCAGGACACAGTGCGAGAGGCCCGTCAGCGTGACAACCATCTCCTCGCCCACCAAGGCTCTTTCGTCATCAATTACCTCGCGGCCCACGCCAGGGCCCGCCGGGCCTTCGCTCACGGCCTCACCCCGGACGAGGACGAGACGCGCCTCCACTACACCTCGGACCAGGACACAGCACAGCTCGGCGCCACCCTGCAGCTCGCGGAAGGCCTGCTGACCAGCCGAGGCGAGAGCGGGCAGGGCCGCCACGCGGTGTCCGATGCAACACAGGCGGCCGTAGCCGTGGCCTGGCGCACCCACGGGCCGCACCTGCTGCGACGTCGCCCCGCCGTCCTGGACGACTGGCTCACGGAACTCGACCACCGGCACGACCCGGTCACCGTCCTCGCCGCTCTGGCCAACACCTACGACATCGATCACGAATACGAGTACGCCAGCTCAGGGCCGGATCACCTCAAGAGCCACACGGCCACCGTCATCCTGCGGGACGCGCGCGGCAGGGTGCACCGGTGGACCGAACCGCTGCCCCACGCCTCCGGGAAGCCGGCGGCGAAACAGGCGACCGCCGAAGCAGTCCTCGACATCCTCGCCACCCCCGTCAACGGCGTCGTCGACGACCTCCCCCGTGCGGAACAGGACCTGTTGGCCTACCTCCTACGCGCCCAGCTCGACGGCCTCGGTCCGACCAGCGCACGGCAGCGCGCCCGCATCGTCGCCCGCGGTGACCTCGGCACCGATCTGCTCGCCACCGGCGACACCGAAGCGTTCCTGGTCTGGGCCGACCGCGTCACGGCCGTGCTCGGCGCGGACCAGGACCCGGCGCCCGAGGCGCTGCACGAGCTGTACCGCAAGGTCGTCGACGAGACCCGGCAGGGGCCGCGCTCCCTGCTGCGCAGGATGGCGGTGGACCCCGACACCGGTGCCGTCGGCGCGGTGCGGCGCCATGCCGCCGACGCAGTGCGACGCGTGGTCGCCGGTTCCGGGGTCTGCGCCGCGTCCGTGAGGGACGTCGTGCAGGAGTGGTGGCGAGGCCAGGCGCCGCGGACCGGCGTCACCGTCCGCGACGACATGGTCGGGCAGAACTTCACGCCGCTGACCGTTCACCTCCGCACACTGCACGAGACGCTGACCTGGTGCGGGGAAGCAGCCGAAGCGGCCGGTACCCGGATCGACGCCGAGCTGACCGTCCAGGACGGCACGCTCCATGTGTGGATCGGGCTGCCCGACATCGACGTCCCGGCGGCATGCGACGACTTCGCCCGGCTGCTGTCCCGCACGCTTCCGTACACCGACTGCCTCGTCGCCGAAGACCACGTACTGCTAAGGCTGCACGGAAGGCCGGAGACGGCCGGTCTCGCTCCCTTGGCCGTAGCCGGCGCCAACGCGTACTCGTTCGAACGCATCACTCGCACCGCGCAGAAAGAGGCAGGCTGTGACACCCCGTAAGTCTTTCCAGGCCGCTGTCGACCACGGCGACTGGGCGGTCCCGTACCAGCCCGCCGACGTGGCGGACCTCGACCCGGAGACCGCCGGTCGGCGCGGTGGGATTCCGAAGCCACCGCTGAAGGACGCCGTGTACCGGGTCGTCGAGACTGAGGGCCCGATCCACTGGCAGGTGCTTCTGCGACACATGGCCGAGCTGTTGTTCGAGCCCAGGGTCGGCTCGATCAAGGCGCGGGTGGAATCCGCGGCCGATCAACTGGTGGAGGAAGGACGGACGGCCGAGGCCGGCGGCTTCCTCGACATCCCAGGACGGCCATGCGGACAGGCCCGCTGGCCGCTGCCCGGTCTCACTCTGCGGCCGTTCGAACACGTCGCCCCGGCGGAGCGCCGCCGCGCGTTGCTCGGCCTGGTCGAGGACCAACCCCGCGGTCTCAGTGCGGAGCAGGCCGTCGGTGAAGCCCTTGCCTTCTTCGGCTGGTCCGCACGGAACGCAGCCGCGCGGGCAAAGCTCATGGCGGACCTGTACCGGCTGCGCGACAGCGGCGCTCTGGCCGGCTGGCCGGACAGACTGGAGCCGGTCCGCTGACCGCCTTCGCTCCGTCCCCGGCCGAATTCAGAACCGGTACGCCGTCGACCCGACCCTAATCCAGGATGCGGGCGGGAAAGGAGCCGCGCGAGACCAGCGGCAACTGCCCGTTCGGTCCGGAGATCTTGAGCTGCCTGCCCTGGTGAGCGGCGACCTTGACGGCCGAGGAGCCGGCGGAAGCGAGCGGGACGAGCTGAGCCAACTCGTCCCGCGCGATTCCGGTGACCACCTCGTTGCCGCAGACCAGAACGGCGAAGACGAAGGACGCCGGTACGGAGCTGATTCTTCTCTTGTCCTCGGCGGAGAAGGTGAAGAAGTAGTCTCTTGGGCCACTGCCGTCGCTGTACTTGATGAACAGGTGGCGATCGTGGTTCACGACGTAGTGCCCGTACTTCACGCTGGCGCGGTTGAGCGCGGTGAACTTCTCCGAGTCGGCGATCGCCACCAGCGCGGCGCCGTGCATGAAATCCTTGTGATCAATCACTGCCATCCCCCTCCGGTCAACGGTGCATTGATGAGTCAACCCTGCAGATGCGCCGGGACGATCTCCCGCACCAGCCGCCACATCCCGCTCGATGGGTTCTTCTTGGCCTCCTCGCCCTTCCTCGCGAGCTTCCTCGCCCGGTCGACGGCGTCAGGCCACCCCGCGCGGTAGCGGCCGAAGTCGAACTCGCGGGCCGCCTTGCTGTAACCGGGGTGGTGGTCGGTGAGGTGTCGCTTGGCCTGCTGGTATCCGGCGATCTCTCCGAAGTGGTCGCGGTGGTGGAGCAGGAGCCACAGTTCGAAGCAGGGATTCGAGAGGGCCACCTCGACGCCTTCGTCGGCGGCCAGCCGCAGGGCCTCGTCCAGGTGGGCGAACTCGTCGACGTCCAGGACGCACCACGCCTGGTGGTAGTGGTCACCGGCCCGGTCGCGTTCGCCCACGGTGTGCCGCACCACCGACACCGGGTCCTGGTCGCAGATCTTGATCTTCACGTCGACGGCGCGGTTGTCCACGGACGCCAACAGGCCGCGTAAGTAGGCCGGTTCCGTGTTCTTCGCACCGCAGACGACCAGGACCGGCGGCAGCGGGTCCCGGTGTGCGGGCCTGCGCCGGAGTGTGGACTCACGCCTCGGGGTCTTCCGCCCGTCCGGTTTCGGCTGTCTCGCCATCCGCTCCCCCTCGCCCGGCAATCGCCAGCGCGAAACTATCGTCGATCACCGGCACCGCGCCGTAACTTCCGCTCAAATAGCGCCGCTCCCGGTTCTCCTCGGTGCGTGGCCGGAAGTCGGACAGCGGGTAGAGCGAGGTCTCCCCGAACTCGTTCTTCGACGCGAACCAGATCTGGTCACGCTTGAGGATGTCCTGACCGGCCTTCCGGCCGAGCAGGCTCGCGTCATGGCTGGTGAAGAGAAGCTGAGCGCCATGCGGATTGCGTTCCTGGTCCTGGAACAGACCGACGAGGAAAGCGCTCAGCCGGGGATGCAGACTGCTGTCGAGCTCGTCGACGACGAGGGTGCCGCCCGAGCTGGTCACCCGCTCCAGAGCGACGGCGTACTCGACGATCGCCTTGGTCCCGGCGGACTCGGCGGACAGCGGTAGCTCGAACGAGCCGTTCCGGCCGGTGTGCCGGAGCCACAGTTCATGGTGCACGCGCCGCGAGTTCGGCGGCCCGTCCAGCAACGTCTCCGCCCCCTTCACGTCCACGACCGGCTGATCGCTGCGCCGGGCGCGGCCGTCCACGTAGAGGTGCTCTTCCGAAGTCTCCACCCGGAAGTCCTCGATGCCGAGATCCGCGGCGCGCAGCAGATCCCGCAGATGCGTCGGCTCACCCATTTTGTCCAGACGCCAGGCCAGTTCCCTCGTGAAGAGACGCGTCGGATAACGCAGAGCGCGCCCCAACACGGGCCCACCGAACACCAACTCGCTGCGGAACCAGCGGTACACGCGAACGAGCGAGCTGACGGACGCCCTTGACCGGGCTGCCATGGACAGGAACAAGGCGTTTGGCGCCGTCACCTCCGCCACCGTGTACAGCGCCTTCGCGTCGCTCTGCGAGCTGCCGACGTGGAACTTCTCCCCGTCCCGCTCGAACACCACCCGCTTGCGTCCCTCCGGGTAGGCGTACAGCCACTCGCTGCGGACGCTCTCGTCGTCGACCTCGAAGCCGTAGGCATAGCGCACGTCACGGATGACGAGATCGGCGACGTACCAGGAACACTCCGAGGGCGCCACCGTGTCGAGTAAGAAGGGCTGCCTGCGCACGCCCTCGCCGTCCTCCGCCATGAGCGGAGACCGCCCGACCATGTTCGCCATGTACCGCAGCGCGTCCACCACGTTCGACTTGCCCGCCGCGTTGGACCCGAAGATGCCCGCCACCGGCACCGCCTGCCAGGACGTCCCCGGAGGCCGGTCGCCGTCGTACACCGGATGGAGCTGCCACTCCAGCTCGTCCCTGATCGACCGGTGGTTGGACACCCGGAAATTGAGAAGCATGCCGCACTCCCTTCCGAAGGCTGCCCCAGGCTAGTCTCACCCGATTTTGTGCAAGTGAATCGCCGGTAAAGATACTTGGCAAGCCGAATCGGGCAATCAGGAGGGTGAACCGGCCGGCTGCAGGCTCTTCACAAACAGCCCGTCCAGCACCTCCCACTCGCTGGCCCGGTCCACCACCTCCACCGTGCGGCCGTCCAGCGTGGGCGTGGCCCGCGCGTCCTCGGCCGGCAGCAACAGCCACAGGCCGTGCGGGGTGTCCGCGGGCCGCCGCGCCGACTGCTGCAGAGCCGCCAGCAGCTCCCTGCCGCCCGCCTCCCAGTACCGGGCGATCAGCCCGGCCTCTTGGACCAGCAGGACGGTGCGCGGTCCGGACCGCTCCGCGAGGTCGAGCACCTGCTGCCGGACCCGCTCGGCCGCCAGCCGCGTGTACGAGGCGAGCGCCGCCCCCAGCGTGCCGGTCGCCGTGTACTTGGCGTCCGCCTTCAGCAGCGCCTGCCAGCGCACCGACTGCTCCTCGGCCAGCTCCTTCAACGCGTCCAGGAACAGCCCGCCCAGCGACACGGCGGTGACCTCGTACCGCTCCGCCAGGGCCGGTGCGACTCCCGGCAGCTCCGCCCCCCTCAGCGTGAGCGCCAGGAACCCGCCCCGCCGCCTCGCGTCCGCCAGCCGGGCGGACAGCACCTCGCGCGGGTCCCGGCCCTCCGCGATGCTGCCCTGCGCGGCGGCGTACAGCGAGCCGGTGCTGGTCAGCACCGAGGAAGACAACGCCGGCCGGCTGGCCGTGCCGTCCTTCGGCCGCTGCGGGACGAAACGCCGCCGCTCCTGGTCGTGGACCAGCGGGAACCCGGCCTCGGTCAGCGCCTCGCCCAGCTCGACGTACGTCGTCTCGTCCAGCACGGCCAGGCCGGGGAACCGGGCCCGGACCCGGGACAGCAGGTCCGCGGTGGTGATCCCGGTCTCCGGGCGGACCCCCGCCGGCGCCTGCGAGATGCGCAGTGCACGCGCCAGCGACAGACCGAGCGGGAACAGCTCCAGCCGCGGGGACACCGCGACGTCGTGCGCCATCGAGGCGGCCAGCTCCACCAGCCGGGTGTCGGCGAGCGGGGGCATGCCGTCCGGGGCGGGCACCGCGCGCAGCTCCCGCAATACGGTCGTCCGGCCGGGCAACGGGTCACGCCCGGCCAGTTCGGCCGCTCGCAGGCCCAACTCGGCCGCGTAGTCGGCGAGTTCTGCAGGCGTCGGCTCGTCGGCGCCCGGCTGGTCCTCCAGCGCGACGACGACCCGGCCGACCCGGCGCTGCACGGCAAGGCGGGCCGGCGGCTCCCCTTCAGTGTCGGGCTGCGCTTCTTCGCTTCGCTTGCGGATCTCCGTCTCGACCGCTGCCCGCACCACCGCCAGCGCCTTGGCCTGGGCCTCGGCCGGATCCTCGGTTCCGGCGCCGTGCCGGGCCCGCAGCTCCGACGCCAGTTCCCCGGCCGTCGAGACCCGGTCCCGGTCGGTCAGGATCGCCACCAGTTCGTCGCGGACCTTGTCGAGCCACGGCAGTCCAGCCCATAGCTCCACCGCGACCTGCACGTTCTGCGACACGGTCGGCTGGCTGATGCCCAGCGCCTGCGCTATCGCACTCTGCGCCGGCCACGGCTCCAGCGCCTCGTCGGCCTCCAGCGCACCCGGAAGCTGAAGCGTCGCACGGACGACGTCGGAGCGGGGCCGCGTACGGCGCTTGCCCTCCGGCGGCGTCAGACGCGCCGCCAGGGTGTCGACGGACTCCAGCACCTCCTCCGGCGCGTCCGGGGCGAGCGTCAGCGACCTCTGCACGGTCGCGCGGCGGCGCAGCGCCTGCGTCCACTGCCGGTGGCGGCGGTTCAGCTCCTTGCGGATCGCGTTGCCGGCGCCGCGCGCCCGCGCGATGTGGTGCGGCGGAATGTTGAGCAACTGCTCGACCGTGTGGGCCTTGAGACTCTCGGCCACCGCCACGGCCCGCGGGGAAAGGCCCGCGGCGGCGAGCGGAGTCTCCAGACCCGCGGCCTCGGCGGCCTGCTCCCGTGCGTCCTCCAGATCCTCCGCACTCATGCCGACCGTCGCGGGAGTGGTGGCCGGACGCGCAGCGTCCGCGGTGCGGAAGACCTGCCGCCACGCCTCCTGCAACTGTCCCAGGCTGTCGTAGCGCTGCTCCACGTCCCGGTTCAGGGCCCGTTCGAAGAAGTTCTTCAGACCCTCGCTCAGAGCGGAGGGGAACAGCTCGGCCGACACGTGCAGCTCCGCGTCGGGCACCATGCGCGGATCGCCCTGGCCGTCGCCCCACACCGGCCTCTCCCCGGACGCCATCTCGTGCAGGGTGACGGCGGCGGCATACCACTCGGCGTGGTCGTCGTACCGCGAACGGCCGGCGCTGCCCAGGAACGGATCCAGATACGCCCGCGTGCCCGCGTGCAAATCCTGGTCCGGGGCGTCGGCCAGGGAGAAGTCGAACAGCATGAGCTGCCAGGAGCCGTCGCTGCGCTTGAACAGGCCCAGGTTGTCGGGCTTGACGTCCCGGTGTCGCACCCCGCGCGCCGCCAGCGTGTCCAGGGCGTCGAACAGGTCGTTGCCGAAACGCTCCAACTGGTCGTAGCCGAGCGGGCCCTGGTCGCGCAGCCGCGAGCCGAGACTGACCGGCTCACGGTCGTCGGCCGCGCGGTATCCGCCCGCGTACTCGATCTCCAGGATCGTGTGGCCCTCGAACTCGCGCGGCTCGGCGAGCAGTTTCACGATGCGCCCGCCGCCCACCTCCTTCAGCGCCTTCGCCTCCGCCAGGAGCCGGGCGTCCTTTTCCTGGTCCAGGGCGACCTTGAAGACACGCAGGGAGTCGTCGCCACCGTCGTCGGTGGTGTGGCGGACGAGCAGGGCGCGGGCCGTCGCGCCGGTGCCGAGCACACGGACCACCGTCCAGGTGCCGTCCAGGGGCTGCCCCGGCTGCACCGTGAGGGGATCCGCGGCCGGCCGGCCGGACGGCTGCGGAGCCGCCGCATCCGACTCCGCGGCGGCCAGCAGGTCCAGGAACTCGTCGACCGATGCCGGACGGTCCCGCACGTCGGCGGCCGTGGCCCGGAACACCAGGGCGTCCAGGGCGGCCGACACGGAGTCCGAGACCGCATAGGGGTGCAGCCCCTTGTCGCCCTGCAGCCGCTCCAGGAGGGAACTGCGGCGATCGGCGGGAGGGCGGCCGGTGATCAGCAGGTAGGTGAGCGCGCCCAGGCCGAACACGTCCAGGTCGACGGGATCGGCGAACTCCTGGTCGGTCTCCGGCGCCAGGTAGACCTGCGCCGTGTCCGCGATGAGGCCCGTGTCCAGGGGCGTGTCACCCAGCGAATGGAGGGTGGTCTCGAAGTCACGGGCCGCGGTCTGCCAGTCGGCGATGCGCAGCACCGGGTCGCTGCCGTCCTCGCGGGCCGTGACGTAGACCGACCGCGCCGACAGCGCCCGGTGGTAGAGGGACCGGTTGTGCGCGTAGCGCACGGCCTCGGCGAGCTGACGGACCAGATCGAGGCGGACCAGCGGGGTGAGCAGGCCGCCGTACGCGTCGAGGTAGGCGTCCAGCCGCAGGTCGGATTCCCGGTGGCGGAACAGGATGGCCGGTCCGCCCTGGTGCTCGCGGATCTGCACCGCCTGCACGATGCCGCGATGGTTGATGCCCTGCAGCACCTGGTACTCGCGGCGGGCCGCACGGTCCAGCTTCGCCCGTTGTTCGTCCGACGCGGCGGCACCGGCCAGGTATATACGGACACGGCCGCTCTCCTGAACCAGACCGTCGTCCCGCACGGCCAGCCGGTCCTCCCAGCCGGGACCCGCGTCCAGGGCCCGGGGGGCGAGCTTCCAGTCGTCGCCGAAACGCAGGTGGGCCGTCGAGTGGCTGATGCCCATCCGCTGCATGAGCTGTTCCAGACGCTGGCTGATCACCGGTGTGATCCGCCAGCTCTCCCGCTCCGGCGGACGGCCCAGCAGGTCGTCCCAGACCTTCGGCAGACCGCTCGCCCCGTCGTTGCGGCCGTAGACGGAGGTGCGCTGGAACTCGTCCAGTTCGCTCACCAGCGCCGGGTCGTGAAGGAAGACGGCGGGCTTGATGAAGGGGACCTGCCGCGGATCCATGCCGAGCGCGCGGGCCGCCCGTTCGAGCTGACCCTTCAGCTCCTTGGCCTTCAGGTCGGTCAGGTGCAGCGGATTGCGGAGGGTGCGTACCCGGTCGCCGTGGAACTGCCAGGTGTCACCGTGATTGACGACGCGGCCGGGATGCCCCTTCAGTTCCAGCAGGTACAGCCCACCGGGAACGGCGATCAGGACGTCGCACTCGTTGATGCGCCCGGAAGCCCCCGTGAACTGGAAGGTCGCCCACGCACGATACGGCTCTGTCTTCGGCATCAGCGCCCGGAGGTGATCCAGGCCCTCCTGCTCCCACCGGAAGCCCGATCGCCGCGGCTGGAACCAGCGCTCTCGCGGAGCAGGAGCCGTCGGCTTGGGGACAGCGTGCACCGAGCACCTCCGGACGGAAACGGCACTGAACAGCAAGGGGGCCCCGGCCAGAGACACACGGGGCCGACTCCATTGGGACAGACCGAGAATCCTAGTCGGCGCCTCCGACAATCCGTCCATGCCGGTACGGGACGGACGACGCCCCCGCTCCGGCGGAAGTACGCACCGGGCGGGGCCGTCCCCCTTCACGGGCTGCTCCGTGAGTACCCCAGTTGCTCCAGCAGTCCCGCCCGGTCGTGACCCCGCCGGCCCTCGCAGATCCGTCCCTTCCGGAAGCGGTGCCACGTCGTGCCGGTCATGGCGACCCGCTGCCTGGTGGCCGGGATGCCCAGGAAGTCGCCCTGGTGGGCCTGCGGCACCCGACCGGAGCGGGCACAGGATGTCGGGTGCGGCAGGCTCGGTCCCTCCTAACGTCGGTGACCGGAAGGGAAGGAGGCCGGAGTTGCTGGATCGGCTGAACCAGGCCATGGAGCACATCGAGGATCACCTCGACCAGCACATCGAGGCGTCCGCGCTGGCCCGGATCACGGTCACGTCCGAGTACCACTTCAGGCGGCTGTTCTCGTCGTTGGCGGGGATGCCGCTGTCGGAGTACGTCCGACGTCGGCGGCTCACCGTCGCGGGGGCGGAGGTGCTGGCCGGGGAACCGACCCTGCTGGAGATCGCGATCCGCTACGGCTACAGCTCGGGCGAGGCCTTCGCCCGGGCGTTCCGCGCCGTGCACGGCGTCGGCCCCGGCGAGGCCAGGCGTACCGGCGCGGCTCTGAACTCGCAGCCCCGGCTGTCCTTCCGCCTCACCGTCGAAGGGAACAGCACCATGCGGTACCGCATCGTGGAGAAGGAAGCATTCCGGGTCGTCGGCAGGAAGGCCCGGGTCCCGCTGATCTACCAGGGCGTCAACCCGCACATCGCCGAGCACATCCGGAGCATCCCGCCGGAGACGATGCTGCGGATCGCCGGCCTCTCGGACCAGGACCCGGAGGGCGTGGTATCGGCGACCGTGCGCCTGTCGGACGGCTTCGAGGAGGGCAGCGAACTCGACTACTACCACGCCGTGGTGACCACGGCCGCCGAGCTGCCCAGGGACCTCGACGTGCTGGACTGCCCCGCGGGCACCTGGGCCGTGTTCGAGAACACCGGGCCGTTCCCGCAGGCGCTGCAGCAGATGTGGGGTGACGTCGCCGCCCAGTGGATGCCGTCCAACCCGTACGAGTACCGTCCGGGACCGGAGATCCTGCGCACCCGCCCGACTCGGCACGACCCGACGCAGTCCGACGCGCAGCTGTGGATCCCGGTGACCCGCACCACGGTCAAGCCGACGATCGGTTGATCGGAAAGAAAAATAGAGACGGCCTGATCGGTGCGAACAACAACCGCCCAGGTCGGCCTGGGACCGGACGACGCCCCCGCTCCGGCTGAAGCGATACACCGGGCGGGGGCCGTCCCCTTCGCGGGCTACTCTCCGAGTACCCCCAGCTGCTCCAGCAGTCCCGCCCGGTCGTACTGCCACCAGCTCTCGCGGATCCGTCCGTCCCGGAACCGGTGCCACGTCGTTCCGGTCATGGCGACCTGCTGGCCGGTGGCCGGGATGCCCAGGAACTCGCCCTTGTGGGTGCCGTGCCAGGACCAGCGCGTGCACACCCGGTCGCCCTGCGCGATCTGGTCCTCGACCGTGAAGGAGAACTCGAAGGCCCGGCGCCATCCGGCGTACTCCTCGCGCGCCGCCCGCAGCCCGGTGTCCCGCGGGTTCGCGGGATCGTGGCCGACGTAGTCGTCCGTGAACCGCTCGAACAGCGCCTCCGCGCCGGCCCGCCCGGCCTCCGCGAAGAACCCCCGCGCCGTCGCGCGGTCGAGCGGCTCGTCCCGTACGACGTCCAGGTCGGTGAAGGCCGGCGCGCCCTCGCAGAGGGCGACCATGTCCTGGAAGATCCGGCCGGTCTCCGGGAGCCTCGAGTTCCGCATCGCCTCGTCGTACGACGGGAACTCCACGATCTCGACGAAGTGCGACGCGTCCGACCGGTCCCTGCCGATCAGCGCGTGCGTCGCGGTCCGCTTCCCCCCTGTCTTCTCGACCCACGCGTCCATCAGCCGGTTCATCTCGTCGAACCGGCTGGTCCGGCAGTCGATGAGCTGTACGAAGGTCATGGCGCCGCCTCCGGCCCCCTGGGTCCGGCCCGGTCGGACAGCACCATTCTTCCCACCGGCCGCCGTGGTCGCTACCGGGCGGTCGCTACTGGGGTCCGTACTTCCGGCCGGTCTTGGAGGAGATCCCGCCCAGCAGTGCCCGGGGCGTCACCTTCACCAGGCCCATCAGCGCCTTGTAGCGCGGGTCGGGGATCGACAGCGACTTCCCGTGCGCCAGGTCCGTCAGCGCCGCCGCGACGAGTTTGTCCGCGTCCAGCCACATCCAGTTCGGGATGTTGTCCGTGCCCATCCCGGCCCGCTGGTGGAACTCCGTGCGCACGAAGCCGGGGCACAGCGCCATCAGCCGTACGCCGCTGCCCGCCAGGTCCTTCGCCGCGCCCTGCGTGAACTGCACGACCCACGCCTTCGACGCCCCGTACGTCCCGCGCGGCACGAAGGCGGCCACGGAGGCGACGTTGACCACGCCGCCGCGCCCCCGCTCCCGCATCGCCTCCGCCGCGGCCGACGTCAGCCGCAGCACCGCCTCGCAGTGCACCTTCAGCATCCTCAGCTCGTCCGCCATCGACACGTCGAGATAGCGGCCCTTGTTGCCGAAGCCGGCGTTGTTGACCAGCAGGTCGACGGGGTTCTTGCGGTCGGACAGCCGCGCGGCCACCGCCTCGATGCCGTCGTCCGTGGCGAGGTCCGCGGTCAGGACCTCCGCCTCGATGCCGTGCCGGTCGTGCAGTTCGGTCGCCTGCTCGCGCAGCCGCTCGGTGTCGCGCGCCACGAGCACCAGGTCGTGCCCGTCGGCCGCCAGCCGACGTGCGAACGCGGCGCCGATGCCCGCGGTCGCTCCTGTGATCAGAGCCGTTGTCATGGCCCAAGCGTAGTTACCCGGACCGCGTCAGTCCGCTGTCTGCACAGGTCCCGGCGGTGGTGAAGCACCCGCGAAGAGGCCGGTAGCTGATGGCTCGTCAGGTCTGCTGTCGCGCGGTGTATTTTCGTGCCGTCTCCGCCGACTCCGGGTGCAGCGCGTCCACGGCAGCCAACAACCGCGGCAGCAAAGCCCGTTCGGTCGTCACCGCGCGGAACTGCAGGGCCACCGTCACATCGTGTCCGGGCCGGTGCACGATCTCGACCGCGTCGCCGGCGCGGATCTCGCCGGGTCGTATCACCCGCAGATACGCCCCGGGTGCACCCTTGAGTGTGAACCGCTTCACCCACCCCTTCTCACCCATATGGCCCTGAAAGGTGCGGCACGGGATCCGCCCGCAGGTCACCTCCAGCACCACCTCCGGTCCGACCTGCCAGCGCTCGCCGATCAGCGCGCCGGACACGTCCAGGCCCAGGGTGGTGAGGTTCTCGCCGAACGAGCCGTTCGCCAGCGGCCGCCCCAGCTCGCGCTCCCAGTCGTCGAGGTCCTCGCGCGCCACCGCGTACACCGCCTGGTGGTCACCGCCGTGGTGGCGCGTGTCGCACACCGCGTCCCCGGCGATCCCGCTCGCCCCCACGCCCTTGGGTCCCGGCGCGGCCACCCGCACCGGCCCGTCCGCGGGCCGCTTGTCGATGCCGGTCAGCCCCTGCGGCTGGTCCGTGTACGGCACGGGGCGCGCGCGGCCGACGTTGACGGACAGAAGCTTCATGGCCGCACGGTAGGGGACGGGCGGTCAAAGCGTCGACGCATTATTCGGCGCCCGGCCAAAGGACCGCTTATCCTCGGCGGTGTGCTCGAGGCTCGTCATCTGCGTGTACTGCGCGCCGTCGCCACCACCGGCTCCTTCTCCGCCGCGGGGCGCGCACTGGGCTGCACCCAGCCCGCCGTCAGCCAGCAGATCAAGGCCCTGGAGGCGTCGGTCGGCACCCCGCTGCTCGTCCGCAGCGGACGCGAGATGCGGCTGACCGAGGCCGGAGAGGCGCTCGTCCGGCACGCGGGCGGCATCCTCGCCGGGCTCACCGCCGCCGAGGAGGAGGTCGCCGCGATCGCCGGGCTGCGCGCCGGGCGCGTGCGGCTGGTGTCCTTCCCCAGCGGCAGCTCCACCCTCGTCCCGACGGCGCTCGCCGCCCTGCGCGCCGCGCATCCCGGCACCCGGGTCTTCCTGGAGGAGGCCGAGCCGCCGAAGTCGGTCGAACTGCTGCGCCAGGGCGACTGCGACATCGCGCTCGCCTTCCGGTACGAGGGCGCGCCGGGCGCGGAGGAGTGGGACGACCTCGTCGTACGGCCGCTGCTGACCGACCGGCTCGTCGGCCTGGTACCGGAGCGGCACCGGCTCGCGGGCGCGGAGTCCGTCGGCATCGGCGAGCTCGCCGCGGAGCCGTGGATCGCCGGCTGTCCGCGCTGCCGCGGGCAGTTGGTCGAGGTGTGCGAGAGCGCGGGATTCACCCCGCGCATCGACTTCGCCACCGACGACTATCCGGCGGTCGTCGGCCTGGTCGGCGCCGGCCTCGGCGTGGCCGTGCTGCCGCAGCTCGCGCTGGAGGCCGTACGGCCCCGGCACGCGCGCGTGCTGACGCTGGAGCCGGCGGTGCGGCGGGAGATCGTCGCGCTGACACTGCCGGACCTGGCGCAGGTGCCGGCGGTGGCGGCCACCCTGGACCAGCTCGCGCACGCGGCCGTCCGGTAGCCGGGAGGTCCGGTAGCCGGGAGGTCCGGTGGCCGGGCGGTCCGGTGGTCGGGGGCTCCGGTGGCCGGGGGTTCCGGTGGCCGGGGGCTCGGGTGGCCGGGGGTTCCGGTGGCCGGGGCGAGCCACCGGGGACAAAAGGATGGGCACGCGTGGCGCGTACCCATCGTGTCTTGCAGAAACGTTCCTTCAGTTGTTCGAGACGCTGTCCCCGCCGGTCGCCGACGCCGATACCAGCCGGTTCCGCGCCCTTCCCATGAGCTCTTCGCGCTCGTCCTCGGTCAGGCCGCCCCACACGCCGTACGGCTCACGCACCGCCAGCGCGTGCGCCGCGCACTGCGCGCGGACCGGGCACCTCATACAGACCTCCTTGGCCGAGTTCTCACGAGCGCTCCGGGCCGCACCGCGCTCACCCTCCGGGTGGAAGAAGAGCGAGCTGTCCACTCCGCGGCAGGCGGCCAGGAGCTGCCAGTCCCACAGGTCCGCGTTCGGTCCGGGAAGGCGGGAGAAATCTGCCATTACATGACCCCTTGTAGCCGTTCTGAGCGGATACGGTGGCGATGACCGCACAACTACGATCTAAGGAGATGAAAATATGACTCATTGCGAATCTAGCCTCAGACACCTGTAGATGGGAAGAAAAGGGTCCGAATGGGGCATGGCTCATGGTGAAACGCGGTGAGTCCCCCGCGCATGTCTCCACCGTGTCCGGCCCCTCACGTAGAGTGCCGAAGATGGCACACGGCCCCGTAACTCTTTCGAGTGACCGTCGTTGAGAAGGCGGAGGCGGTTGGCACCGCAAGTGCTCGGGCAGGCGTCCGAGCGGGTCGACCGCACAGGTGACGATTCGTACCAGCCTGGAGGCTCAAGGTGACGTGCATCAGCTGCGGAGGGCGGCCATGACATCCGTCCTCGTCTGCGACGACTCCCCGCTCGCTCGAGAGGCGCTCCGCCGCGCGGTCGCGACCGTGCCCGGCGTCGAGCGCGTGACGACCGCGGCCAACGGCGAGGAAGTCCTCCGCCGCTGGGGCGCCGACCGCTCGGACCTGATCCTGATGGACGTGCGCATGCCCGGACTGGGCGGCGTCGAGACCGTGCGCCGGCTGCTGTCCGCCGACCCGGGCGCGCGCATCATCATGCTCACGGTGGCCGAGGACCTGGACGGCGTGGCCCTCGCGGTCGCCGCCGGCGCCCGGGGCTACCTGCACAAGGACGCCTCGCGCGCGGAGCTGCGCGCCACCGTCACGCAGGCCCTCGCCGACCCGACCTGGCGTCTGGCCCCCCGCCGGCTGCGCTCCGCCGAGATGGGCGCCGCGCCCACGCTCACCGCGCGTGAGATCCAGGTGCTGGAAGGCATGAGCCACGGCCGGTCCAACGCGGAGATCGGCCGCGAGCTGTTCCTCTCCGAGGACACCGTCAAGACGCACGCGCGTCGGCTGTTCAAGAAGCTCGGCGCCTCGGACCGGGCACACGCCGTGGCGCTCGGCTTCCGGTGGGGTCTGGTCCGCTAGGACACCCCGAGCGCGGACATGCCGTGCGCCAACACCCCGAGCGCGGACATGCAGTGCGCGGACATGCCGTGCGCAGGCACGCCGTGCTCAGACACCCCGAGCGCGGACATGCAGTGCGCGGACACCCCGTGCGCAGCAGCGGGGGCACGGACACCCCCGCCTGCCGCCGGGTGGGCGGGGTGAGGCGATGCGAGGCGGGTCCGGACGCGCGGCACGCGCCCGCACCTCCTCGAATCCGCTGCGCGGAGGCGACCGCCGGGTGCCCGCTGCTCGTTTCGGCGCGGATGCCGCATCCTTGAGATGTGGAGTCTTCCGGGGACGAGTCGGTCGAGCGGAAGGGGAGGGCGCAGGGGATGAGTGCCGGCGCACCTGCTCATAACGCTTCGGTGCACAACATCAGGCGCGGTGCCACGGACCGCACGGCCGCAAGGCACCATGGACCGATGCGCGAGGACGAGGCGGCGGGCGCCGCGGGGGCGATCGGTGCGCTCGTCCACCGTGCCGTCGACGGGGACGAGCAGGCCACGCACGACCTGCTCGCCCATGTCCACCCGCTGGCCCTGCGCTACTGCCGCACCCGGCTGTCCCGGCTGCCCGGCGACGCGCGCCACTTCGTCGAGGACCTCGCGCAGGAAGTCTGCGTCGCCGTCCTCCTCGCCCTGCCGCGCTACAAGGACACCGGGCGTCCCTTCGAGGCGTTCGTCTTCGCCATCGCCGCCCACAAGGTCGCCGACCTGCAGCGCGCGGCCATGCGGCACCCCGGTTCGACGGCCGTCCCGTCCGACGAGATGCCGGAGCGCCCGGACGACTCGCTGGGCCCCGAGGAGCGCGCGCTGCTCAGCAGCGACGCCGAATGGGCCAAGAAACTGCTGGCCAACCTGCCCGAGAACCAGCGGGAGCTGCTGCTGCTGCGCATCGCGGTGGGTCTCACGGCCGAGGAGACCGGCCAGATGTTGGGAATGTCACCCGGGGCCGTGCGCGTCGCGCAGCACCGGGCGCTGAGCCGGCTGCGCGCGCTCGCCGAGCAGTAGGCCTCCCTCAGTTGAACAGGCGGTGCGCCGCTTCCGTAGGAACATGCGAGCCAGTTCCGTAGGAACATACGAACATCCGAAGCCCGCACAGGCCTCAAACCGTGGAATGGGACAGCCGCGCTTCCCGTTAGCATGGACATCCGCACCGAGCAAGGCCATCTGGGGAAGGTGTCATGACTGCCAACGTCGACGGAGTGCCCGGAAAATTCGCGACACTCGGGCTGACCTACGACGACGTGCTGCTGCTGCCGGGCCCGTCGGACATGGCACCCGACGAGATCGACACCGCCTCGTACGTCTCCAAGAACGTGCGGGTGAACATCCCGCTGCTGTCCGCCGCCATGGACAAGGTCACCGAGTCGCGCATGGCGATCGCGATGGCCCGCCAGGGCGGCGTCGGCGTCCTGCACCGCAACCTCTCCATCGAGGACCAGGCCAACCAGGTCGACCTGGTGAAGCGCTCGGAGTCCGGCATGGTGGCCGACCCGATCACGGTGCACCCGGACGCCACCCTCGCCGAGGCCGACGCGCTGTGCGCCAAGTTCCGCATCAGCGGCGTGCCCGTCACCGACGGCAACAAGAAGCTGCTCGGCATCGTCACCAACCGCGACATGGCCTTCGAGTCCGACCGCACGCGCCAGGTCCGCGAGGTCATGACGCCGATGCCGCTGGTCACCGGCAAGGTCGGCATCTCCGGCGTCGAGGCCATGGAGCTGCTGCGCAAGCACAAGATCGAGAAGCTGCCGCTGGTCGACGACGAGGGCGTCCTCAAGGGCCTGATCACCGTCAAGGACTTCGTCAAGGCGGAGAAGTACCCGAACGCCGCCAAGGACGCCGAGGGCCGGCTGCTGGTCGGCGCCGCGGTCGGCGTGGCCGGTGACGCCTTCGAGCGCGCCCAGGCGCTGATCGAGGCGGGCGTCGACTTCATCGTCGTCGACACCGCGCACGGCCACTCCCGGCTGGTCGGCGACATGATCGCCAAGATCAAGTCGAACTCCTCCGTCGACGTCATCGGCGGCAACGTCGCCACCCGCGACGGCGCCCAGGCCCTCGTCGACGCGGGCGCCGACGCCATCAAGGTCGGCGTCGGCCCCGGCTCGATCTGTACCACCCGCGTCGTCGCCGGCATCGGCGTCCCGCAGGTCACGGCCATCTACGAGGCCGCGCTCGCCGCGAAGGACGCCGGCGTGCCGGTCATCGGCGACGGCGGCCTGCAGTACTCCGGCGACATCGCCAAGGCCCTGGTCGCGGGCGCCGACACGGTGATGCTGGGCTCGCTGCTCGCGGGCTGCGAGGAGTCGCCGGGCGAGCTGCTGTTCATCAACGGCAAGCAGTTCAAGTCCTACCGCGGCATGGGCTCGCTGGGCGCCATGCAGTCCCGCGGCGACCGCAAGTCGTTCTCCAAGGACCGCTACTTCCAGGAGGGCGTCGCCTCCGACGAGCAGCTGATCCCCGAGGGCATCGAGGGCCAGGTGCCCTACCGCGGCCCGCTCTCCTCGGTCGTGCACCAGCTGGTCGGCGGCCTGCGCCAGTCGATGTTCTACGTCGGCGGCCGGACGGTCCCGGAGCTGCAGGCCAGGGGCAAGTTCGTGCGGATCACCTCGGCGGGTCTGAAGGAGAGCCACCCGCACGACATCCAGATGACGGTCGAGGCGCCGAACTACGGCAGCAGGGCGTGACGCACGCGCACGCGTGAGGCACACCGAGGGCGGTCCCGGCACATCCGGGGCCGCCCTTGTCGTGCCCGTCGGCGATACTGGAAGACGCTGCAACGCATCAGGGAAAGGCCACAGACGTGACTGAGATCGAGATCGGGCGCGGCAAGCGCGGCCGCCGGGCGTACGCCTTCGACGACATCGCCGTCGTCCCCAGCCGCCGTACGCGGGACCCGAAGGAGGTCTCGATCGCCTGGCAGATCGACGCCTACCGCTTCGAGCTGCCCTTCCTGGCCGCCCCCATGGACTCGGTCGTCTCGCCGGCCACCGCGATCCGCATCGGCGAGCTCGGCGGCCTCGGCGTGCTCAACCTCGAGGGCCTGTGGACGCGGTACGAGGACCCGCAGCCGCTGCTCGACGAGATCGCCGGGCTGGACTCCGACACGGCGACCCGCCGCCTCCAGGAGATCTACGCGGCTCCCATCAAGGAGGAGCTGATCGGCGCGCGCATCAAGGAGGTGCGCGACTCGGGCGTGGTCACCGCGGCCGCGCTCTCCCCGCAGCGCACCGCGCAGTTCTCCAAGGCGGTCGTCGACGCGGGCGTGGACATCTTCGTCATCCGCGGCACCACGGTCTCGGCGGAGCACGTCTCCAGCGCGGCCGAGCCGCTGAACCTGAAGCAGTTCATCTACGAACTCGACGTGCCGGTGATCGTCGGCGGCTGCGCCACGTACACGGCGGCCCTGCACCTGATGCGCTCGGGCGCCGCGGGCGTGCTGGTCGGCTTCGGCGGCGGCGCCGCGCACACCACGCGCAACGTGCTGGGCATCCAGGTCCCGATGGCGACGGCGGTCGCGGACGTGGCCGCCGCCCGCCGCGACTACATGGACGAGTCCGGCGGCCGGTACGTGCACGTGATCGCGGACGGCGGCGTCGGCTGGTCCGGCGACCTGCCCAAGGCGATCGCCTGCGGCGCCGACGCGGTGATGATGGGCTCCCCGCTGGCCCGCGCGACGGACGCGCCGGGCAAGGGCCACCACTGGGGCATGGAGGCGGTCAACGAGGAACTGCCGCGTGGCAAGAAGGTCGACCTGGGCACGGTCGGCACCATCGAGGAGGTCCTGACGGGCCCGTCGCACACCCCCGACGGCTCGATGAACTTCTTCGGTGCGCTGCGGCGGGCCATGGCCACGACCGGCTACAGCGAGCTGAAGGAGTTCCAGCGGGTCGAGGTGACGGTGGCGGACTCCCAGCACAGGCGGTAGGCCGTACGGCACGCCCGAAAGGGCCCGGACCACGTTTCGGTCCGGGCCCTTTTGCGTGCCTGGGGGTGAGTGGGGCGCGTTTGCGATGTAGGGGGCGCACGGTTGCGTTCAGGGCGAATGCGTGCTGAACGGGTCGTATGAGGCGATAGTGTCCGTTTCCGGCGACCCAGTCGTGTGGGGCGCCCCCTTCCAAGGGCAAGGTCCCGGACCCCGGCCCTCGGGGCCCGGCCCGACATCCGACGTGCTGCCTACCGGGTCTCTGGGCGGCGTCGTGGAAGGGGGCGCCTATGGGCCGCCACCGCAAGCCCACCCGCTGGGACCGGATCCGTCTTCGGATGGTGAAGTGCCGGAGGAGGTGGATCTTGCGGCTTTTCGGATGGTGAGCGGCCGTCCCTATACACACTAGGGACGGACACTCCGTGATCCACCCCGGAGCCTGCCGCAGTACCCGCTGCGGTGGGCTCCACCTGTTCACAGGCTAGCGGCGCGGTGACCGGCATGCCAGCGGCCCCGGACGCGCGGCCGTCCGCGCGCGCCCCCCTCACAACCGGTGCGCCGCCCCCGTGGGCGTCGCCCCCCGCGTGTCCAGCAGCAGCTGCGCCTTCACCGACAGGCCCTGGAGGTCGTACGTGCGGTGCTGCTGGAGCAGGATCGTCAGGTCGGCGTCGGCCGCGGCCTCGTAGAGCGAGTCCGCGCGCGGGACCGGGCGGTCGAGGACGTTCCAGGACGGGACGTGCGGGTCGTGGTAGCTGACGAGGGCGCCGAGCTCCATCAGGCGCACGGCGACCTCCCGGGCGGGGGTGGCCTGCTGGTCGGCGAGGTCGGGCTTGTAGGTGACGCCCAGCAGCAGCACCCGCGCGCCCCGGGCCGACTTGCCGTGCTCGTTGAGGAGGGCGGCGGCGCGCTGGACGACGTAACGGGGCATCTGGGTGTTGACCTGCTGGGCGAGTTCGACCATGCGCAGGGTGCGGCCCGCGTGCCCGGCCAGGTCCTGCGGGACGGCGTGGCCGCCGACGCCGGGCCCGGGTCGGAAGGTGTGGAAGCCGAACGGCTTGGTCTCCGCGCAGCGCACGACGTCCCACAGGTCGACGCCCAGGTCGTGGCAGAGCACGGCCATCTCGTTGACCAGGGCGATGTTGACGTGCCGGAAGTTGGTCTCCAGCAGCTGCACGGTCTCCGCCTCGCGGGGGCCACGCGCGCGTACCACCTTGTCGGTGAGGCGGCCGTAGAAGGCGGCGGCCGACTCGGTGCAGGCGGGGGTCAGGCCGCCGATCACCTTGGGGGTGTTGGCCGGGGTGTGGTCGCGGTTGCCGGGATCCACCCGGGTGGGTGAATAGGCGAGGTGGAAGTCGCGGCCGGCGCACAGCCCGGAGCCCTCTTCGAGGAGCGGGCGCAGGAAGTCCTCGGTGGTGCCGGGGGGCACGGGCGACTCCAGGATCACGGTGGTGTGCGGGCGCAGGCGCGCCGCCAGCACCCGGGCCGCCGCCTCGACCTGGCCGAGGTCGAGCCCGCCGTCCGCGCCGCGCGGGGTCGGCGCGCAGATGACGGCGGTGCGGACGCGACCCAGTTCGGCGGGGCCGGAGGCGTGCCGGAAGCCCCCCGCGAGCATCCGCCGCAGCTCGGCGGGGCTGAGGGAGCCGGCTTCGGGTCCGGTGCGGTAACCGAGTGTGGGGATGCCGGCGGCGACGGCCGCCTGGGCCAGGGGCAGGCCGTAGGGGCCGAGTCCGATGACGGCGAGATCTGCGGGCATGGCGTGGGCCGTCCTTCCCAGTAACCGACGCGGGGCAGGCGCGCAAGCCCTGAGGACAGAACGGGCGAGCGCAATGTCAGACTAGGAGTAAATATGACCGATATGCGGCATTGATCGTCTGTGTTTTCCGGCGGGCCGTGGACGCTGTCCACGGGCCGGGGGGCGAGTTGTTGTCCACAAACCGGCGGACGAGTGGTTGTCCACAGACTGGGGGTGAGCGGTTGTCCACAGGCTGGGGCGAGTGGTGGCTGAAGCCGGGCGAGCCGGTCAGAATTTGGGCATGAGGGTAAGGAACCGGGCTTCGCCCACCGGGTGCGGCCTGCACGACCGATAGCGGGAGAGCGGGAGGCAGCGGTGAGGACAGCGACTCTGGGACCGGCACAGCGCGCCGAGTCACTGGCGGCGATGACCGAGCGAGAACTGGACGTGCTGGTGGTGGGCGGCGGCGTGGTCGGCGCGGGCACCGCCCTGGACGCCGTGACACGGGGCCTGTCCACGGGCCTGGTCGAGGCGCGCGACTGGGCGTCGGGCACCTCCAGCAGGTCCAGCAAGCTGATCCACGGCGGCCTGCGCTACCTGGAGATGCTCGACTTCACGCTCGTCCGCGAGGCGCTGAAGGAACGCGGACTGCTGCTGGAGCGGCTCGCCCCGCACCTGGTGAAGCCGGTGCCGTTCCTGTATCCCCTGCAACGCCAGGGCTGGGAGCGCCTGTACGCCGGGTCGGGCGTCGCGCTCTACGACGCCATGTCGATGACCCGCGGTCATGACCGGGGTCTGCCGATGCACCGTCACCTGAGTCGCCGTCACGCCCTCCGGGTGGCACCGGCGCTGAAGGCGTCCGCCCTCGTCGGGGCGCTGCAGTACTACGACGCCCAGGTCGACGACGCCCGCTTCGTGACGACGCTGGTGCGCACCGCCGCGTCGTACGGCGCGAAGGTTGCCAACCGCGCCCGCGTGACGGGCTTCCTGCGCGAGGGCGAACGGGTCGTCGGCGCGCGCGTGCTGGACGTCGAGGCGGGCGGCGAGTACGAGGTGCGCGCGCAGCAGATAGTCAACGCCACGGGCGTGTGGACCGACGACACACAGGCCATGGTGGGGGAGCGCGGCCAGTTCCACGTCCGGGCCTCCAAGGGCATCCACCTCGTCGTGCCCAAGGACCGCATCCACTCCTCGACCGGGCTGATCCTGCGCACCGAGAAGTCGGTGCTGTTCGTCATCCCGTGGGGCCGGCACTGGATCATCGGCACCACGGACACCGACTGGGACCTCGACAAGGCGCACCCGGCCGCGTCCAGCGCGGACATCGACTACCTGCTGGAGCGCGTCAACTCGGTGCTCGCGGTACCGCTCACGCGGGACGACGTGGAGGGCGTGTACGCCGGCCTGCGCCCGCTGCTCGCGGGCGAGTCGGAGGCCACCAGCAAGCTGTCGCGGGAGCACACCGTGGCGCACCCGGTGCCGGGGCTGGTGGTGGTGGCCGGCGGCAAGTACACCACCTACCGGGTGATGGCCAAGGACGCGGTGGACGCGGCGGTGCACGGCCTCGACCTGCGGGTCGCCGAGAGCGTGACGGAGGACGTCCCGCTGCTGGGGGCGGAGGGCTACCGGGCGCTGTGGAACGCGCGGGCGCGGACCGCCGCCCGGACCGGCCTGCACGTGGCGCGCGTGGAGCACCTGTTGAACCGGTTCGGCGCCATGGCGGAGGAGGTCTTCGACCTCGTCGCCGCCGACGCCTCCCTGGGCCGGCCCCTGCAGGGCGCCGACGACTACCTGCGCGCCGAGGTCGTGTACGCCGCCTCGCACGAGGGCGCCCGGCACCTGGACGACGTGCTGACCCGGCGCACCCGCATCTCGATAGAGACGTTCGACCGGGGCACGCGCTGCGCCCGTGAGGCCGCCGAACTGATGGCGCCGGTGCTCGGCTGGGACAAGGACCACGTCGAACGCGAGGTCGAGCACTACGAGAAGCGGGTGGAGGCCGAGCGGGAGTCGCAGCGGCAGCCGGACGACCTGACGGCGGACGCGGCGCGGCTGGGGGCGCCGGACATCGTGCCGTTGTGACGGCGGGCGGAGTGACGGGCGGGGCTTCACTCGAACGAGTGGCGCGAGGTGGGATCTCCGTTCGGGGCCCGGTCGTTCTACGGGGTGCGAGGACAGAACTCGGCGGCGAGCAGGCGGAGCTCCAGGCCGGGATCCGCGATCGACGTCGTGTTCGCGCGGAAGGTGAGGACGCGACGGCCGTCGACGGTGGCCGCGGTGCGCACGTAGCTGCCGGTGATGCGCCCGTTGTGCCCCCACACCGTGACGCCGCACGGCAGCCTCGCGGGGAACAGACCCATGCCGTACGCGCCGTGTGCGGCACGGGTGTCGAGCATCTCGTGCAGGGCGTGCGCCGGCAGCAGCTCGCCGCCGAGCAGCGCCGCGTAGAAGCGGTCCAGGTCGGCGAGCGTGGTCACCAACTCGCCCGCGGCGCCGGCCACTCGCGGGTCGAGGTCGGTGACGTCGGTCCCGTCGGCGTCGTAGGCACGGCCGTGCGGGGAGGGAAGAGTGGCTCGGGAACCGGGAAAGGAGGTGCCGGTCAGGCCCAGCGGAGCGATGATCCGGCGTTCGGCCTCGGCGGCGTAGGAGCGGCCGGTGACCCGCTCGACGACCAGGCCGAGCAGGACGTAGTTGGTGTTGGAGTAGGCGAAGCGGCCGCGATCGGCCGGGGGATGGGTGAGCGCCATGTGCAATGCCTGACGCGGGGAGACGGGGACGACGCCCCCGGTGTCCCGGGTGAAGTCGTACAGGCCGCTGGTGTGGGTGAGCAGGGCGCGCAGGGTCAGCGCGCGGCCGTCGTTGCCCGCTCCGCGCACCACGCCCGGCAGGTGCCGCTCCACGGTGTCGGACAGGGACAGCCGGTGCTGCGCGGCCAGTTGCAGGACGACCGTCGCGAGGAACGTCTTGGTGATGCTGCCGGCGCGGAAGTGGTCGGCGCGGGCGATGCCCCGGCCGACCCCGTCGTAGCGGGTACCGGTCTCCTCGTGGGCGAGCAGGGCCGCGGCGGGGGCTCCGCCCCGGGTGACCAGCAGCGGGAGGACGGCGTCCGTCGCCGGTACCGAAGGTGCGGAGGAGGCGGTCGGGGCCAGGGCGAGCAGGGCGACGGCCACAGGTACGGCCAGTAGTGTCCGAATCGGTGGCATCGCAGGGGTCCTTCCCTTGTCGCGGCCCATCATCCAGGGTGGCTGAAATGGCACTTCACCGGGTCCGGGCCCGCGTCGGCCGGGGCGCGGGGGACGTCCGGAGCCGGGTGCACCGAGTGTCCGGAACCATGCGGGCCGGGTGCGCCAGGGCCGACAGGGCGCCATAAGCACCCTGGGCGCCGGGCACTTGTCGGGTGAGGGACAATGGAGGCTCTGTCAGGGCGGGTTGCATGAGGGGACGCATGTCGGAGGCGGAGCGGGCGGGCACATCCCGTCAGGACACTCGTCAGGACAACAGCGAGCGTCTTCTCGCCGGGCGGTACCGGCTGGGAAAGGTGCTCGGCCGCGGCGGCATGGGCACGGTGTGGCGCGCCGAGGACGAGACCCTGGGCCGGACGGTCGCCGTCAAGGAACTGCGGTTCCCGGCGAACATCGACGAGGAGGAGAAGCGCCGCCTCATCACGCGCACGCTGCGCGAGGCGAAGGCGATCGCGCGGATCCGCAACAACAGCGCCGTGACGGTCTTCGACGTGGTCGACGAGGACGACCGGCCGTGGATCGTGATGGAACTCGTCGAGGGCAAGTCGCTCGCCGAGGTCATCCGGGAGGACGGCCTGCTGGAGCCGAAGCGGGCCGCCGAGGTCGGCCTCGCCGTCCTCGACGTGCTCAGGTCGGCGCACCGCGAAGGCATCCTGCACCGCGACGTCAAGCCGTCCAACGTGCTGCTGGAGTCCGGGACCGACCGGGTCGTGCTCACCGACTTCGGCATCGCCCAGGTCGAGGGCGACCCGTCCATCACCTCGACGGGCATGCTCGTCGGCGCGCCCTCCTACATCTCCCCGGAGCGCGCCCGCGGGCACAAGCCGGGTCCCGCGGCCGACCTGTGGTCGCTCGGCGGGCTGCTGTACGCGGCGGTCGAGGGCATCCCGCCGTACGACAAGGGCTCCGCGATCGCGACCCTCACCGCGGTGATGACCGAGCCGCTGGAGGAACCGAAGAACGCCGGGCCACTGCGGGACGTCATCTACGGCCTGCTCACCAAGGACCCCGCGCAGCGGCTCGACGACGCGGGTGCGCGGGCGATGCTGAACGCCGTCATCCACGCGCCCGACCCGGAGGCGGACCCGTCCGAGCCGGCCGACGCGACGAAGGTCGTGCCGCTGCCCGAGCAGCCCGACCAGCGCCGCGGGGCGCTGCGTTCGGTGCGGAAGGCCGGCCTGGTCACCGGGGCGGCCGGTGCCGCCGCCAAGACCCGCGCCAAGCGGGAGGGCGGCACCGCGGACGAGGGAGCACCGGCCGCCTCGGCGTCGCCGGCCGCCGTGAAGCCCTCCCCGGCCGCTTCGGCGACTGCGGCCCCGTCCGCCGCGGCGGCCTCACAGGGGGGACCGAGCGCGGCGGCGCAGGGGGACAACACGCGCTCCGGCGGGCAGAGTTCGGGCTGGCCCGTGATGACCCCGCCGGATCTGCCGCCGCGGCCGGCGCCCCGGGCGCCGCTCACCGACGTGGTGCCGAGGCGGACGCTGGTCATCCTCGCGGTGGCCGTGGCGCTCGCCGTGCTCGGCACCGTGCTGGCCTTCACCCTCGGCGGGGACGACGACAAGGGCTCGCAGGACGCCGGGAACGGCGCGGGCAAGACCGCCGCGAGCGCGAGCTCCGGCCCCGGCACCAAGGAGGACAAGGGCGACGGGACCCGTACGGACGGGTCCGCGACGCCCTCCTCCGCGTCGGCGTCCCCGACGTCCGGCGACTCCGGCGCGAGCGCGTCCAAGTCGAGCGGTGCGGGCACGGGCGGCGCGGCCACCGGCGGTTCGTCCGGTGACGGCGGCGCGGCCGAGTCGACGTACCACGGAAGCCAGGGGTACTCGATCGGGCTGCCCAAAGGCTGGAAGTACCAGTCGACGGGTGCCGCGGGGGACCGGTTCACCGGGCCCGACGGGCAGAAGCTCCTCATCGCCTGGACGTCCACGCCCAAGAGCGACCCGGTGGCCGACTGGAAGAACCAGGAGCGCTACATGACGCGCTCTCAGTACCACAGGATCCGCATAGAGAAGGTGGACTACCGCGGCTGGAACACGGCCGACTGGGAATTCACCTATCAGGAGAGCGGGACGAAGTACCGGTCCATCGACCGGGGGTTCGTGGTCAACGACCATCTCGGGCATGCGCTGATGTACACGGCGAAAGCCGCGAAGTGGGACACCGGCCTCCGTAAGGACACCTGGAAGACCCTCGCGAAGACGTTCGAACCCAAGTCGTAACACTCGGGTCCCGTGTTCGGGGCGCGAGATCTGACATCCCCTCTCTGCGGGTTGCCTCCGGCACGTATCGTGAAGGCTTGCGGACCGTACGCAGCCGGGCGGAGTCACGGAACGGGACGCGAGGCGAACGGATCTGACCAACCGGACGGCCGGGGGAGGCAACGTGGACGACTACGCGGGACGGGTTCTCGCCGACCGTTACCGTCTGCCGCTACCGCCCTCGGACGAGTACGAACTCACCGAGACCCGGGCCTTCGACACCTACAGCGGGCAGGAAGTCCTCGTCCGGCAGGTCCCGTTGCCGGAGATCGTCGAGGCGGAGGTGCTCGACGCGGAGGGGCTGCCCGACGGTTTCACGGCGCGTGACCGCGGGGCGCGGCGCGCCCCGGGCCGCGGCGGAACGCGGCGGCCCACCGATCCGGCCGTACGGCGGGCGGTCGAGGCCGCGCAGGCCGCCGCCCGGATCCCCGACCACCCACGGCTGGACCAGGTCTTCGACGTGTTCGCCGAGGGCGGTTCGCTGTGGATCGTCAGCGAGCTGGTGGCCGCGCGGCCGCTCGCCGCCCTGCTCGCCGAGAAGCCGCTGACGCCGTACCGGGCGGCCGAGGTCGCCTCCGACGTCCTCATGGCGTTGCGGGTGCTGCACGCCCACGGCTGGGTGCACCGGAACATCACCGCCCGGACCGTACTCGTCTGCGACGACGGCCGGGTCATGCTGACCGGGCTCGCGGTGGGCGCCGCCGAGGAGGCGCTGTGCGGCTACGACCCGGTGCCCGAGCCGGACGGCGACGAGCACACCGGGCCGGGCGCGGCGCAGCCCGGCGGCGCGGGGGCTGCCGGAGGCCACGGCGGCCCCGGGGGTTCCCGAGGTCCCGCTGGTCCCAGTGGTCCCGATGGTCCCGGCGGCCCGGGCGGGGCGTTCGCCGGGGATCCGGAGGCCGCGCGGCGGGCCGCGATCGAGGCACGGGCCGCCGACGGACTGCCCGCGGCCACGACCGCGGCCGGTGGCGGCACGGCGAACGGCGCCTCGGGCGCCCTCGCGCGCGGCGCCCTCGAAGCGGGCGGGGACATCAGGGCCGCCCGTGCCGGGGCCATCGCCGCCTACCGGGCGGGCGCCCGGGCGGCGGCCCGCGTCCAGGAGGCGCAGCAGGCCGGACGGGCGGCTCTGCCCAGCTCCCGCCCCGCCTCCGAGAGCGGCGCGGTGACCCAGGAGGGCAACCCGGCACAACAGCCCGGCACCACGACACCTCCGGGCCGGATAGCCGACCCCTACGGCGTGGGCGGCAAGCCCTGGCACGGCGCGTCGCCCCGCACCACGGCGGGCCCCGGCGCGGCGGCAGGGGCACTCCCCCCGGCCGTCGGCACGTCGGCGGGCCACCCCCCTGGCGCCCCCGGCACCCCTGACGCCGCAGGCCCCTCCGGAACCCCTGACAGCCACGCGGCCCCCGCCGCCCAGCCGACGGGCCGCTGGGACGACCTGGTGGCCGGCACCCCCGTCCGCCACCGCGGTCCGGCCACCGCACTCGCCGCCGAACGGGCGCGGCAGGCGCGGATGGCGGTCGTGGGTCCGGTGACCGAGCGGTGGGCGCCGGAGCAGGCCGGGCCCGTGCACGAGAACTGGCAGCTCGCACCGCCCATCGGGCCCATGACCGACCTGTGGGCGCTCGGTGCGCTCCTGTTCAGAGCCGTGCAGGGGCACGCGCCGTACCCGGAGGAGTCGACGGCCGAACTGGTGCAGATGGTGTGCGCCGAGCCGCCCGCCTTCGCCGAGGAGTGCGGGCCGCTCAGGCCGGTCGTGGAGTCGTTGCTGCGCCAGGACCCGACCGAGCGCCTGGACTTCGAGGAACTGGGGGGCTGGCTGCGGTCGCTGGTGCGGTCCGCGCCCGAACCGGACGCCGGCACCCATGTCGTCCCGGCGCCGCCCGTCGACGTCAGCCGGCTCCCCGTCGTGCGGCGGCGGGGCGAGCTGGTGCGCAGACGGCGCGCCGGACTGCCCGCGACCACTCCGCACGGGCGGCACAAGCGGTCCCGGCAGGAGGCGCGTTCGCCGCGCCGGCTCGGCCGCACCCTGCTGGTGCTGATCCTGCTCCTGCTGGCCGGGGCGGTCGCCTACGCCGTGATGTTCATGCCGAAGGCCGGCGACCACGGCGCGGCGAGCGGCGACCGCACCGGGGTGGCGGGCCAAGCCGGCCCGGCGCCCGAGCAGTCGGACAGCGCGAGCAGCGAGCCGCGGCCCGACCAGACCTCGCCCGGGTCCGAGCCCAGCGCTTCGAAGTCGGCCGCCGCCACCGAGACGCAGACCACCGGCCCCGACGTCGCCGACGGCTTCACCCTGCGCACGGACCCGGAGGGCTTCCAGGTCGCCGTGGCCAAGGGCTGGTCCCGCACGCCCAAGAACAACTGGAACCAGGTGGTCTACGCGCACGGCGACTTCGAGCTCATCGTCGTGCCCGGCCGGGACGGCGCGGTCACCTACGGCAGCGATCCGATGGCCTACCAGCGGGACAAGGAACACGAGTTGCAGCCCTACCGCAGCTCCAGCTGGGCCACCGCCACCGGTCTGCGGACCATCGAGGTGGGCGGACGGACCATGGCCGAAGGGCAGTTCACCTGGACGGACGACGCGGGGCACGACCTCTTCGTACGCAACCTCGCGATCCTGGTGAACGGCCGCTACCACGTCGTACAGGTACGCGGACCGGAGTCGGAACGGGACGAGGTGACGCGGCTGTTCGAGCAGGCGTCGGCCACGTACCGGGTCACCCGCTGACCCCGCCCCCCGACGGTCCGTGACGGGCCCGAACGGTTGCGTTCCGAAGCCGGGAGCGACAACCGTCACAGTGCGGTCTCCGTGGCGTGCCGCCGCTTCCCGCGACGCGGACCGGTCCTTACTCTGACCCTGTCAAGACCATTGCGGGGGCACGTGAATCAGATGCAGGGCCAGCTCGTCGCGGGCCGCTACCGGCTCGCCGACTCGATCGGTACCGGCGGCATGGGCCGCGTGTGGCGTGCCCACGATGAGGTGCTGCACCGGGCCGTCGCGATCAAGGAGCTGACGGCCGCGCTCTACGTCTCCGAAAGCGACCGGGAGCGCCTGCTCGCCCGCACCCGGGCCGAGGCCCGCGCCGCCGCGCGGATCAACCACTCCGCCGTCGTCACCGTGCACGACGTGCTCGAGCACGACGGCCGCCCGTGGATCGTGATGGAGCTGGTCGAGGGGCACTCGCTGGCCGAGGCGGTCCGGCAGCACGGCCGGTTCGAGCCCACCGAGGCCGCCCGCATCGGCCTCTGGGTGCTGCGCGCGCTGCGCGCCGCGCACGCCGCCGGCGTCCTGCACCGCGACGTCAAGCCCGGCAACGTCCTCCTCGGGCACGACGGGCGCGTCCTGCTCACCGACTTCGGCATAGCCCAGATCGAGGGCGACACCACCATCACGCGCACCGGGGAGGTCGTCGGCTCGGTCGACTACCTCGCCCCCGAGCGCGTCCGCGGACACGATCCCGGTCCGTCCTCCGACCTGTGGGCGCTCGGCGCCACGCTCTACACGGCCGTCGAGGGCAGGTCGCCGTTCCGGCGCACCTCGCCGCTGTCCACCATGCAGGCGGTCGTCGAGGAGGCGGCCGACGAGCCGCAGCACGCCGGCCCGCTCGGGCCCGTCATCGCCGCGCTGCTGCACAAGGACCCCGCCGCGCGCCCCGGCGCCGACGCGGCCGAGCAGATGCTCGCCGAGGCCGCCGAGGGGCGCCGGCCCGACGTGGCGCAGGCGTTCGTGCCCACGCAGGCCACACAGGCCGGACCCGTCCGCCGCGCGCCGGAGCCGCGCACCGTGCCGCACCCGGCCACCGCCACGCCGTACCCCCAGGCCACCGGACCGACGGCCGTCCGACCCCCGACGGCCGTCCGACCCCCGACGGCCGGACCCACGGCCAGCGGACTCACGGCCGGCGGACTCACGGCCAGCGGACCCACCGCGGCCGGACCCACGCCGCCCGGGCCCGCGCACCGCACGCCCACGCCGCCCGAACGCCGGCGCCTGCGCCTGCGCACCTTCGCGCTCGCGCTGGCCCTGGCCGCGATCGTCGGCGCGGGCACCGTCGTGGCGCTGCAGAAGTGGGAGGCGGGACGGCAGGGCGGCACAGCCGGGGGAACCACGTCGCCGACGCCCACCCCCTCCCCGACCGCGACGAGCACGCTCACCGGGCAGCCCGGGGGAATCGTTCCCGCCACGTGGAAGCGCTACGACGACCCGTGGGGTTTCAGCGTCTACCTGCCCCCCGGCTGGAATCGGCAGGTCGTCGAATCCGACGGCGACCCGAGTCAGGCCGACCCCGGCCTGAGACAGGTCGACTACACGCCCGACGGCGGCGAGCACTTCCTCCGCATCGCCGTCGACACCTCGCCCGACTTCAACGACGCCTACGCGCACCAGTCCGACCTCGAGCAGCAACTGCAGCGGCTGGTCGACTACAACGTCATACGGCTCCAGCAGAACGTCTACCGCGACCGCAGCGGCTCCATCTGGGAGTACACCTGGACCGCGCAGCCCAAGGACACGCCGTTCCCCGGCCCGCGGCGCGCCGTCGAGGAGGCGTACATGTCCCGGAACGGCACCGAGCACGTGCTCTACATGTCCTCGCCGGCGGCGGACTGGGCGCGCACGAGCAAGCAGTTCACGGCGGTGCTGCGGGGCTGGCAGGAACAGACGCCCTGATCCGGCCGAACTGACGGAGTTGGCCGGTCGGCGTCCCGGAGCCGGTCCGTCCGGTGCGGCATGATGGGGCGCATGGGGACCGAGGGGGAAGGCGTCCGCGTGATCGCGGGCCGTTACCGGCTCGAGGCCAGGCTCGGACGCGGCGGCATGGGCGTGGTGTGGCGGGCGACCGACCAGTTGCTCGGCCGGCAGGTGGCGGTCAAGGAGATACCCCTCGATCTCGACGAGACGCTCTCCGCCGAGGAGGTCCGCCGCCAGCGCGACCGCACCCTGCGCGAGGCGCGCGCCGTGGCCCAGTTGCGCCATCCGCACATCGTCGTCGTCCACGACGTCGTCGAGGAGGACGAACGCCCCTACCTGGTCATGGAGTTGATCGACGGCGGCTCGCTGGCCGACCGCATCTCCGCGCACGGGCCGCTCGACGCCGCCGAGGTCGCGCGCATCGGCGCCGACCTGCTGAGCGCGTTGCGCACCGCGCACGAGGCCGGTGTGCTGCACCGGGACGTCAAGCCCGCCAACGTCCTGCTGGAGTCCGGCACCGACCGGGTCGTCCTCACCGACTTCGGCATCGCCCAGGTCGCGGGGGCCACCACCCTCACCGAGACGGGCTCCTTCGTCGGCTCGCCGGAGTACACGGCGCCGGAGCGGATGTCCGGGGCCGGCACCGGGCCGGCGTCCGACCTGTGGTCGCTGGGCGCACTGCTGTGCACGGCGCTGAGCGGCAGGTCGCCGTTCCGGCGCGACTCGTTGGGCGGCATCCTGCACGCGGTCGTGTTCGACGAGATCCGCCCGCCCCCGCAGGCCGAGCCGCTGCTGCCCGTTGTACGCGGCCTGCTGGAACGCGACCCCGGCCGGCGGCTGGACGCGGACCGGGCGGAGCGGATGCTGCGCGAGTTCCATGACACCGGCCGCACCCCGCGGCTCCCGCCCGGCCACACCCCGCAGTCCTCCCGCGGCCACACCCACACCCGGCCCCACGTCCTCCACCCGCCCGCGCCGTCGTCCTCCACCGCACAGACCAGGACCTCGAAGCGGGGCGTGCTGGTCGCCGCGCTGCTGGTCGCCGCGATGGCCGGGGCGGGCGTGTCCGCGGCGGCGCTGCTGACGGACGGCGGCGACGGCGGCGGCCGTACGCCGGTGAGCCCGGCGCCCGGGACGTCGGCCGGCGCGTCACGGGGGACTTCGGCCGGCGAGTCGCCGAGGACCTCCGCGAGCGCGTCGGCGTCGCCGGGCACCCCGGCGGCCACCGCCTCCCGCGCCGACCGCACGCTCCCGTCGGCCCCTTCCGGCTACCGCCTCGCCGACGACCCGGACGGCTTCGCCCTCGCCGTGCCGGAGGGCTTCACCCGCAGTCCGCAGGGGGAACGGATCTTCTACAGGTCGCCCGGCGACACCTTCCGCATCGGCGTGCGGGTCGCCGCTCCCGAACCGGGCGGCCCCACGGCGGTGATGCGCCGCGCGGCCGCCGACGGCCCCGAGAACAACCCCGGTTACCGCGACGGCCGGGTCAGCGAGACCCGGCACCACGGACACCCGGCCGCGTTCTGGGAGTTCACCTGGAACGGCTTCACGCAGGCGGAAGGCGCCCGGCACACCTACGACCTGTGCTGGGAGGAGGACGGGCGGTTGTACGACGTGTGGGTGTCGGCGCCGGTCGGCAAAGTGCGGGAGGCGAAGGAGTACTTCGACGTCGCCGTCGACACGTTCACGCGTACCTGACCGCGTTCGTGCGGCCGGACGGAGGCGTGCCGGGACAGGGGCGCGCCCGGAAAGTCACGGGTCTGTGACCGGTGGGCCGTCGGTGTGGATGCGAGGCCGCGCGGCGCGATATGGATGGACGCATGAGCAGCAACGGGGGCCCCGGTCGTGAGTCCGACGACACGACGAGTTTTGTACTGCAACCGCCGAAGCAGCCACATGCGAACCCGCACCCGGACCCGCACCCGGACCCGCACGCGGACCGGCACCCGGACCCGCACGCGGACCCGCACGCGGACCGGCACCCGGACCCGCACGCGGACCGGCACGCGGACCGGCACGCGGACCAGTACGCGAGCCCGCACCCGGACCGGCACGCCAGCCCGCACCCGGCGCCCACCCGGATCGTCCCGCCGCAGGCGCAGTCCGCCCATGCCGCCCAGCCCGCCCATGCCGCGCAGTCTGCCCATCCTGCCCATCCTGCCCATGCTGCCCAGTCCGCACAGGCCCCGCAGTCCCCGCAGGACCCGGGCGCCGGGCGGCTGATCGCCGGTCGCTACCGGCTGTTGAGCAAGCTCGGGCACGGCGGCATGGGCACCGTGTGGCACGCCAAGGACGAGACGGTCGACCGCGAGGTCGCCGTCAAGGAGCCCCGCGTCCCCGACCACCTTCCCGAGCGCGAACGCGCCAACGCCTTCGAGCGGATGCGCCGCGAGGCACGCGCCGCCGCCCGTCTCGACCACCCCGCGGTGGTCAACGTCCACGACGTGGCCGTGGTCGACGGGCAGCCGTGGATCGTCATGGAGCTGGTGCAGGGCCGTTCGCTCGGCAGCGCCCTGCAGGAGGGCACGCTGGACGCGCGCGAGGCGGCCCGCGTCGGCCTGGAGGTGCTCGGTGCGCTGGAGGCCGCGCACGCCGCGGGCATCCTGCACCGGGACGTCAAGCCGGACAACGTGTTGCTGGGCCGTCACGGCCGGGTGGTGCTGACCGACTTCGGCATCGCGCAGATCGAGGGCGAGACCAACCTGACGGACACCGGCGGCTTCGTCGGCTCGCCCGAGTACATCGCCCCGGAACGGGTGCTGGGCCAGCGCCCCGGCCCGGCCTCCGACCTGTGGTCGCTGGGCGTGGTGCTGTACGCGGCGACGGAGGGCGTCTCGCCGTTCCGCCGCAGCAACACGCCGGCCACCCTGCAGTCCGTCCTGAACGCCACCCCCGCGCCGCCCGCCTCGGCGTCGGGCCCGCTCGCCGAGGCCATCAACGGCCTGCTGCAGAAGGACCCGGCGCGCAGGCCCGGCGCGGACCGGGTGCGGGCGCTGCTGCGGGAGGCCGCCGACCCGCCCGCGCCGCCGCCCACCCAGGCCGTGCGGGTGGTGCGCGGCGGTCTCCGGCTGGGCCGCAGGGCGTGGCTCGGGCTCGGGGCGGGGATCGTCGCGGCCGCGGTGGCGGCGTACCTGCTGATCGCGGATCCGTTCGCGGGGACGCTGCCGGAGGGCTGGAAGACGCACGACCTCGGCTCGAAGGTGGGGATGACCGTCGGTGTGCCCGCCTCGTTCGTCGCGGACGACCTCTCCGGGTCCGACGGCACGGACGCGCAGTTCAGCGACCCCAGCGGAGCGGTGCGCATCTACGTCAACCGCGACGTCAAGGCCGACGACAAGGACAACGGGGTTCCCGCGTCCGCGTCGGAGAAGGCGTTCGCGGACTGGGCGAACCTCAAGGACGGCGAGTACGGCTGGGACATCGCCTCCGACCCCGTGCCGAAGGGGGAGCCGCGGGAAACCACGTACCGGGGCGGCAAGGCCGCGGAGAACCTCATCACCTACACGACCACGGACCCCACGCACCCCCGCGTCCGCCAGGCCCGGGCCCTCTACTACCGCGCCGGCAACGGCGACATGTACTGGATCTGGATCGACTACCCGGGCAAGGGCTACTTCACCCAGGAAGGCCGGAAGATCGCCGACGAGGCGATCACCAACTGGAAGATCCACAATCTCTGAGACGCCGGCCCACTCCGCATCATGTGCCCGCCCCCGCGAGCCACCCCACCAGCCCGCCCCTCGCCACCAGCAGCGCGAACCGTTCATTGGCGTTCCGAACCGGTTCGGCGTACCAGGGCAGGGCGCGACGGCGCCATGTGGCCGGGGGCAGGTCCCGGGGAAGCGGCGTGAGGGGCAACGCCCACCCTCCGATGCGCAGTTCGCCGCCCCAGACGCCGGCGGGGAGATCCCGGACGGGGACTCGGACGACGAACCGGCCGTCGTCGGCGACGTGCCGGGCGGCGAAGCTCACGGTGCCGCCCTGGCCGTCGTCGAGCACGACTCTCAGGGCGCCGTCCGGATACGCGTCCAGAGCGCACCGCCCGGTGAACTCCAGCTCGGTGGGAACTCCGGCCGCCCAGCCGATGCCGTCGAGGCTCAGCCTGGGCAGCACCTTGTGCTTGCGTTCACCGAGGTCCAGGGTGAAGTTGCCGTACGGCTTGGTGGCATAGAGGGTGAGGGAACGCAGCTCCTCGCCGATGGCGACGATGCGCGTGCTGGGCCCGGCGGAGACGCTCTCGGCCCGCTTCGCGCCGATGCGTACCTCCTTCGAGATCCCCTGGGCTCCCACGGAGAGGTAGAGGTCCCACAGGCCGTCGCCGAGCGGCCCGCCGTCGGCGGCCGTGGTGATGTCGACGGCCGCCTCGAAGCCGGCCAGGTCGTAGGTGAACCGGCCCTCGTCCGCGTCCGCGCCGAGCCCGGGTGTCGCGGTGTGCGTGACCGGAAGCCGGTACTCGGCCGCGGTGTCGCGCTCCCGCAGGATCAGTTCCGTGGTGACGTCCTGTGTCACCACCCGGTGAAGGTAGGCGTGGCCCGCCAAGTGCAGCTCCGTGCCGCGTAATTCCGCCCGGCTGACGTGGTGACGTGTGCCGAGCTGAGCGGTGACGTCGTAGCAGAGGTCGGGGACGGCGCGGACCGGGTCGCGCAGGTAGGGGTAGCGGGCGTAGGCGCGGCCGCCGTCCACCAGGACGGGGGTGGCCGCCTTGCTGCGGGAGATCTCCTTGTCGAACTCGACGACCTCCAGCAGTTCGTCGAGCATCCGGTGCCGTACGAGGTGCAGCCGCAGCCGGGCCATGGCCGAGAGACGGTCGTTCATCCCGTCGTGCCACAACGGGGCGATGATCTCCGATAGCCGTTCGAGGGCCTTCTCCTGCACTTCGCGGGGCTCGTGCACAAGGTGGTCGTTCAGCAGTTGCTGGACGTCCACCGTGAGATGCCGGTGCGCCAGGTGGTCGCGGCCCGGACCAGGCGGTACGCGCTCCAGCAGCAGATCGACCATGCGCGGCAGGAAAAGCAGTCTCGGCTCGGAACCGCCGTTGCGCACCGTGGTGTTGCCGCCGTCCTCCCGCAGGTTGCAGTAGAGGCAGTCGTAGTCGGCGACCACGGAGATACCGGAGGCGTGGAGGTACGCGAGGGCCACGAACGGCTGGTCTTCTCCGATGGGCAGACCGGTGGGGAAGCGCAGGCCATGCTTCTCGATCAGCTTCCGGCGGAACAGCTTCAGCGGGTTGAGCGCCCAGTAGACACGAGACGTGAAGACGTCCGTCTTCGGCTGGCTGCGCTTGAACATCGACTGCGGCAGGTCTCGGCCGCCGATCCCCACCATTTTGCCGAGCACGATGTCGGTGCCGTTCTCCACCGACATCGCGACCATGCGTTCCAGCGCTTCCGGGCCGAGGTGGTCGTCGGCGTCCAGGAAGAACACGAACTCCCCGCGCGCCCGGTCCAGCCCGGCATTGCGCGGGGCCGAGGGCCCGCCGGAGTTCGCCTGGCGGACGACCTGCATCAACCCTGGATACACCTCGGTCAGCCGTGCCAGTTCGGCCGCCGTGCCGTCGGTGGAGCCGTCGTCCACGACGATGATCTCAAGGTTTTCCTGGCCGATGGATTGCTCGGCGGCTGAGGATATGGATTGCGTCAGATAGGGCATTGCGTTGTACGCGGCGATAATCACCGAAACGGTGGGGCCAGGCATTGTCGCGGTCTCCATCTGGTGTTGAAAAATCCTCCCGTTTCATGCTGGAGCTCGATGCCTCACGAGAATTCCACCGACTTCAAAGAATGTTCCTGTGAAGCTTGAGGGGGTTGTGAAATTACCATGCTCTTGTCGAGCGCATGGTGTGCTCGACTGGTGAAGTTGCAGGTGAACGGCGTTTTTCGGCCACCCGTGAAGCGGACATAATGTTGCATTCTTTCTGGAATTACACCTTCCGGTTCATTGTGCAACGAAAAGAATCAGGTGGGTTAATCCTGGGTGTGTTTGCCATGTGCAGTCGGTTCGTTGGCGGGGCTTGACGATCTTTATTCGGGTCACAATTATTTGGTGTTCGTTGGATTCACTGTGGCTGGCCGGGGGCAAGATCGGTCCGGGTCAGGTAGGCGGGGTGGGGTATGTGTAGTCGTAAAAAGGTGGCCAGATTACTGGCCGGTGTGGCCGGGATCACCGCATTGGCCGCGGGGGTGGTACCGCTCGAAGCGACCCAGGCCGCCGCCGCCACATGTACCGCGAGTACGTCCACCGACTTCAACGGTGACGGTATCGCCGACACGGTCATCGGTGACCCGAACGCCACGGTCGACGGCGCCGTGGGCGCAGGGCTGGTGCACGTGGTTCTCGGAGGGGGCAAGGGGGTCTCGGAGATCTCCCAGTCGGTCAGTGGTATGAATGCGAGGCCCGAGACCAATGACCACTTTGGCCTGTCACGCGCGTTCTACGACGCCGACGGCGACGGCTGCACCGACCTGGTGGTCGGCGCTCCCTATGAGGACGTAGCCAGCGGTGGAAGGCAACTGGTGGACGCCGGAGCGGTCTATGTGATCCACGGCTCGCCGACCGGCATCGGCGCGGGCTCGACGATCGAGGCCTACACCCAGGCCTCACTTGACGCGACCACCGCCACCGAGGCGTACGACTGGTTCGGATACGCGTTGAAGGCCGGTGAGACGGCGGCTGGTTCGCCCTACCTCGTGATCGGTGTCCCAGGTGAGAACGTCACCGACGGCGGAACGACTTACACGGACGCCGGGTGCATCGAGTACGTTCAGGATGCCACCAAGGCCTCCGTTAGTGAGAAGTCCCCAGGTGTGCCCGGCATCGTTGAGACGAACGACCGGTTCGGCTATTCGCTGGCGGGTACGAACCGTTACTTCGCCGTCGGCGGACCGGGGGAGGCGATCGGGGACGAGGAGTTCGCAGGCGGCGTCACGGTCTTCAACCACACCTTCACCGACGGCGTGCCCACCGCGCTCGCCGGGATCGGCCAGGGGACCAGCAGCGACACCGTTCCCGGTGTGGCAGAGGCCGGTGACGCCTTCGGGACCTCCATCTCCATGACGAACTACCGTCCGAGCGGCGAGACGTACAACTCGGATGCGCTTCTGGTGGCGGGCACACCCGGCGAGGACATCGACGGAGTCGTCGACACCGGAAGTGTCACGGTGGTGCGTGTGCAGCCGTCGGGCACGTATTCCCTGGTCGCCGGGATTGACCCCAAGACCGACGGCGTCGACGGTACGGAGACGCAGGGCGACTTCTTCGGGCAGCGCGTAGCCATCGCCAACACCAACACGAGCGTCGTCACCAGCACCGCCACCGTCCGGCTGGCCGTCGGCATCCCGGGCCGGGAGGCGGACACCGTCAAGAACGCGGGCGCCATTCAGATCTTCCGCCCGCTGGACAGCTCGGTCGGTACGAACGACAAGATCCTCACCCTGGGCTCGGGCCTGCCCGGCACCGCGACCGCCCGGGACTATACAGGGGTCGCCCTTACCGCCGGTTCCGCCAACCTCTACGTCGGCGTGCCCTACAGCAAGGCCACCAGCTCTCTGAAGGGCGTGCTGCACGTGCTGCCGTGGACGGACGTGGATGGCACGACCAGCACCGGCACCACCACCTACCTGCCCGGTTCGGGCGGCCTGCCCGACGCTGGTGAGGCGTTCGGAGTGGTCGGATGAGCCGCGAGCCGGGGAAGAGAAGACAGTCCAGGATCAGGACCCGTACCAGCGGTGGACACCGCACGCTCCTCGTGGCCACGACCATCGCAGCCCTGCTCACCGCGGCCATGAGCGCCGCACCCGCTACCGGACGCCCTTCCGCCACCGTCCGCGCGGCCACCGCCGCGAGCGCCCACGCCGACGTCGGCCCGTCGCTGACCGCGTCCGCCGCACCGGCCGAAGCCCGGAAGACCGGCGATCCGGTGGAGATCCTGAGCCTCCGCGACGAGCGCAGCACCACGGTCGCCAATCCCGACGGCACCTTCACGACCACCGAGTACGTCCAGCCCGTCCGCACTCGGATCGACGGCAAGTGGACGCCCATCGACACCACTCTCGTCAAGCAGAAGAACGGCAGGTACGCACCGAAGGCGGCGCTGTCCGCCATGGCCTTCTCCGGCGGCGGCGACACCACGTTCGCGGAGATCGAGAAGGACGGACGCGCGCTCTCCCTCGACTGGCCGGACAAACTGCCCGAGCCGGAGATCGACGGTTCGACGGCCACCTATGCCGACGTCTTACCCGGGGTGGACCTGGACGTCACCGCGACCGCCGAGGGCTTCTCGCACGTGCTGGTGGTCAAGAACGCCAAAGCGGCGGACGACCCCCGGTTGAAGCAGCTCAAGCTGTCGGTCGGTACCTCCTCGGTGAAGCTGGAGGAGAGCGGCGAAGGCGGGCTGACCGCCACCGACACCGGCTCCGGCGGCACCGTCTTCGAGGCGCCGCAGCCGGTGATGTGGGACTCCAGCCACGCCGCGGCCGACCAGCCCGCCGGGGACGAGAGCACCCAGACGCCCCCCGAGGGAGCCCGGGTCGCCGATGTCGGCATGGACGTCACGTCCGCAGCCGTGACGCTCACCCCCGACGCCGGTCTGCTCGGCGACGCCGACACGGTCTACCCGGTCTACATCGACCCCGTCGTCAAGACCGCCAACCGCAGCGCCTGGACCATGGTGTCCTCCCACTACTCGACCGCCGAATTCTGGAAATTCGACGACGACGAAGGCGTGGGCCTGTGCCCGTCAGACGTCTCGTACCGCTGTTCCAGCTCCGACGACGTCAAGCGCCAGTTCTTCGCCGTTCCGACCGGCGGCTTCGAGGGCAAGGACATCGTCAGCGCCGAGTTCGCGGTGACCCAGGTGTTCACCTACAGCTCCGCCGCCCGCGAGGTCCAGCTCGCCCGGGTCAACAGCACCGGCGCCAGCGCGATCAGTTCGTCCACCAACTGGTCGAACCAGCCCTCCTCCAAGGAGACGATCGGCACCAAGTCACCGACGGAGACGGCCGGCTCCTGCACGTCGACCAACCAGAACGTGCGGTTCACGGTGACCAGCACCGTCCAGAAGGCCGCCGACAACGGCTGGGACACCACCACGTTCCGCCTCAAGGCCGGCAGCGAGTCCGACACGTCCTACTGGAAGCGGTTCTGCGGCAACGCGCACCTCGAAGTCACCTACAACCGGCCGCCGCTGGAGCCCGACACGGACCAGATGAAGATGACGCCCGGCGGCAGCTGCGAGTACGGCAAGGCCACCGAGCACTACGTGACGGAAGCTCCCAAGGTCCGGGTCGTCATCAAGGACTACGACCACGGCGACAACGACGGCCTCCAGGAGAGCCTGCAGGCCCAGTTCAAGGTGTGGTGGACGGACAGCAGCGGGAACACCGTCGTCCACTACGCGCAGACGGGCAAGGTGGGGACGTCCACCGTCACCGGTTCGGGCGGCCAGACCGGCCAGGCGGTCTTCAGCTACACCGTCGGCAGCGATGTCTCGGGCGACGGCGAGGCCAGCTTCTCCGTCCCGCAGAACACGGTCGTCGCCTGGGCCGTCCGTGGTTTCGACCAGCAGTCGTACGGGCCCTGGTCCACCGACGGCGACCAGACCCGCTGCGAGTTCGTCTACGACAAGACGAGGCCCAAGCCGGCGGTGATCTCGTCGCCGGAGTACCCCGACGACGAGACCACGCACGTCGGGACGGGTGACTACGGCTCGTTCACCATGGACTCGCCGGACGCCGACGTGACGAAGTACTTCTACACCTTCAGCGGCCCCATGGTGAGCGAGGAGGACGCCGCGGGTGTCACCGTGCCGGCGGCCAGTGCCGGAGCTCCCGTCACCATCCGCTGGATGCCGCCGGACGAGGGCGCCTACTTCCTCACCGTCACGGCCATCGACGGAGCGGGCAACTCGCAGAAGAACCCGACGACCCACGTGTTCCTCGTCAGCGACGGCCGTGCCCCCGTCGCCGCCTGGACTCTCGGTGACGCCAAGGGTGCCACCCGGGCGGTCGGCAGCAGCGGCACCCCCGACGCCACGGCCGGCTCCGGTGTGACCTTCGGTGTCCAGGGTCCGCTCGGCTCCACCGACACCGCCGTCTCCTTCGACGGCACCGCGAACGCCTACCTCGACGCGGGCGAGCCCGCCGTCGACACCGGCGGGACCTTCTCCGTGAGCGCCTGGGTGATGCTGCCCGCCCTCCCCACCGAGAACGTCACCGTCGTCAGCCAGGACGGCACCGCCCAGCCCGGCTTCGAGCTCGGTTACGACGTCGACAGCGCGTCCTGGACCTTCCGCATCCCCGTCAGCGACATGGAGTCGCTCGGCACCTGGAAGGTCTCCGGCGCGGCCGCCGTGCCCGGTAGCTGGACACATCTGATCGGCGTGTACGACGCCGAGTCCGGCAAGATGATGCTGTACGTCAACGGGGTCCTCGTGGCCGACGACGTCCAGGCCCGGCACACGTCCTGGAACGCCACGGGCGCCGTGCAGATCGGCCGGAAGATCGGCCTCGACGGCTACACCGGCAACCTCAAGGGCAGCGTCGCCGACGTCAAGATCCACGACCGCGTGATCCCACCCGCCGAAGGCCAGGAACTCGGCGGTGTCCAGCCCCACCAACTCGCGTACTGGCAGCTGGACGAGGCGACGTCCGGTGTCTCCCCGGAGACCGGTGGCGGCACGGGACTGACCCTGGGCGGCGGCGCCTCCATCTACGTCCCCGACGAGTCCTGCGACGCCGACCTCGACCCCGACTGCACCCCTCCGGCCGAACCCCTGTGGGGCGACGGCAACCTGACACTCGACGGCACCGACGCCTACGCGGCTCGCGCGGCCGGGCTGCTCTCCGCGCAGGACAGCTTCACAGTGACGGCACGGGCGCGCCTCGCCACGGCGGATCCGGCCTCGGACGAGACCCTGCTGTCGCTGCCCGGCACGAACGGCAGCGCGGCCACGGTGCGGTACTCGGCAGCCGACGACGCGTGGGAACTGGTGGTGACGGACGCGGACTCCGCCTCCCCGGTGACGACCGAACTCCTCGACGCCGGCCATCTGCCGAGTTCCGAGGGCGACGGCGACCACGTGGCGCTGGTCTACAACGCGGTCTTCGGCGATGTGCTCCTGTACGTCAACGGTGTCGCGGTGGCCGATGCTCCCTGGGACAACTCCTGGGACTTCAGCACGACCGGCCTGCAGATCGGACGTGCGCTGACCGGCTCCACCGCGAGTGAGTACTTCGCCGGTGCGGTCGACGAAGTCCGCGTGTATCAGGGCCCGTTGGACGCATCACTGGTGGCGCTCCTGACGGCCATGCCGTCCGGCGCGAGCATCGACGAGACCTCGGCATAGCGCCACGGCGTGCGGGTGGCCGGCCCACGGCCGTCCGCCCGCACGTCTTCCCGCCCCCCAGCCTTCCCGCCCACCCGACTCCACAGGGAGATGTCATGTCCTCGCCTGCCTGGATCCGGTCTGTCAGACCGGCCTGGCGCAGCGGTCAACGAAGAGCCGCAGTGCTCCTCGGTCTGACCCTGTCGATAGGGCTGCTGCCGCAGTACGCCCCCGCGGCCGATGCCAGCCCGGCCGCCCCGCAGATGCCGACGTACAAGGACGACCCGGTCCAGGGCAAGAACGCCGAGCCCAGGACCGTCAGGAAGAACGACGAGGCGGGGAAGGCAGCGGTCAAGCACGCGGAGGAAGCGCACTGGCCCAAGGCCGGCAGCGCCGAGGTCGGCATCTCCGCCAAGGCGGCCAGGGCCGAGGGCCTGCCGCTGACCGTGAGGACGACCGGCGGCAAGAAGGACGCCGGCTCCGTACGCGTCGAGGTCCTCGGACGCAAGGCCGCCCAGGCCGCCGGCGTCGACGGCGTCCTGTTCGCCGTGGCGCGGGCCGACGGAGACACGGCCGCGGGGACTGCCCGAGTCACCCTGGACTACTCGGGCTTCGCCGACGCCTACGGCGGTGGGTACGGTTCGCGACTCCGTCTCGCCCAGTACCCCGAGTGCGTGCTGACCACGCCGCAGAAGAAGTCCTGCGCCACGCCCAGGTACCTCAAGAGCACCAACAACGCGGCGAAGCAGACGTTGACGGCGACGGTGCGGGCGGCCGGTGACACCTCCGGCCCGTCCGCCCAGCTTCTCGAGGCCGGCTCGAGCACGTCGTCCGCCACCGTGGTCGCGGCCACCTCCGGCAGCAGTGGTGACGGTGGCGACTACAAGGCGACCAGCCTCGCTCCGTCCTCGCAGTGGGGTGTGGACACCAATTCGGGCGCTTTCACCTGGTCGTACCCGCTGACCACCCCGCCGGTCCCCGGAGGCCTGCAGCCGACCGTCGGTCTGAGCTACAACTCCCAGGCGATCGACGGCCAGACGGCGGCGACCAACAACCAGGGCTCGTGGATCGGGCAGGGTTTCTCCTACGACCCCGGCTACATCGAGCGGAGCTACAAGCCGTGCGCCGACGACGGACACGACGACACCAACGGCGATGAGTGCTGGGCGTACGACAACGCCACGCTCGCCCTCACGGGCGGTACCTCCGGACAGCTCATCAAGGACGACACGACCGGCGAGTGGCGGGTCAAGAACGACGACAACTCGAAGGTCGAGCACCTGACCGGCGCCACCAACGGGGACGACAACGGCGAGTACTGGAAGATCACGACCGCCGACGGCACCCAGTACTACTTCGGCCTCGACCGACTGCCCGGCTATGCCAGCGGGAACGAGGAGACCGACTCCACGTGGACCGTCCCCGTCTACGGCGACGACTCCGGCGAGCCCTGCTACAAGTCCACCCTCGCCGACGCGTACTGCACGCAGGCCTGGCGCTGGAACCTCGACTACGTCGTCGACCCGCACGGCAACGCCATGTCGTACTACTACGGCACGGAGACGAACCACTACACGCAGGGCCTGAAGACGACGGAGAACGGCAAGCCCTACATCCGCGGCGGCTACCTCAAGCGCATCGACTACGGCCAGCGCGCCGGCAAGGTGTACTCCACCGAGCCGGCCGCGCAGGTGGCCTTCACCACGGCCGAGCGCTGCATCGGCGACCTGACCGACTGCGAGCCTTCCGACCTCACGGACTCCACGGCCGCCGACTGGCCGGACGTCCCCTGGGACCAGAACTGCAAGGCCGACAGCAAGTGCCCCGGCCAGAACTCGCCGACCTTCTGGACCCGCAAGAAGCTGACGAAGATCACCACGCAGATCCGCACCGGCGACTCGACGTACAGTCCGGTCGACGAGTGGAGCCTGACGCAGGACTTCACCGACAACGGCGACGGCTCCAAGTCCCTGTGGCTGAGCAAGATCGACCACACCGGCAAGGTGGGCACGGACGTCTCCCTGCCCTCCATCGAGCTCTATGGCCAGCAGTTGCCGAACCGCGTCGACGAGACCGGAGACAACCTCCAGCCCTTCTACCGCTTCCGGCTCAGCGGGGTGCAGAACGAGACCGGTGGCAAGCTCAGCGTGAACTACGCCGACCCCCAGTGCACCACGAGCGACCTGCCCGCCGAGGACTCCTCCACCAAGCGCTGCTTCCCCGTGAAGTGGAATCCGCCGGGTGTGGCGGACCCGATCGTCGACTGGTTCCACAAGTACGTGGTCGCGTCCGTCAACGAGCAGGACCTGACCGGCGGCAACGCCGACCAGGTCACCTCGTACACCTACCTCGGCGATGCCGGCTGGCGTAAGACCCCGGCCGACGGCATCACCACGTCGGAGCGCCGGACGTGGGGCGACTGGCGCGGTTACGGCAAGGTCCGCGTCGTCACCTCGGACGGCACCAACTCCGCCTCGAACACCAAAACCGAGCACGTCTTCTTCCGCGGCCTCGACGGGGATGTGGACAAGGACGGAAACACCCGTTCGGCGACGGTCACCGACTCCAACGGGGTCTCCTACGACGACTCCGACTGGAAGGCCGGCCAGGAGCTGGAGACGATCACCTACAACGGCTCCGACGTCACGCAGAAGTCGGTGACGGTGCCGTGGACCGCGGTGACGGCGACCCAGACGGAGGACTTCGGCACGCGCAGGGCGCGCTACATCGCGGCGGGCTCCACGGACACGTACACGGCCCTCGCGGTGGGCGGCTGGCAGCACACCAAGTCGACCACCAGCTACGACGACGTGACCGGCCGTGCGACCCAGGTCGACGACGACGGCGAGGTCGGCGTCGCCGACAACCAGTGCACCCGCACCGAGTACGCGGACAGCGCGAGCCTGCACCTGTACACGTACGTGTCACGGGTGGAGAAGGTAGGCGTCGACTGCTCCACCACCCCGGACCGCTCCAAGGACGTCATCTCCGACGACCTGACCTTCTACGACGGCTCGACCGTGCTGGGAGCCGCGCCCACCAAGGGCGACGTGACGACGGTCAAGCGGCTGTCCGCGCACGACGGTAAGACGGCCACGTACCAGACGACCGCCGTGACGACGTACGACGACTACGGCCGGCCGCTCGTGGTGAAGGACGCCCAGACCTACACGTCCTCCACCACGTACACCTCGTCGACCACATACGTGGACACCTACGGGCTGGCCACCAAGTCGACGGTGACCAACATCGACGGCTGGACGACCTCCACGGAGTACGCCCCGCAGTGGGGGGCGCCGAGCGCGAAGGTCGACCAGAACGGCAAGCGCACCGAGCTCGCCTACGACGGACTCGGCCGCCTGACCTCCGTCTGGCTGCCGGACCGTATCGGCAAGACGCCCTCGATCAAGTACGAGTACCTCGTCCGCGGCGACAGCGGTCCCGTCGCCGTCCACACCCAGAAGGTGGAGAAGGACGGCACGTCCTACGGCAGCGAATGGTCGCTGTACGACGGCCTGCTGCGGCCGCGCCAGGAGCAGACCGAGGGGCCGGGCGGCAACCGCCTGGTGGCGGACACGCGCTACGACGGCTCGGGCCGCGTGGTCAAGGTCAACGACACCTACTACACCACCGGCGCCCCGTCCGCGACGCTCTTCGTCCCCGTCGACTCCGACCTCGACGCGCAGACGGAGACCGAGTACGACGGCGCGGGCCGCACCACCGCCACTGTCTTCAAGGTCAAGGGACAGGAAAAGTACCGGACGTCTTACGCCTACGGCGGTGACCGCGTCACCACCACCCCGCCCTCCGGCGGAACCAAGACGACGGCCGTGACGGACGCCCGGGGCCGGACGACCACCCAGATCCAGTACCCGGCCGACGGCGACGCGGTCACCACGGCGTACAAGTACACGGCCGCGGGACTGCTGTCGAAGGTCACGGACGACAAGGGCAACGTCTGGCAGTACTACTACGACCAGCTGGGCCGCAAGAAGACGGCTGTCGACCCGGACACCGGTACCTCGTCCTACACGTACGACGTGCTGGACCGTCCGACCTCGGTGACGGACAGCCGCGGCAACAAGACGTCGACCAAGTACGACGAGCTGGGCCGTGCGGTGTCGACCTGGCTGGGCGAGGTGGACACCGGGACCAAGCTGTCGGTCGCGAAGTACGACACGCTCTACAAGGGCGAGCTGTACGGCACCTACACCTACAAGGACGGCGCGGTCTATTCGTCGCTGCTGTACCCGAAGCTGGACGAGAACAACGACTACCGGCCGACCCTGACCCGGTACGTGGTCTCCAAGACCGCCGAACCGGAACTGGGCGGCACCTACGAGTTCACGACCCAGTACAACGACGACGGGACGGTGCTGAGCCAGGGCCTCCCGGCGGCCGGTGACCTGTCGGCGGAGGCGCTGTCCTACCAGTACGACAGCCTGCAGCGGCCGGTCGGGCTCAGCACGTCATTGGGCGGCCTGAGCTACGTCTCCGACGCCACCTACTCGGCGACGTCGCTTCTGACGGCACTGCAGCTCACGACGGGTGGTACCGACGACCCGAAGTCGACCCTGTCGTACGACTACGAGCGCGGTACCGACCGCCTGTCCCGCGCGACGGTGAAGGTCGGCGGTGCTTCCACGCTGGCGTACGACGCGCGCTACACCTACGACGCCGCCGGCGACGTCCTGTCGATCGCGGACACCCCGGGCACCGGCGCGAGCGACGTGCAGTGCTTCGGCTACGACGGTCTCCAGCGTCTGACGGACGCCTGGACGTCGTCGGTGTCCTCCGACAGCGCGTCGGGCACGGGCAGTACGGACGCGGCGTGCGCGTCGGGCGCCTCGTCCTCGACGGTCGGCGGTGTGTCCCCGTACTGGACGGAGTACGGCTACGACTCGATCGGCAACCGCACCAGCGAGGTGCGGCACGGGCTCGGCGGGGCCGCGACGTCCACGCGTTCGTACGCGTACGGGGACGGGTCCGGCCCGAACGGGACGGACTCCGGCCCGCACACGGTCTCGTCGGTGACGCAGACGACCGAGGCGACGAGCACGACTCCGCAGGTCACGTCCCAGGACACGTACACCTACGACGCCTCCGGCAACACCGTGACGCGTGTCCTGAACGGCGACACCCAGTCCCTGGACTGGGACAAGCAGGGCGAGCTGACCAAGGTCACCAACGCCGACGGGACGGTGACCTCATACAAGTACGACGCCTCGGGCGAGCGGATCACCAGTGAGACGCCGGACGAGAAGACGCTCTACCTGCCGGGCACGGAGCTCCACCTGGACAAGTCGACGAAGGCGGTGACGGCGACCCGTTACTACTCCTTCGGCGGGCAGACGGTCGCGATGCGGGAGGCGGACGGTGTCCACTTCCTGGCCTCGGACCACCAGGGCACGGCCGAACTGGCCATCGACGCCAAGACGGGGGAGACCTCCCGCCGGCGCACGGACCCGTTCGGCACCCTGCGGGACGAGTCCACGTCGTCGTCCTCCGCTTCCTCGGGCTGGGTCAACGACAAGGGCTTCGTGGGCGGCACCGTCCAGAAGTTCACGGGCCTGACGACACTCGGGGCACGGGAGTACGACTCGGACACGGGCCGCTTCATCTCGGCCGACCCGGTCATCGACTACAGCGACCCGCAGCAGATCAACGGCTACGCGTACGCGAACAACAGCCCGGTCACGTACAGCGACGCCTCGGGTCTGCGGCTGGCCAACTGCGTGGGCGGCTGGAACGAGTGCGGACCAGGAACCTCGAAGAACCGGGGCGCGTGGACGGACAACGCGTCCGGGTTGTCGGGTGGCCAGACTCCGTACGACAGCACGTACACCTACACGCCGGCTCAGGCCAAAGCGGACGAGGCCCGCGCCAAGGAGGACGCCGCCAAGCAGCGGGCCATCGCCATAGCCAAGGAACTCGGCCAGATCATCGCGGACGAACTGGGCCTCACGGACGCGCTTGACTGCTTCACGACGGGAAGCCTGGGCTCCTGCGGCTCCACCGCGCTCAATGTGATCACCTCACTGATCGGCGGCGGTCCCGCTGCCCGACTGGCGGTCAAGTATGGGCTCAGGGTCGACAAGGCCATTGCCGTGGGCAAGCGGATCGTCGGCCTGGGCAGGAAGCTGTGGGCCGAGTTCAAGGGCTGGCGGAGGAGCAAGAAGGCGGCGGAGAAAGTCGAGGCTGCCGCGTCCTGCCTGGTCAACAGTTTCACCCCGGACACCAGGGTGCTGATGGCCGACGGTTCGACGAAGAAGATCAAGGACGTCGACGTCGGCGACAAGGTCCTGGCCACCGACCCCGAGACGGGCGAGACCAAGACCGAGACGGTCACCGCAGAGATCAAGGGCAAGGGCCTGAAGCACCTCGTCAAGATCACCGTGGACATCGACGGCAGGAAGGGCACCAAGACCGCCTCGGTCACCGCCACCGACGGACACCCCTTCTGGGTCCCGCAACTCGGCGAGTGGCTCCAGGCGACGGACCTCAAGGCCGGCACCTGGCTGCGCACCAGCGCGGGAACACGGGTCCAGATCACCGCGGTGAAGCGCTGGACGGCTCTGACAGCGACGGTGCACAACCTGACGGTCAGTGACCTGCATACGTACTATGTGCTGGCGGGGGCTACGCCGGTTCTCGTTCACAACTGTGGTGAGGCCGCTGATGACTTGCTCGACTTCGCAGACGAGGCGCTGAGTATGAGCCCGGAATCGCGACCCAACGTTGCGACAAAGATTACTTCTGCGGATGGAGAGCATGTCCGTTTCGCCTATGCGACGGATACGCGTAGCGGTGCAATGCCTCCGCAGACAGCGAGGGCAGTAGCCAACTCCGGACACCATGGCGGATGTGGGGAAGTTGGGTGTGCCATCCAGTTCGAGAATGCTGGCATCCCACTGGAAGGGTCGACATTCCAGTCCGTCATGATCGGTGGTGGCGGTAGAGGGAATTCGTTCCCAATTGAGAATCATGGCGAGCTGATCGCACCATGCCCTGCCTGCCAACGGTTCTTGCCTCTAATCGGTGGACGTGGGTGAGTCTCATGCCCGTCTCTCCAGAGTTGCGCGCCGCACTTCAAAGATTGAGAGAAGTGCGATCCGAAAGGCCTCCGGGTGGGCGTGAAACTGAATCTTTTGCCGCGTGGCGGGAAAGGATTGCAGACGCTTTGGATTCACTGGCCGGCGTTCTCATCTATGAGGAAGATCGCCAGAGAGCTGCCGCCGAAGCGGCCGCTGCTCGCGCCGAAGGAGAAAGAATCAGTGCTGAACTGAATCAACTGGACTGATGGATAGAGCTCTGCTCTGATCCGTCTGTTTCTGCAACAGCAAGGCGGAATGTCCTTGGATATATCAGAAGCCCCACCGAGAGCAATTTCGGTGGGGCTTCTGAGTCGTTTGACGGCAACGCTGACGGCAACGTCAACGGACGACGGGTGCGGCTGGTGGGTCGTCGGGGTCGTCGTCCTGGCCGCTGAGAGCGTGACTCAGGGCGTCGATGGCATCCCGCTGGAGTGGGAGTCGTACGTGGGCGTAGACGCCGGCGGTGACGCCGATGTGGGCGTGCCCGAGGAGTTCCTTGATCACGACGAGGTCGATCCCCTGTTCCAGGAGCAGGGTGGCAGTCGAATGCCGGAGGTCGTGGAAGCGGATGCGGCGGAGGCCGGCCCGGTTGAGGAAGCTGCGGAAGCGGCGGGTGAGGTTGGCCGGGTCGAGAGGCCGGCCGGTAGGGGTGGTGAAGACGCGCGCCGTCTTGCCAGGTTGGCCCTGCGGTTTCGCGCTCCTCGTCCTGCTGTTGCTGGGGCTCTTTGAGGGAGTGGAGGCATTCGGTGGGGAGGGCGATTCTGCGTTCGGAGGCCCGGGTCTTGGTGGGCAGGTGGGTGAGGCCGCTGGTGCGGGTCAGGGCTTGATCAAGTTCCGTTGAGGTCGGGCTTGTAGGTGATGCCCAGGATGGGGAGGGCCCGTTCGGGTTGGTCGCGGATGGCGCGGGTGGTC
>NZ_JBIRUY010000009.1:22072-218820 GCF_044335305.1 Streptomyces sp. NPDC020490 | reverse complement strand
CAAGCTCCGCTGCAGCACCACCCGCATCACCGACCTGGTCAAGGCCGTACTCGCCCTTCACCTGGCCACGTCAAGCTGAGGTTGGAAAAGCCTCAGTGCTCTCTGATCCAGGCGGCGAGCTGGGCGCCGGTTGCCACGCCGGGCAGCAGGCTGGTGATCAGGTGGACGCGCTCGATGGTGAGCTTGCCCCTGGTGAAGTCCATCCTCGAGCGCACCACTTGCAGAGCCTGGCGGGCGTGGAGGAAGTCGAGGTGGGCGAAGGCGGCGGTCTTCAGCCGCCGGATCTCCAGGCGGCGGGGCGCACCCGTGGCGCCCACTACATCGCCCAGGCCAAGGCCAACCACCCCGGCCTGTTCGACCGCGTCCGCCGCTTGCCGCGGGGCGAGATCACGCTCGACCACCACGGCCGCACCCGCGCCAGAATTTAGCTAACACCAGTAATTACGTAAGTCGTGGTGACGGGAGAATAGAAAAAGCAAGACCCGTATCCCGCGACGACGAGAGTGAACTCAGAAGGAAGAGCGCCGGACGATATCCTTACACCGTCAACATAGCACTTGTACTCGCCGCCACCACTGGCGAGGCTTCCATAGTACTTGGCATTGTACTTACCCCATCCCGAAACCACCTTTTTCCACTCTCCGGCTGCAATGTTCCCAGTTATGTAGCCGCCAGATGCAGAAACACCAGAAGAGCTCATATCGGTTTCAGCAGCTGCTGCAGGGGCAACCAGGACTGCTGTAGCAAGAACCGTTGCGGATGCTCCGAATCCCATCTTCAACAGGGATCGGCGAAGCGCTGGAACAGTCTCAAAAAGCGACATGGTCATTTCCTTGAGGTATGCGACAAGCGTTAACCTGCGATATGTTGACAGGCTTACGGAAATCGTAGAAGTTCCAGGCGGCGGTGGCGTGTTCGCTATTGAAATGAACAGGCCACCGCCGCCAGCTTGCATCACTGTGCGATTTTTGAATGGCTTTCCAGATCGCAACTGTGCGAAACTCGGGTGTCATGAAGCTGATCGTCTGAAACTGGGTAGAGGCTAAAAAAATGTGCGATATCCATTGCAGCCACTTCTCGACTCTACCGCGTCCAGCACGCGAACGGAGGAAATCTTATCTCCAAAATTAAACTGATGGAGATCCCACACGTACTCACCGGGCCGCATGCAGTAATTATTTCCTCCGATGAAACTCTTGTCATCGTAGAGGATGAAGTACTTGTCAGTCGTGTTGTTCCAGGCCGAGCTCGCCTTGTCGTTGAACCCCACAAGCTCACTCAATGTGTAGGTGGCGTAAAACTGCTTACCGCCCAGCCGCTGGTTCTCCCCCAGCACCAAACCGATCGGGTACGCATCTGCGGTTACCTGCTGCCGGACAGTAGTTTCAGATGCTGCACCAGCAGGGGATGCGGCACCCATAACTGCCAGGGCTCCCGCCAAGACTGCTGCATAGGATACAAGCTTCATGAAGCCCCCTGTGTTTGAAATCGGGACGAAGGGCTGACAATGAAGTAGCCCTCGGTGAAAGTCGGAATGTTCGGGACGCAAATCAAACCGCAGCAGTTCGCTCAGGAGATCCAGTATTTTCTGTCTCGCTTACTTTATCCGAGCCGAACGAGAGGATTTTTGCACGTGCATCTTTTGGTCTGCTTGAGTATCTCTTGCCTATCATTCGGACGCGGCAGCTGTAGTTCCGACGTCTGTGCTGTTCCGCAGCTCGTGAGGGTGGGTGCGGGCATGGGTACGGCCACCATGATCATGAACGTTTGTGACGACGTATCAAGAGCAGGTCGCCGCGGAGGTCACGATAGCCCAGGCTGTCTGGGACCGGGTGTTCGAGGCGGCGATGAAGGCGATCGCAGACTGTTTCGCACGGCCTGAGACCCGCTCGACGGCGGCAGAGATGATCACGGGCTTGCTGGCGGAGGTGGACACCCGGAACTGCTGGACCCTGGCTCAGGCGCTGGGGCACCCAGGCCCCCACCGGCTGCAGCACCTGCTGTCACGCGCGCGGTTTGACCACGACCGGGCCCGGGAGGAGATCGCCCGCCTGGTGGTGCGGGAACTCGCAGGTCAGGACGTGGTGCTGGTCGCGGACGAGACCGGGGACGCGAAGTCCTCGACCGGCTGCGTGGGCGCCGGCCGCCAGTATTCCGGCGCGCTCAGGGGCGTCGGACTCTGCCAGGTCGCCGTGCACCTGGCCGCGGTGACCGACTCGGCGCGGGTGGTCATCCACCGGGCCCTTTACCTCCCGAAGGACTGGGCCGCGGACGAGGAACGCCGCGAGGTGGCCGGCGTCCCGGAGGAGGTCATGTTCGCGACCAAGCCCGAGCAGAGCATCGCGATGGTCAAGAACGCCCTCGAGCTGGGTGTCCGGGCACGCTGGTTCGCCGGCGACGAGGTCTACTCGGGCCGCGAACTCCGCACGGCCATCCGAGAGTTCGGACTCGGCTATGCAGTCGGTGTCTCCCACACACATACGGTCACCGACGGCGCGGGCCGCAGGCAGAGCGCCCGACAGATGATCGGCAGGGTACTGCCGCACCGATGGATGCGCATGCGCACCGGACGGCACCAAGGGCACCCGCGAGTACGACTGGGCCTGGGCGGACGTCCGGGCCGACGACAGCCCGGACGGACACGAAGACGACGGCGTCAGCGTTCTGGTCGCCCGCCGGCACCGCTACACCGGCGAGATCTCCTTCTACCGATGCTGGGCCCCCGGGAACGTCACCCTGGCCCAGCTGGTGGAGGTGATCTGCCGCAGATGGCGGATCGAGGAGACCTTCCAGCTCGGCAAGACCTTCGCCGGCCTCGACGAGGGGCAGGTGACCTGCTGGAACTCCTGGATGCGGTGGTCGCTGTTCTCGCTCACCGCGTCCGCCGTCCTGGCCCTCACCGCCGCCACGGCCACGGCCGGCCCTTCCGCCCCAGCCCGTCTCATCCCGATGGCCTGCCCCGAACTCGTCCGCCTCCTCAGGGCGTTCGTCCTCACGCCACCCGTCCGGGACGCGGAACACGTCCTGCACTGGATGGCCTGGCGCCGTCGCCATCAAGCCGCCGCGCAAGCCTGCCACCAGCGCCGACACGCTCTCAACGACCAACCATGAACGGAACTACAGCTGCCGTGTCAGTGAACCGTTCCGGGTTCGGTAGAGATCTCAGGTGTTGGCCCCCGACAACGTCGGCACCGAAAGCGAACCCGTGATCGTCCTCAACCGGCCCGAACTCCTGCGACCGCTGCGGACCTTCGCACTGCCGACACCAGTCACCGCCCCGCAACTGGCCCCACTGGCACCGTCGTCTGCCACCACCGCCGGAACGAGGTCACCGCAGCCGCGTGATCACGAACTATTCCGCCGTCTCAGATGCTTGCTCGGCTCTACTTCGCCGCGAGTGCCACGAATGCCGCCCACTCGACCTGGCCGACCCGCAGCACCGGACCGCCGCCCGCGAGCTTCGAGTCCCTTACGTACACGGCGTTCACGCCCCTGGCGGCCTCGATGCAGTTGCCTCCTCCTGAGCCGCTGTAGCTGCTCTTGAACCATCGTAGTCCGTCCACGCCCTCGGCTGCCTGCTCCACGCTCATGTCTCTCCAACCAACCGCTCGATGAGCCGCGCAGACTCCACGCCGTTCAGGGCCTGCGTTCGCAGCTTGCCATATCGCATGCCGAAGGCGCTGACCATTGCGGGATCGCTGACGAGGGAGCTGGCCTCCTGAGACTCGATGTACCCGAGGTGCCGGTGGTCCTGCGTCTCCAGCACCACAAACGGTCCGTTCAGTCCGACGTGGAAGCCTGGCCGTGCAGGCATGACCTGGACCTCGACGTTACGTAACCGGCCGACGTCCAGAAGGTGCTGCCACTGCCCTTGCATGACGTCGTGATCGCCCACTGGGTTACGCAGAGTCTCCTCGGTGATGATGAACGACAGCTCCGCCATCGGCACCCGCTCCAACAACTTCTGGCGGCTCAGCCGTGCCTCGGTGAGTTGGTCGACGATCTCCTTGTCAAGCGGCGGGCAGTGTCCTGCGAACACGGCCCGCGCGTAAGCTTCCGTCTGCAACAACCCCGGGATCAGTAGTGGCTCGTATTCGAACCGATTCACCACCTCCGCCTCGATCACCGCGAAGTTGCGGAAGAACTTGGGCAGTTTCGCCCGGTCAACCTCGCCCTGGAGCACTTGCAACACCCCACCGGCCTCAAGCACCCGATCCGCGGCCGCGGTGAACGCCGCCTTCGCCGGCCGTCGTCCCTGCTCGACCGAGGCGACCTGCTCCAACGAGTAGCCGATCGCCTCCCCGAGCTCCTGCTGGTTCAGCCCGGCCCGTTTGCGTAGGTGCTGGAGCAGCCTGCCGTACGCAGACCATTCCCCCGGCAGGTCGCGTCCCTCGTCCCTCGTCCTCACCGCACGACCGTTCCGCGTATCCGGCACCGCCCTCACGCCCTTCCGTCCCGAGCACACCCACCCGCACTCCACCGCCGCCGGGGCCTTGTCCAACGTGGACCGCGATGACCGGGACACGCCTCGGGACCCGTACAGCGCCCGTACAGAAGGCCGTATGACACCGGACCCACCATCCGTGAGGTGGGAATCTTCGGGTGGCTTCGGCCCCCGGAGTCCCGAGGTGACCGTTCCGATGACGCGTCACGCGACGACTGACCACCTCGTCGGGTCCGGTCGCCGACACCCCGAACGGGGGCTGCAGTGCGTGTGGTGGAAGGGGCTCAAGGTTTCTTGTGGGGCGTGGAGGGACGTTCCCTCGTTGTTGGTGAGGGTGGCCTGGAGGGACTGGAGGTCGCAGAGCACGGACAATCCGGGCGACCTCCCTGGCCTATAACATCCGAGCCATATAGCATTGAAGGCATGACTGGTGAGCGGTACACGATTGAGATCGAGCCCGAGGTCCGCCTCTGGCTGGAGAGCCTGTCCGCCCACCACTACGTGATAGTCGAGCAGAAGGTCGACCGCCTTGCGGAAAATGCGACCACACTCAGCGAGCCCTATACCCGCCACCTCGGCGGCAAGCTTCGTGAGCTACGTTTCGACCTCGGCGGTAGCGCTCAGCGCATCACCTGCTGGATTGCTGCCGACCGTCGTGTGGTGCTGCTGACCGTCTTCAGCAAGACGAAGATGCGCGAGACGGCGGAGGTGGACCGTGCCCGTGCGGTTCAGGCCGCGTGCGAGGCCAGCCACGCACCGGCCGCCGAACACGACATCTACAGCCGTCCGATCAAGGAGGAACTGCGATGAACCACGCCGAGTGGAAGACCCGCCGCCACCGCAAGCTCCTCGGCGAAGCGGTCGAGGACAACGCCGAGTACGACCGCCTGTACGAGGAGGCCGAACTAGCCCATGATCTCGGCCAGATGGTCTACGACCGGCGCACCGCCCTGGGTCTGTCCCAGACCGAACTCGCCGAACGCTGCGGGATGAAGCAGCCTCAGATCTCCCGGATCGAAGGCGGCGGCACCGTACCCACCATCCCTCTCCTGCGGCGCCTGGCACGTGCCCTCGACGCCGACCTGACCATCGAGCTCACCCCGCACCATGAAGCTGCCTGAGCGATCTTCCGATAGCTGACGACCCGAGCAATCTCCGCCGGATTCCCTGAGCATGGCGGCCCTCCAGGCCCAGGCGGCATGATGCTCGAGTCGGAGCGATCTGGAAGGGTTCGGGTGAGCGTAGGCGGAGCTCAGGCAGCGGCTTTCTTCCGCGAGGTCGTTCAGACTCGTACCGTGTGGTGGGTTCGAGACGACGAGGGGAGTCCGACCCCGGTCTCCAGTTCTGGGCGGCCAATTTTCCCCTATTGGTCGTCGGAGACTCGTGCGCAGCGTGCCGCTCAGCTGTGGGGTCCCCGATTTTATGCTGTTTCAATGCCGCTGGATCATTGGCGGAACGCGGCTCTGCCCGATCTGGCCAAGGATGACTTCGCGGTAGGGATTAACTGGGCTGGGCAGCGCCTGACTGGATGGCACTTCACTGTCGATGAAGTACTCAACCGTCTCGTTCACGCCCTCGGCGCGTCACCATACAACCGGTAGATCGATTGTCCGATGTCGGCAAGTGCGCGGCATGACCGGCTCCCTGTCGAACGGGTGACCTGGGGTGGTGTCGCCCCAAGGGTGGCGAGGCCCAAACCGGACTCGCCGGTCCGAGCGCGTACACGGTGGCCCGGTACCTCATCGAACAGTCGGCTCGTTCGCCCTTCAATTGCGGATTGGATTCATGGTAATCACAAGTCGCATTGCCGCTAGGCTCGAAGCGCAGTATGGAGCTGAGGCGAGTTCGGTTGCCTCGCTACTGGAAGAGGCCGAGGTCAGGGTGTTGCGTGAATCTGCAGAGGAAAGGATAACGGCCGCTGTTGTCATTCTGGCGGATGGAAGCGTGGACAAACTCCTCAGTGCGATTGAGCTGATGGAGACCGACTGGCGGGACCTGCTTGTCGCGGCGGAGCTTGCACATGCAGATTGGCGGTCAAGGCTGGATGATGTCTTCGGTGCGAATTGACATTGATGTCGCCTGAGCATGGCCGGCAGCGACAGCCCCACGCTCACCGGGGACTGCTCCCACGCGTACTACCGCCGTATATATGCCGCTGCATGCCGCCGTCCCTGGCGCCCCTCAACGACCGTCGTCCCTTGAGCGTGCATGACAGGGCGGCTGAGATGATCTCGCTGCGGCCGGGGCCGGTGTGTGTCCGGCGGGCTGATCAGGGCTGTTCGGGCAAGGGGTGGGGAGCGTATGGGGATTCGTGGTAGACGGCCGTCAGCGGCTGTGGGGGGCGGGCCACCGCGCGGGACGGGAAGGACGCCTACGCCGGTGTGGGCGACCTCCCCGAGAAGCTGGAGGCGGACGGCACGACCATCCTCGTCGGCGACCCCGAGGCGCCCGTCATCCTGAGTCTGTATGAGGACCCCCGGTGCCCGTACTGCAAGGAGTTCGAGTCGAGCAAGGGCGGCGGCCCCGCGGCCCTCGACTTCATGCTGCGGCACAGCGTGCGGACGGAGTACACGATGGCCTCCTTCCTGGACGGCCGACTGGGCGGGCACGGTTCCGAGAAGGCCGTCAACGCCCTGCGTGCCGCGCTGGAGGAGGACAAGTTTGCCGAGTACCACGAGGTCCTCTACCGCCATCAGCCCGAGGAGTCCGTCGACGGCTTCACGGACGATTACCTGCTGAAACTGGCGAGCAAGGTCAGGGGACTGCGCGGTCCGGCCTTCGACTCCGCCGTCCGGGCCATGAAGTACCGCGACTTCGTCGCCGAGTCGCAGAAGGCGTACGAGAAGACCGGGGGCGCCGCCGAACCCAAGGGGCCGGGCACGCCGACCGCCGTGATCGACGGGACGCGCATCCCCATGGAGTACTCGGGGCTCCTCTATGACCGGCAGCGGTTCGACCTGCTGCTGACCGAGATCGAGCAGGACCCGGAGTCGTGGAGCGAGTGGCGCTTCTGACGGGCGGACTCGCACCGGGCTGTGGGCGCCGCGGCCGTCGGCCGCGACGCCCTGGGGCCGGACCCGGACCGGCCCCGGACCGGTCTCGGTCAGCCCACGCTCACCGCGCTCCAGGCCGCCGCCACCGCGTTGTACTCCGCGCTTCCGGAGCCGTACAGGTCCTTCGCCGCGTTGAGGGTCGCCGTCCGCGCGCCCGCGTAGTTGGTCGAGGACGTCATGTAGACCGTCAGGGCGCGGTACCAGATCTTGCCCAGCTTGTCCCGGCCGATCCCGGTGACCGTGGAGCCGTTGCAGGTGGGCGAGTTGTAGCTGACGCCGTTGACGGTCTTCGCGCCGCTGCCCTCCGCCAGGAGGTACGCGAAGTGGTTGGCGACGCCCGAGGAGTAGTGGACGTCCAGGTTGCCGACCGAACTGCTCCAGCAGTCGGCCGAGTTGCCGTCCTTGGACGGCTTGTCCATGTAGCGCAGGGCGTCCCGGCCGAAGCCCGAGCGGACGATCTCCTCGCCGATGAGGTAGTCGCCCGGGTCCGACGCGTTGCCCGCGTACCACTCCACCAGCGAGCCGAAGATGTCGGACGTGGCCTCGTTCAGGCCGCCGGACTCGCCGGAGTACGTCAGCCCGGCCGTCTTGGACGTGACGCCGTGCGTCATCTCGTGGCCGGCCACGTCCAGCGCCACCAGCGGCCCGAACGTCGTCCCGTCACCGTCGCCGTACGTCATGCAGAAGCAACTGTCGTCCCAGAAGGCGTTGTTGTAGTTGCTGCCGTAGTGGACGCGGTTGTACGAGCCCTTGCCGTCGCCGGCGATGCCGTTGCGGCCGTGGACGTTCTTGTAGTAGTCCCACGTCTCGTTCGTGCCGTACTGGGCGTCCACCGCCGCGGAGGAGCGGTCGGCGGTGGTCCCCGTGCCCCAGTGGTTGTCGGCGTCGGTGAAGACCGTCGCGGGGGCGCGGCTGAAGCAGATGCCGAAGATGCACAGGTCGGTCTTGTTGGCCGCGTCGCCGGTGTACGTGTTGCCGCGGGTCGGGTCGGTGAGCTGGTACGTCGATCCCGACAGGGTCGTCTCCAGCGGCACCGTCCCGCTGTACAGCGACTGCCCGTCGCCGGTCGCCGTCTCCAGCGTGTCCCAGGCGTCGATCTGGGCGCCGGTGCGGGCGTTCGTCAGCACCGTGCGGGCGACCGGGTTGCCGGCGGAGTCCAGCGCGACCGCGTTCGTGCGCCAGGCCAGCTTCGGGGTGCCGTGCAGGGCGTCGACGACCAGCTCGGGCTTCGCCTTGAGCTTGCGCAGCGTCTCGCCCAGGTTGGCGGCGCGCAGGGCGTGCGCCGCGACGTCGGCGGCCTTCGGGGCCGACACGGACGGGGTGACCGACGTGGGGGCGACGCCGCTCCGTGTCGCGCGGCTCGCGCCGCGGTACGCGCCGTCGGACGCCAGGTGGACGACGAAGTCACCGCCCAGGACAGGCAGGTTGCGGTACGTGCGGTCGTAGCGGACGTGCTGCGTGCCGTCCTTGTCGACGATCACGTCCCGGACGGCGGTGTCCTCGGCCGAGGTGAGGCCGAGGCTCGCGGCGTGCGCGGCCAGGGCCGACGCCGCGTGCTGTATGGCGGTGGCCCTGGTCGGTCTGTCGGCCGCGTGGGCGGCGGGGGAGAGCGTGGCGGCCAGCAGGGTGGCGGCGGTGGCCGCCACGCCGGTGGCTGCGAGACGTCGGGAACCTCGGATGTGGTGCCGTATCCGACTCATCTGTCTCCTCGGGAAGGCGCCTCTGGGCGCGTGCGAGCGCGTGCGAGCGCGTGCGAGCGCGTGCGAGCGCGGGCGAGCGCGGGCGAGCGCGGGCGAGTGCGGGCGAGTGCGGGCAAGTACGCGGAAGCCCGTGCAAGTGCGTGCACGTGCGTGGGGGCGGCGCTGATGGTCACTCAGATTTAAATGGACATGACATGGCGGTGTCCATAGCGCGTACGGGGGCGTGTGCGAGGGGAGGGGGAGGGTGGAGAATCGTTTCTGTGACTCTCCCGTTCTTCGTCTACGGCACCCTCCGCCCCGGCGAGCCCAACCACGACCTGTTCCTGCGCGGCCGCACCCGCTCCGAGGAACCGGCCCGCCTGACCGGCGCGGTCCTGTACGACGGCCCCGGCTACCCCTACGCCGTCGAGGAACCCGGCGGCACGGTCTACGGCGAGCTGGTGACCGCGCCCCGGGAGGCCTACGGCGACCTGCTCGGCGCCCTCGACGAGCTGGAGGAGTACGCCCCCGGCGACCCGGACAACCTCTACGAACGCGTCGCCCGCGAGACCGTCCGCGACGCCGACGGCACGCCCGTACACGCCTGGGTGTACGTCGCCGCCCCCGCCGTCGCCGCCCGCCTGCGCGTCAGCGGCAAGCTGATCGAGGGCGGGGACTGGCGGGCCCGGTGACCACTGAGATCAACTGACCGGTTGCACCGGCTGCACCGGCCGCACCGCCTCCACCCGCACCGCGCACACCTTGAACTCCGGCATCCGCGACGTCGGGTCCAGCGCCGGGTTGGTCAGGGTGTTGGCGCGGCCCTCGCCCGGCCAGTGGAACGGCATGAAGACGGTGTCCGGGCGGATCCCGGTCGTGATGCGGGCCGGCGCCACCGCGCGGCCCCGCCGCGACACCACCGCCACCGGGTCGCCCTCCGCCGCCCCGAGCCGCGCCGCCAGCCGCGGGTGCAGCTCGACGAACGGGCCCGGCGCGGCGGCGTTCAGCTCGTCCACGCGGCGGGTCTGGGCGCCCGACTGGTACTGGGCGACGACCCGGCCGGTGGTCAGCAGTACGGGGTACTCGTCGTCCGGCTCCTCGGCGGCCGGCCGGTGCGTCACGGGCACGAACCTCGCCCGGCCGTCGGCGTGGGCGAAGCGGTCCAGGAACAGGCGGGACGTGCCGGGGTGGGCGGCCGCCGCACCGTCTTCCCCGAGCGGGTCCGGGGAGGAGTCCGGGCCGGCCGGGCACGGCCAGAACACCCCGTTCTCCTCGGCCAGCCTGCGGTAGGTGATCCCGGAGTAGTCCGCGAGGCCGCCCGCGCTCGCCCGGCGCAGCTCCTCGAAGACCTCCTCGGGGTCGGTCGGGAAGCCCTTCTCCACGCCGAGCCGGGCGGCCAGCTCGTGCATGACCTCCAGGTCGCTGCGGACGCCGTCCGGAGGGCTGATCGCGCGCCGCCGCAGCAGCACCCTGCCCTCCAGGCTGGTGGTGGTGCCGGTCTCCTCGGCCCACTGGGTGACGGGCAGGACCACGTCCGCGAGCGCCGCCGTCTCCGACAGGACGACGTCGCAGACGGCGAGGAAGTCCAGCGACCTGATCCGCTCCTCGACGTGCGCCGCGCGCGGCGCCGACACCACCGGGTTGGAGCCCATCAGCAGCAGCGAGCGGATGTCCGTGCCCAGCGCGTCCAGCAGCTCGTAGGCGCTGCGTCCCGGTCCCGGCAGGCTGTCCGGGTCCACGCCCCACACCTCGGCCACGTGCCGTCGCGCCGCCGGGTCGTCCAGCTTGCGGTAGCCGGGCAACTGGTCCGCCTTCTGGCCGTGTTCGCGCCCGCCCTGCCCGTTGCCCTGCCCGGTCAGGCAGCCGTACCCGGACAGCGGGCGGCCCGCCCGGCCGGTCGCCAGGCACAGGTTGATCCACGCGCCCACCGTGTCCGTGCCCTTGGACTGCTGCTCGGGGCCGCGGGCGGTGAGCACCATCGCGGCCTCCGGCTCGCAGAACAGCCGTACCGCCTCCCGTAGTTGCGGCACGGAGACACCGGTGATCCGCTCCACGTACTCCGGCCAGTGCGCCATCGCCGCGGCCCGCGCCTCCTCCCAGCCGGCGGTTCGCTCCCGCACGTACGCCTCGTCCACCCGGCCCTCCGCCACCACCAGGTGCAGCAGGCCGAGGGCGAGGGCGAGGTCGGTGCCGGGCCGGGGCGCGAGGTGCAGGTCGGCCTGCTCGGCGGTCTTCGTGCGGCGCGGGTCCACCACGATCAACGTGCCGCCGTTGGCGCGCAGTTCGGTGAAGAACCGCAGCGCCGGCGGCATCGTCTCGGCGAGGTTCGAGCCGACCAGGATCACGCAGCCGGTCTTCGGGATGTCCTCCAGCGGGAACGGCAGCCCGCGGTCCAGGCCGAACGCCTTCGTACCCGCGGCCGCCGCCGACGACATGCAGAAGCGGCCGTTGTAGTCGATCTGCGAGGTGCCCAGCACCACCCGCGCGAACTTGCCGAGCGTGTACGCCTTCTCGTTCGTCAGCCCGCCCCCGCCGAAGACGCCGACCGCGTCCGGGCCGTGCTCGGCGCGGGTGCGGCGCAGCTCCCCGGCGACCCGGTCCAGCGCCTCCTCCCAGGTGGCGGGCACCAGCGTGCCGCCGGAGCGCACCAGCGGGGAGGTCAGGCGGACGTCCGTCCTCAGGACCGCCGGCGCCGTACGCCCCTTGCCGCACAGGGCGCCCCGGTTCACCGGGAAGTCCGCGCGCTCGCTCACCTCGACGGTGCTGTCCGGGGCGGGCGTCAGGTTCATCCCGCACTGCAGGGCGCAGTACGGGCAGTGGGTGGGCGTCGCGGAGGGCGTCGCGGAGTTCTGCATGCCGTTCAGCGTGCGCAGGCCGTGTTACGCGCCGTGCGGGCCCCGGTTACGCGGGCGGCACGGTGACCTCCCCGCGGTTCCGCCGCCGTCGTGAGGTGCGCAGAGGCGCGGAAACGGCGCCCGTCACCGCGCCGCGGCCGGCGGGTTCGTCACCGGTCGGCGGCCAGCGCCTTCGCCACCCCCGGTTCCTTCGGGCCGAGGAAGCGGGGGTCCGGCTCGAACAGCGCGTCCAGGGCCGCCTTGCCCGCCGCGAAGACCTCGCGGGTGTTGCCGTAGTACCAGGTCACGTCGTGCTTGGCGGCGACGCCGACGCCGTACGAGCGCACCCCCGCCGCCCGGCACAGCGCGACCGCGCGCCGGATGTGGAAGTCCTGGCTGATCAGCACCGCCCGGTCGACGCCGAAGATCTTCTTCGCGCGGACGCAGGAGTCCCAGGTGTCGAAGCCGGCGTAGTCGCTGACGATCCGGCCGTCCGGCACGCCGTGCCTGGTGAGGTAGGCGCGCATCGCGTCGGGCTCGTCGTAGTCCTCGCGGCTGTTGTCGCCGGTGACGAGGACGACCTCGACGCGGCCCGCGCGGTACAGCGTCGCCGCCGCGTCCAGCCGGTGGGCGAGGTACGGGGACGGCTCGCCGTCCCACAGGCCCGCACCGAAGACGACGGCGACCTCGGTGCGCGGCACGTCGGCGGTCGTGCGCAGCCCGTCGGCCGTCGTGACGTACAGCCACGCCGCCGGGGCCAGCGCGAGCACGCACGCGGCCATCACGGCCCGCACCAGCCGCCGCTGCCCGGCGCGCGTGCGGGGCAGACGCGGTAGGCGCAGCTTCGGTCGGCGCATCGTGCGGTCCTCTCCCGGTGCCGGCGATCCCTTACCGGACGTCGCTCCCGACAGACGAAGACGTCCTGTTGGGCCGTACGGTTCAGCCTGCGACACGTGATCGAGTTCACTTCCGGGACCGGAAAACACAGGTCAGGCAAGCTCACACACCCGGGGCAGCCATGGTGAACCCCCGGAAAAGACCCGTGACGCCCGTGCAACGGCTCGGCAATGTCACGCCGACACCATCGGGGCATGAACCGGATCAGCAGCCCGCACGCGAGCCGGCCCGGCCTCGTCCCCCTCGACGGCGGGCGGCGCCCCGGCCCTCCCTCCGCGGCCCCCGCCCTGGTCGTCGTCGCGCACGGCAGCCGCGACCCGCGCGCGCTGCGCACCATCCGCGCGCTCCTGGACCGGGTCCGCGAGCTGCGCCCCGGCCTGCCCGTGCACCTGGGCCACATCGAGCTGAACGCCCCCCTGCTGCCCGACACGCTCGCCGCGCTCGGCGCGTTCGGCGCGCACGGCGGCGCGGCGGCGGTCTGCGTGCCGCTGCTGCTCGGCCGCGGCCACCACGTCAAGCGGGACATCCCCGCGATGGCCGCCGCCGCACCGGCACGCACGCGGGTGGCCGCGGCGCTCGGCCCGCACCCCCTCCTGGCGGAGATCCTGCACGACCGGCTGGCCGAGGCCGGCTGGCACGCCCCCGCCGACGCGGCGGACCGCCGCTCCCGCGCGGTCGTGCTCGCCGCGGCCGGCTCGCGCGACCCCGAGTCCGCGGCCGACACGGGCCGCACCGCCCGGCTCCTCGCCGCACGCCTCGGCGTGCCCGTGGTCCCCGCCTACGCCTCCGCGGCCGCCCCCACCGTCGCCGACGCCGTGCGCGCCCTGGCCGCCCGGGGCCGCCACCGCGTCGCCGTCGCCTCGTACTTCACCGCTCCCGGCCGCTTCGCCACGGAGTGCGCCGAGGCGGCGCCGTGGATCGTCTCGGCGCCCCTGGGCACGCACCCGGCGATGGCCCGCCTCGTCCTGCACCGCTACGACCAGGCGCTCGCCACGCCGGACACCCAGTCGGAACCGGAACTCGCCTCGGCGTGAAGTGGTGACCGTCCCGGCACCCGTCCGCTCGGTCTGACGCGGTGACCGTCCCGGCACCCGTCCGCTCGGTCTGACGCGGTGACCGTCCAGGAACCCGTCCGCTCGGTCTGACGCGGTGACCGTCCAGGAACCCGCCTCCTCGGTCTGACGCGGTGACCGTCCCGGCACCCGTCCGCTCGGTCTGACGCGGTGACCGTCCAGGAACCCGCCTCCTCGGTCTGACGCGGTGACCGTCCAGGAACCCGCCCCCTCGGCCTGACGCGGTGACCGCCCGGCACCTGCCCTCCCGCCTGAAACCGCGACCGCCCCGGAACCCGCCGCAGCCTGAAACGGCCGCGGACGTCCCGAATGTCGGTGCCTGCCTCTACTGTCGGGTGCATGGAAGGCACCGCAGCCCAGGCCGACGGCGACAACCGCGTCCCGCCGCCCGAGAACCGCGTACCCCCCGCCGGATACGGCGTGTCCGACGTGGAGCGCTGGGCCCCGGAACCGGACAAGCGCCCCGGCCGCACCGCCTTCCAGCGCGACCGGGCCCGCATCCTGCACAGCGCCGCGCTGCGCCGGCTGGCCGGCAAGACGCAGGTCGTCACCCCCGGCACCCGCAGCCTCGCCTGGGACGCCAGCCCCCGCACCCGCCTCACCCACTCCCTGGAGTGCGCGCAGGTCGGCCGCGAGCTGGGCGCCGCCCTGGGCTGCGACCCGGACCTCGTCGAGGCCGCCTGCCTCTCGCACGACCTGGGCCACCCGCCCTTCGGCCACAACGGCGAACAGGCGCTGAACGAATTCGCCGAGGACTGCGGCGGCTTCGAGGGCAACGCCCAGTCGCTGCGGCTGCTGACCCGCATCGAGCCCAAGCGTTTCACCGCCGACGGTTCCGTCGGCCTCAACCTCACCCGTGCCGCCCTCGACGCCGCCACCAAGTACCCGTGGCCGCGCGGCGCGCACCCCACCGACCCGGCGTCCCCGAAGTTCGGGGTGTACGAGGACGACCGGCCGGTGTTCGACTGGATCCGCAAGGAGGCCCCCGGCACGCGCACGTGCTTCGAGGCCCAGGTCATGGACTGGGCCGACGACGTGGCCTACTCGGTGCACGACGTCGAGGACGGCCTGCACGCCGGCCACATCGACCCCGACAGCCTGCACGCGCGGCCCGAGCGGCAGGCGGTGTTCGCGGTCGCCGTCGGACGGTACGTGCCCGCGGACACCGACCCCGCAGAGCTGTCCGCCGCCCTCGACCGCCTCCAGGCCCAGGAGTGGTGGCCGCACCGGTACGACGGTTCCGCGGTCGCGCAGGCCCGCCTGAAGGACGCCACCAGCCAGCTCATCGGCCGCTTCTGCCTCGCCGCCGAGGGCGCCACGCGCGCGAGGTGGGGCAGCGGGCGGCTGACCCGGTACGGCGCCGAACTCGTCGTACCGCGCGGGACCCGGATGGAGTGCGCGGTGCTGAAGGCGGTCGCCGACCGGTACGTGATGCAGCGCGCCGAGCAGGAACTGCTGCGGGCCGACCAGCGGATCGTGGTCGCCGGGCTCGCCGGGGCGCTCACCGCCCGCGCCCCGGACGGACTGGACCCCCAGTTCCGGGCCCTGTTCGACGGGGCCCCGGACGACCGCGCCCGCAAACGGGTGATCGTCGACCAGATAGCGTCGCTCACGGACGCCGCGGCACGCTCGCTTCACGCCCGCCTGACGGGGCACCCGTGAGGGACCCCTGGGTCACGTGGGACGCGGGCGCGCCCGAAAGTGACCCTGCGTGGCCTGATCGGGCCACTCCCCCTTCCCCCATCACGCTGCGTGCGGGAGGCTCGCATGTGGCGGCACCCCTACGAGGAGGCATCAAGTGGTCGACGCGGATCAGACATTCGTCATCATCGGAGGCGGGCTCGCCGGCGCGAAGGCGGCGGAGACGCTCCGGGCCGAGGGCTTCACCGGCCGCGTGATACTGATCTGCGACGAGCGCGACCACCCCTACGAACGCCCTCCGCTGTCCAAGGGCTACCTGCTGGGCAAGGAGGAGCGCGACAGCGTCTTCGTCCACGAGCCCGCCTGGTACGCGCGGCACGACGTCGAACTGCACCTCGGCCAGACCGTCGACGCGATCGACCGGAAGGCGAAGGCGGTCCGCCTCGGCGACGACGGCACGCTGGTGCGCTACGACAAGCTGCTGCTGGCCACCGGCGCCGAACCCCGCCGCCTGGACATCCCCGGCACCGACCTGGCCGGCGTCCACCACCTGCGCCGCCTGGCCCACGCCGAGCGGCTCAAGGGGGTCCTCGCCGCCCTCGGCCGGGACAACGGCCACCTCGTCATCGCGGGCGCCGGCTGGATCGGCCTGGAGGTCGCCGCGGCGGCCCGCGAGTACGGCGCCGAGGTGACCGTCGTCGAGCCCGCGCAGACCCCGCTGCACGGCGTGCTCGGCCCCGAGCTGGGCAACCTCTTCGCCGAGCTGCACCGCGGGCACGGCGTCCGCTTCCAGTTCGGGCGGACCCTGACGGAGATCGTCGGCCAGGACGGCATGGTCCTCGCCGTCCGCACCGACGACGGCGAGGAGCACCCGGCGCACGACGTGCTCGCGGCGATCGGCGCGGCCCCGCGCACCGCCCTCGCGGAGGCGGCGGGCCTGGAGATCGCCGACCGGGCGCACGGCGGCGGCATCGTGGTCGACGAACGGCTGCGCACCTCCGACCCCGACATCCACGCGGCCGGCGACGTCGCCTCCTTCCACCACCCCCTCTTCGGCACCCGGCTGCGCGTCGAGCACTGGGCCAACGCGCTCAACGGCGGCCCCGCGGCGGCCCGCGCGATGCTCGGCCGGGACGTCGTGTACGACCGCGTGCCCTACTTCTTCTCCGACCAGTACGACCTGGGCATGGAGTACTCCGGCTGGGCGCCCCCGGGGTCGTACGACGAGGTGGTGATCCGCGGCGACGCGGGCAAGCGCGAGTTCATCGCCTTCTGGGTCAAGGAGGGCCGGGTGCTCGCCGGGATGAACGTCAACGTGTGGGACGTCACGGAACCCGTCCAGCGGCTGATCCGGGCGAGGACACAGGTGAACACGGAGGCGCTGGCGGACCCGCACGTACCGCTGGAAAGCCTCGTCCCGTAGGCCCTGCCGCTTGGATCAGGTCGGCTCTGATGCGCGGTTCCTTGCGGCCTACCCGAGCGGGGCCTGGTGCGTGCAGATGCAAGGCGGAGGAGGGCGTCGACGCGATGGGGTCCCCCGCGCGAGCGCAGCCGAGCGTGGGGGAGTCGGCAACCGACGACAACGCCGCAGGTGCGCGTGCCAGGGCCCGCGACATCGGCATGATCCAAACGGCAGGGCCTGAGTGTCGGCGGGCCGCCGTAGACTTCACGCGTGGCTGGACGGATCAACGACGAGGACGTGAAGGCGGTACGGGACGCGGTCCCGATCGACGCCGTCGTGTCCGAGTACCTCCAGCTGCGCAACGCCGGCGGCGGCAACCTCAAGGGCCTGTGCCCCTTCCACGACGAGAAGTCCCCGTCCTTCCAGGTCAGCCCCAGCAAGGGCCTCTTCCACTGCTTCGGCTGCCAGGAGGGCGGCGACACCATCACGTTCGTGATGAAGGTCGACCACCTCTCCTTCTCCGAGGCGGTCGAGCGCCTCGCCGCCCAGGCCGGCATCACCCTGCGCTACGAGGAGGGCGGGTACAACCCCGCCCACCAGCGCGGCGAGCGGATCCGCCTGGTCGAGGCCCACAAGATCGCCGCCGAGTGGTACGCGGAGCAGCTCGCCACCGGCCCGGAGGCCGACGCCGGCCGCACGTTCCTCGCCGAGCGCGGCTTCGACCAGGCCGCCGCCCAGCACTTCGGCGTCGGCTACAGCCCGCAGGGCTGGGACCACCTCACCCGCTACCTGCGCGGCAAGGGCTTCACCGACAAGGAACTGATCCTCTCCGGCCTCTCCCAGGAGGGCCGCCGCGGCCCCATCGACCGCTTCCGCGGCCGCCTGATGTGGCCGATCCGGGACATCGGCGGCGATGTCGTCGGCTTCGGCGCCCGCAAGCTGTACGAGGCGGACAACGGCCCGAAGTACCTCAACACCCCCGACACGGCCATCTACCGCAAGTCCCAGGTCCTGTACGGCATCGACCTCGCGAAGAAGGAGATCGCCAAGACCTCCCGCGCGGTCGTCGTCGAGGGCTACACCGACGTCATGGCCTGCCACCTCGCCGGCGTCACCACCGCCATCGCGACCTGCGGCACCGCCTTCGGCGGCGACCACATCAAGATCCTGCGCCGCCTGCTGATGGACAACGGCAGCGCGCGCGTGATCTTCACCTTCGACGGCGACGCGGCCGGCCAGAAGGCGGCCCTGCGCGCCTTCGAGGACGACCAGAAGTTCGCCGCCGAGACGTACATCGCCGTCGCCCCGGACGGCATGGACCCCTGCGAGCTGCGCCTCGCCAAGGGCGACGAGGCGGTCGCCGACCTGGTCGAACCCCGCACCCCCCTCTTCGAGTTCGCGCTCCGCCAGATCGTCGTCCGCTACGACCTGGACACCCCGGCGGGCCGCGCCGCCGCCCTCGACGAGGCGGCCCCGATCGTCGCCCGCATCAAGAACACCGGCGCCCAGCACGAGGTCGCCGTGCAGCTGGCCGGCATGCTCGGCATCCTCGACACGCAGTTCGTGGTCAAGCGGGTGGCCCAGCTGGCCCGTTGGGCCCGCGAGCGCGGCGGCGCCCCGGCCCCGGCCGCGGCGCGCGGCCGTCAGCAGTACGAGGCCGCCCCCCGCCCGGCCGGCGGCGGCCCCGCGCTCAACCTCCGCAACCCCGTCTACGCCACCGAACGGGAACTGCTCAAACTCGCCCTGCAGCGCCCGGAGCTGGTCTCCCCGGCCTTCGACGCGTACGGCGTCGACGAGTTCACCGCCGCGCCGTACGCGGCCGTGCGCCAGGCCGTGCTCGACGCGGGCGGCGCGGAGTACGGCGTGCAGGACCCGCAGGAGTACCTGGTCCGCGTCCGCGAGGCGGCGCCCGACGACACGGTCCGCGCCATGGTGACGGAACTGGCGGTCGAGGCGATCATGCGCAGGACCGTGGACGAGGTGTACGCGGGCACCGTGCTGGTGACGGTCCGCCGCCGCGCCGTGGAGCGCCGCATCCGCGACATCCAGTCCCAGCTGGCCCGGCTGGCCGCGGGCGGGGACCCGGCCCACCTGACGGCCGTGCAGAACGAGCTGTGGGTGCTCCAGCAGTACGACCAGGCACTGCGCGAGCACGGAGCCGCCGCTCTGTGAGCCGGCCGTCCGGCACGGTCACCGGGCGGTCACGGGCCGGACGCAAAAAGTCACCGCACGCCCCTCGTGGCGGCGATGTGTCGTACTCCACACTGGGTTCCGGTGCCAGAGAGCTCCGGACGGAATGGGCGCCCGGCGCGCGACGCCTGGCACGCACGCTCGCGGCGTTGCCGAAACGCCCACGTGGCTCCGCCACGAGGACGCTCCGGCGCCTTGCGATCGCACGCACCAGACGCCGCGCGCTGATCGGACTCCCATTCCGTCCGGAGCTCTGAGTCCTCGGAGCGCGGCCGATCCGTCCCTCGCGGGTCCACGACCCCCGCGGCTTTGCTCATCGCGTACGGGACGGACAGCGGCGAGGCCGCCGACTCCGCCCCCGACGTACCGCTGCCGCACACCTCAGCAGCGATCACCCTGGAGGTCGCCCCCGTGCAGACCCGGACCCTCACCCACACCGACGTCAGTACGGACGGCGCGGAAGCGGACCCGGAGGCCGACGTCCTCGCCGCGGTCCCCCCGCAGCTCCGTGCCGTGCCCAACCTCCCGGCGGACCCGGACGGCCCGCCCGCCGAAGAACTCGAGACAGCCGATCCCGCCGATCCGCCTGAACCGGCCGATCCCTCCGAGACCGCCGAAGCCGTCGAGGCGTCCGGGCCGTCGCGTGTCCGCACCGACACCGGCGGCCCCTCCTCGGACCTGTTCCGCCAGTACCTGCGCGAGATCGGCCGCGTCCCGCTGCTCACCGCCGCCGAGGAGGTCGAACTCGCCCGCCGCGTCGAGGCGGGCCTGTTCGCCGAGGAGAAGCTCAGCAACACGCCCGACCTGGACAGCGAACTCGCCCTCGACCTCGACCGCCTCGTCGTCATGGGACGCATGGCCAAGCGCCGCCTGATCGAGGCCAACCTGCGGCTCGTGGTGTCGGTGGCCAAGCGGTACGTCGGGCGCGGCCTGACCATGCTCGACCTGGTGCAGGAGGGCAACCTCGGCCTCATCAGGGCCGTCGAGAAGTTCGACTACGCCCGCGGCTACAAGTTCTCCACCTACGCCACCTGGTGGATCCGCCAGGCCATGTCCCGCGCCCTCGCCGACCAGGCCCGCACCATCCGCGTCCCGGTCCACGTCGTCGAGCTGATCAACCGCGTCGTCCGCGTCCAGCGCCGCATGCTGCAGGAACGCGGCTACGAGCCCACCGCCGACGAGGTCGCCGCCGACCTCGACCTGCCGCCCGAGCGGGTCGGCGAGGTGCTGCGGCTGGCCCAGGAGCCGGTCTCCCTGCACGCCCCCGTCGGCGAGGAGGACGACGTGGCGCTCGGCGACCTGATCGAGGACGGCGACGCCGCCTCCCCCGTGGAGTCGGCGGCGTTCCTGCTGCTGCGCGAACACCTGGAGGCGGTGCTCTCCACGCTCGGCGAACGCGAGCGCAAGGTCGTGCAGTTGCGCTACGGGCTGGCCGACGGGCGTCCGCGCACCCTGGAGGAGATCGGCCGCATCTTCGGCGTGACACGGGAGCGGATACGGCAGATCGAGTCCAAGACCCTCAACAAGCTGCGCGACCACGCCTTCGCCGACCAGCTGCGGGGCTACCTGGACTGAAAAAAGGGGGGCCGCCCGGCTCGAAGCCCGGCACGACCGAGCGACCTGGCCCGAGCGGCCCCCGCACGGCTTCGCCGCCTCAGTCGACCTCGGCGACCGCCTGCGCGAACTGCGCCTTGTACAGCCGCGCGTAGGCGCCGTCGGCCGCCAGCAGCTCGGTGTGGGTGCCCTGTTCGACTATCGCGCCGTTCTCCATGACCAGGATCGTGTCCGCGTCCCGGATGGTGGAGAGCCGGTGCGCGATCACGAACGAGGTCCGCCCGTCCGCCAGTTTGGCCATCGCCTTCTGGATCAGCACCTCGGTGCGGGTGTCGACGGAGCTGGTCGCCTCGTCCAGCACCAGGATCGTCGGGTCGGACAGGAACGCCCGGGCGATGGTGATGAGCTGCTTCTCACCGGCGCTGACGCCCGTGCCCTCGTCGTCGATCACGGTGTCGTAGCCGTCGGGCAGGGTGCGCACGAAACGGTCGGCGTGGGCCGCCCGGGCCGCCTCCTCGATCTCGCCGCGGGTGACCTCGCGCGACGCGCCGTAGGCGATGTTCTCCGCGATGGTGCCGCCGAACAGCCAGGTGTCCTGCAGCACCATGCCGATGTTCGCGCGCAGTTCGTCCCGGGACATCCGCGCTATGTCGACGCCGTCGAGGGTGATGCGCCCGCCGGAGACCTCGTAGAACCGCATGAGCAGGTTCACCAGCGTCGTCTTGCCGGCGCCCGTGGGGCCGACGATGGCGACCGTGTGCCCGGGCTCGACCTTCAGCGACAGGCCCTCGATGAGCGGCTTGTCGGGGTCGTAGCGGAAGGACACGTCCTCCAGCGCGACCCGCCCGCGCAGCTCGGCCGGCTTCTCGGCCGGCACCGGATCCGCCTCCTGCTCCTCCGCGTCCAGGAGTTCGAAGATCCGCTCGGCCGACGCCACGCCCGACTGCACCAGGTTCGCCATGGAGGCGACCTGCGTCAGCGGCATCGAGAACTGCCGCGAGTACTGGATGAACGCCTGCACGTCACCGATCGACAGCGCGCCCGACGCCACCCGCAGCCCGCCCACCACCGCGACCAGCACGTAGTTGAGGTTCGACACGAACATCATCAGCGGCTGCATGATCCCGCTGTTGAACTGCGCCCGGAAACCGGCCTCGTACAGCGCCTCGTTCTGCTCGGCGAACTGCTTCGCCGACTCGTCCTGCCGGCCGAACACCTTCACCAGCGTGTGGCCGGTGTACATCTCCTCGACGTGCGCGTTCAGCTTGCCGGTGGAGCGCCACTGCTGCACGAAGTGCGGCTGCGAGCGCTTGCCGACCCGGGTGGCGACGACGAACGACAGCGGCACGGTCACCAGCGCCACCAGCGCCAGCAGCCAGGAGACGTAGAACATCATCGCCAGCACGCCGATGATGGTCAGCAGCGAGTTGATCAGCTGGCCCATCGACTGCTGCAGCGTCTGGCCGATGTTGTCGATGTCGTTGGTCGCCCGGCTGAGCACCTCGCCGCGCTGCCGCTTGTCGAAGTACGACAGCGGCAGCCGCGACAGCTTCGTCTGCACGTCCTCCCGCAGCCGGTACATCGTCCGGTTGACGGCCCGGTTCACCAGCCGGGTCGCCACCGCCATCAGCAGACCGGCGGCCAGGAACGTGCACAGCGCGACCAGCAGTACGCTGCCGACCGCGCCGAAGTCGATGCCCTTGCCCGGCGTGAAGTCGGTGCCGCGCAGCATGTCGGCGACATCGCCCTGGCCGCGCTCCCGCATCGAGTCGAGGACCTGCTGCTTCGACACCCCGGACGGCATCTTCCGTCCGATGATCCCGCCGAAGACCAGGTCGGTGGCCCGGCCGAGGATCTTCGGCCCGACCACGTTCAGGCCGACGCTGAAGACCACGCAGGCCAGCAGCGCGTAGATGGTCAGCCGTTCCGGTCTGAACTGGGCGACGAGGCGTTTGCCCGACCCCTTGAAGTCCATCGAGCGCTGATCGGGGCCGCCCCCGGCCATCATCCGCCCCATAGCGCTGGCCATCAGGCAGCCTCCGCTTCCGTCAGCTGGGAGAGCACGATCTCCCGGTAGGTCTCGTTGCCGGACATCAGTTCGTGGTGGCGGCCCGTGCCGACGACCCGCCCCTCGTCGAGGACGACGATCCGGTCGGCGTCGCGGATGGTCGCCACCCGCTGCGCGACGATCACCACGGTCGCCTCGGCGGTCTCCTGGGCCAGCGCCGCGCGCAGGGCCGCGTCGGTCGCGTAGTCGAGCGCCGAGAAGGAGTCGTCGAACAGGTAGATCTCCGGGCGCTGTACCAGCGTGCGGGCGATCGCCAGCCGCTGGCGCTGACCGCCGGAGACGTTGGTGCCGCCCTGCGCGATCGGCGCGTCCAGGCCGCCCTCCAGGCCGCTGACGAATTCCTTGGCCTGCGCCACCTCCAGCGCGTGCCACAGCTCCTCGTCGGTGGCGTCGGGATTGCCGTAGCGCAGGTTGGTCGCGACGGTGCCCGCGAACAGGTACGGCTTCTGCGGCACCAGCCCCACCGTCTTCGCCAGCAGCTTCGGCTCCAGCGCGGACACGTCCGTGCCGTCCACGAGCACCTGGCCCTCGGTGGCGTCGAACAGCCGGGGGACCAGCCCGAGCAGCGTGGACTTGCCGCTGCCGGTCGAACCGATCACGGCGGTCGTCTCACCGGGCCGGGCCACCAGGTCGATCGCCTTGAGCACCGGCTCCTCCGCGCCCGGATAGCGGAAGCCGGCGCCGCGGATCTCCAGATGGCCGTGCCGGCGCAGCTCGGTGACCGGCGCCTTCGGCGGGACCACGCTGGAGGAGGTGTCCAGGACCTCCTGGATGCGCTCGGCGCACACCTCCGCGCGCGGCACCATCATGAACATGAAGGTGGCCATCATCACGGACATCACGATCTGCATCAGATAGGCGAGGAACGCCGTCAGGTCGCCGATCTGCATGCCGCCGCTGTCGATGCGGTGCGCGCCGAACCACACCACCGCGATCGACGACAGGTTCACCGTCGTCATGACCACCGGGAACATCAGCGCGAGCAGGTTGCCCGTCTTCAGCGACATCTCGGTCAGGTCGGCGTTGGCCTCCCCGAAGCGCCGCTGCTCGTACTCGTCCCGGACGAAGGCGCGGATGACGCGGTTGCCGGTGATCTGCTCGCGCAGCACCCGGTTGACCGTGTCGAGGCGCACCTGCATGGCCCGGAACAGCGGCCGCAGCCGCCGCACGATCAGCGTCACGCAGATGCCCAGCACCGGCACGACGGCGACCAGCACGCCCGACAGCGGCACGTCCAGGCCGAGCGCCAGCACGATGCCGCCCACGCACATGATCGGCGCGGACACCATCAGCGTGAACGTCATCAGGGCCAGCATCTGGACCTGCTGCACGTCGTTGGTGGTACGGGTGATCAGCGAGGGCGCGCCGAAGTGGCCCACCTCGCGCGCCGAGAACGACTGCACGCGGTCGAACACGGCGCCCCGGACGTCCCGGCCGAGCGCCGAGGCGGTGCGGGCGCCGTAGTACACGGCGCCGATGTTGCACACCACCTGGGCCAGCGAGATGCCGATCATCAGGGCACCGAAGGAGAGGATGTAGCCCGTGTCCCCCTTGACGACACCGTTGTCGATGATGTGGGCGTTCAGCGTCGGCAGGTAGAGCGTGGCGCACGTCTGCAGGAACTGCAGCAGCACCAGCAGGGCGATGGGTTTCTTGTAGGGCCTGAGATAAGCCCGCAGAAGTCGTATGAGCACGCTGCGTCTCTCGGAGTCGGCGTCGTCGGGTGGAGCGGGCGTGTGCCCGAGGCTCCTATCGTCCGACACTCCACCCGCGTTACCTCAACCTATTAAGCCGTCAGCGGCGCGTTTTGCCGCCTCATGGGCGGAAGGCCCCCGGATGGGTCTGGTCCCGCACCGACACGAACTGCTGCCGCACCGCCTGTCCCACCGCCAGATCCTCCCCGGGCTCCAGGATCTGCGCCGCCGCGCCCTGCCAGGCCGGCGGGGTCCGCGGGTCGAGGGCGCCCTGTGACACGCCGAGCGCCCAGGCGGCCTGCCGGGCGGCGCCGATCGCCGCGTAGTCCGCGGGCTGCGGTACGGCGACCTGCGCGCCGAACAGCGACGGCGCCACGGCCTGCACGGCGGGCAGCGCGGCGGCCGCCCCCAGCAGGAACACCCGCCGCACCTCCACACCGCGGCCGCGCAGCACGTCCAGCGCGTCGGCGAGCCCGCACAGCATGCCCTCGAACGCGGCCCGCGCGAGGTGCTCCGGCTTCATCGACTCGCGCCTGAGGCCCGCCAGCGTCCCGGCGGTGTGCGGCAGGTTCGGCGTCCGCTCGCCCTCCAGATACGGCAGCAGCACCAGCCCGTGCGAGCCCGGCGTGGACTTCATCGCCAGCTCCGACAGGCTCTCCAGGTCCGCCAGCCCGAGCAGTTCGGCGGTGCCGCGCAGGGCCCGTACGGCGTTCAGGGTGGTGACGACCGGCAGGTGCAGGCCGGTCGCGTCGGCCAGGGCGGTGATCATCCCCGCGCCGTCGACGAGGGCCTCGTGGTGGACGGCCATGACGGACCCGGAGGCGCCGAGCGACACGACCGCGTCGCCGAGCCCGATCCCCAGCCCGAAGGCGGCGGCCATGGTCTCCCCGGTCCCCGCGGAGATCAGCAGCCCCTCGGGGGTGGTGCCGGCCGCGTCCGCCGGGCCGATCACCTCGGGCAGCATGACCTGGTGCCCGAGCGCCAGCTCGACCAGGTCGGGGCGGTAGCCGCCGGTGGCCGCCGACCAGTAGCCGGTCCCCGAGGCCCCGCCGCGGTCGGTGGTCCGCCGGACGGGCCGCCCCAGCAGCTGCCACACCAGCCAGTCGTGGGCCTGCATGAGGACCGCGGTGCGCAGAGCGGCGTCGGGTTCGTTCTTGGCGAGCCAGCGCAGCTTCGTCACCGGGTGCGCGGCCTGCGGCACGCTCCCCACCGCGTGCGCCCACGCCTCCCGCCCGCCGAGGGCGTCGATCAGGTCGGCCGCCGCGACCTGCGTCCGCTTGTCCCCGCCGACCATCGCCGGGCGCACCGTGTTGCCCTGCGCGTCCAGCGGCACGACCGCGTTCTGCTGCGCCGATACGCCGATGGCCTGCACGCCTTCCAGCAGCCCGCCGCCGGCCGCCTCTCCCAGGGACAGCAGCCAGGCCTGCGGGTCGACGTCCGCGGGCCGCCCGCCGCCCTCGACGGCCTCCATCGGATGCGGCGCATAGCCCTGCCTCAGCACGGCCCCCGTGTCCGTGTCACAGACGACGATGCGAGTGAAAGCGGGTGAACTGTCCAACCCGGCGACTATCCCCATGGCCGGAATTCTGCCGCACCGCCGCGGCTGCTCCACCCGCGGTGCGCCACGGGGACACGGGGGCGGCCCGGCCATGGCGGCCGCGGACCCGTCGCGGCCGGTGGGCGCGGTTTCCCGCGCCGCCGGAGCAGCACGCAGAGCCGCACGGGCTCCCGCGCCGGACAGGCGCTAGGTGGCGCTGGTGCCCCAGTCGTCGGACGCCGTGCCGCCGGCGCCGCGGTCGCGCAGCGAGCGGACCCGCTCGGCGACGGAGTCGGGGACGCGGTCGCCGACCTTCTCGCTCACCACCTGGTACGCCTTGCCCGCGAACTGGCGGCCCTGCTGCGCCGCCGACTCCGCCGTGTTGCGGACCGCCGGGTTCTGTGCGATCTGGCGTGCGGACTTCTTCAGCTGCTCGTAGCGTTCGCGTCCGGCCTTCGTGCCCAGGACGTAACCCAGAGCCAGCCCGACGACGAACGTGAGCTTGTAGCGCATGGCGGCCAGCCTTCCCTCGTGTGGGTGTTCGGTGCGGCGTCGGTGCCGGGGTGGGGAACCGATTGGCGGAGCACCCCCCTGCTTGCGCTAATGTATGTGTCGCAGCGAGCGTCCGCCCCCTGGCGAATACCCAGGTCGGCACGTTCGATGCAACGAGGCATTCCTCCGTAGCTCAATTGGCAGAGCAGCCGGCTGTTAACCGGCAGGTTACTGGTTCGAGTCCAGTCGGGGGAGCTCGGTCCTCCGTAGCTCAATTGGCAGAGCAGCCGGCTGTTAACCGGCAGGTTACTGGTTCGAGTCCAGTCGGGGGAGCACGCTGAACGAGGACCCCGGCGGGGTCCTTTTTCATGTTCGGCGCATCCGCGCAGGCCGCGGCGCGGTCCCCACGGGCGGCGAAGTCGACCATCCGAGGCAGGAGATCGTATGACCGGCTATGCTGCGGCAGACGGCGCGCACACATGTACGCGACACGCCGTTATGGGGCGGTAGCTCAGCCGGTTAGAGCAGCGGACTCATAATCCGTCGGCCGTGGGTTCGAGTCCCACCCGCCCCACCACAACGCTGATGACGCAGGAAGGTTTCACCCGGGTCGCCAGCGTCCACGGTGGACTCGCGGTGAGCTGGAGTTTCGTAGCGACACGGTGGGCTCACCCGGACACAGCGCATGACGTACATGACTGTGGCCCCTGGATTCGGTCCAGGGGCCACAGTCCGTTCTGCGCCTTTTGGTGGGTGGGGTGAGGAAGGATTGAGGAAACCCGTTCCCCTTTCTGTGGAACGGCCGCGTCAGGCGGCGGTCTGGCCGCCGCCGTCGACGACGCGCAGGGGCCGCTGGCGGCCGGCGCGGGGCACGATGGCCACGGCGGCCTCGGCGGCGGCGCGGGAGAGGGCGGGGACGACGCTGGTGTAGGTGTCGGCGGTCAGTGTGATCGTCGAGTGGCCGAGCATCTCCTGGACGACCTTCAGATCGGTGCCGGCGGTGAGGGCGAGCGTGGCGGCCTCGTGCCGGAGGTCGTGGAGCCGGATGGGCGGCAGGCCGGCGTCCTTGGCGAGGCGGCGGAAGCGGCGGCTGATCCACTCGGGGTGGTAGGTCGAGCCGTCATCCTCGGAGGTGAAGACGCGGCCGGTCTCTGTCCACTTGCCCTGGGCGCTGAGGGAGCGCCGTTCCTCGTCCTGCCGGGCCTTCCACTCGAGGAGTAGCGTACGGGTGGTCTCGTCAAGGACGATGGTGCGCTCGCTGTCGGCCTTGGGGGTGTCGGTGTAGGGCTCGTAGGAGACGGCGACTATCTGCTGGGTGATGTTGATCAGGCCCTGGTCGAGGTCCACCTCGGTCCAGGGGATCGCGGTGGCCTCGCCACGGCGCAGGCCGCGGAAGGTGATCAGGTGCCACAGTGGGAAGAGCCGGTCGTCGGTGACGTGGTCGAGGAACTGGCCCACCTGCTCGGGCGTCCAGACCATGACGGGGGACGGGGCGGTGCCGGTTCGCTGCCACTCGGCGACCCGGGCGTCGGTCCACATGAGGGCCTTGGGCCGCTTGCTGGAGGGGAGGGAGACGAGCTGGGCCCAGTTGGTGGTGATCAGCCTCTGGCGTACGGCGTCGGTGAGAGCGCTGGACAGGGTGGCGCGGATGCGGTGCTGGGTGGCGACGTTGGTGTCCTTGCGGTGCGAGGTGCCGTTCCGTGCCTCGCGCAGATCACTGGCCGCCCGGTGCCACTCTGCTTTGAGGCGCGCGCGGAAGGCGCGGATCTCGGTCCGCTTCCTGTAGCCGCCGTGCGGCTTGGGGGCGGCCTTCCAGCGCGTGTGGGCCTCGTCTCGGAGGGCTTGGAGCTGCAGGACACGCAGGCGGTCGGCCTGACGTTTCTCGTTGGCCTCACGGATCGCGCGGAACATGACGTCGATGTGGTGGGCCCTCAGCTCGGTCAGCTTGATGCCACCGAGGTGGGGGACGAGGTGGTTCTCGATGTGTCCGCGGTAGCTGTTGACGGTTGATCTCTTGAGGCCGGCTTGGGCCTCCAGCCAGCGGCGCAGGTACTGCTCGACGGTTTCGTCGTTCGTGACGTGGATGCCTTCGGAGGACTCGTTGAACAGGCGCGTGCCCTCGGTCTTGGCTTCGGCTCTCGACTTGAAGCCGCCGCGGCGGACACGGACGGGATCCCGGCCGGGCTGCGGGATGGAGAAGTAGAAGTACCAGTAGCCGTGCGAGTGCTGCTTGAGTTTCGGGCAACGGTCGCCGAGTGCGCCGATGACCGGGGTTCCGTCGTCGTTGAGAACCGGTTTGCCCGCGCGGTCGATGCGCGGCCCCTTGCAGGTGCAGCGCTTGTACGTGGTGACGCTCATGAATGCGTCGAGCCCCCTTCTCGTGCCAAAAGGTGCCGGAGCCTAACGGCCTTGTCCGCGCGGTGCCAGGGACTTTAGGCTCCGGTCGGAGCGTGCGGGGGGAGACGAGGAGCACCTCTATGTACGTTCAGGACACGGGAGTCACGTGCTGGACGGCGGTGAAGCCGTGACGCGTGACGAGCTTCTGTCACTGCCCGTGACGGTCGATGTCGAGACGGCGGGCCGGGCGTTCGGAGTCGGACGGACCGTGGCCTACCGGATGGTCCGCGACGGAGAGTTCCCGGTGCCGGTGATTAGGGTGGGGAACAAGTACAGGGTGAGTGCGGCCGAGTTGTGGAGAGTGCTGGGCGTGGCCCCGGAATGAGTCGCCGGACCGGGCGCCGCGGTGTCGGCGCCCGGCCTGTTGGTGTGCGGCGGGGGAGACCTGCCTTCGTCGAGGCCGCACCAGGACGCCCCCTGACCTCCCACGCGTATGACGTCTCTACCTGTCAGTAGGCGTGTAGGGTCCCCGTACTTCCTCCTGACCAGGGCATCAGATACCCCACATGTCGGGGTGACAATGGTCGGTTATGGCATAACCTGTGACTGGGGAGCACAGGGGGGACACGGGCTGGAGAGGGCATGAGGGCGTACGGCCATGAGACGGACGGGGTCACCGCCGTCCCGGAGGAGGCCGGCTATCTGGTGGCGGTCGCCAGGCTTCTCGTCGAGGAGAAGGCGACGCTCACGGAGGCCACGCAGTGGATGACGGAGAACGCGGGACCAACGGTCTCGGGGCGCCCGTGGTCGCCGACCACGCTGCGCCGCCGCCTGCGGAATCCGGCGATCGCCGGCCTGAGGGAGAACGCCGACGGTGAGCTGGTCCCGGGCCCTGCCGAGCCGCTGGTCGACCGCGAGACGTTCGACGCGCTGCAGGAGCTGTTCCAGGAGAACCAGAGGAGCCAGGGCAGCAAGCCGAAGCACGTGCACTACCTGTCCGGCGGTCCGGCGACCTGCGTCCTGTGCAAGCAGCCGCTGGTGGCCCGCTCCACGGCGAACGGCGGGCGAGGATACGTCTGTGAGACCGAGGGCTGCGGCAAGGTACGGATCTCCGCCGAGCCCTTGGACGAGTACGTCGGCGAGCGGGTCGTGGCCCGGCTTGCCAGCCCCGCACAGCTCAGGCGTCTGGCCGCGATCCGCGACCGGTTCGCGGCGGAGGCCCGGGAGGCGGATCGGTTCCAGAAGGAGCTCAGGGGCCACAAGGAGGAGTTGGCTCGGGCGTACGGTGCCAAGGAGCTGAACCTGGGTGAGTTCCGGGCGGCGAAGGCCGCGTTGGAGAAGCGGCGCGGTGAGGCGATGGCGGCCGTACGCCGGGGCAAGGCCCTCGAGGAGCTGCCGGAACTGACGCCGCAGGGCGTCGAGACCTGGTGGAACGACACGGCGGGCCGCGAGCAGCGACGGAACCTGGTCCAGCTCACCGTGCGCGAGGTGCGCGTGGGCCCGGCGACGGTGCGTGGGTCCCGTAGGTTCGACGAGGCCCGGTTCGAGATCTTCTGGCGATAGCGCCTGTGCGCGTGGGCGGTGCCGAGACCGCCCACACGAGGACCGCTCAGGCCAGCCCGGCGAACACGGCGCCGGCCACCAGGGCGCCGAGTACTGTGCCGGCCACCACTTGGCCGAACGTGTGGTCCCGCAGGGCCACCCTCGACCAACCGATGAGCGCGACCAGGGGGAAGGCCAGGGCCCACACAGGGCTGACGCCGACGGCAAGGATCGCGATCGCCCCGGCTGCGACCGAGGTGTGCACGCTGATCTTCCAGAACGCCGTCACCGGCAGGATCGCCCCGAGCGTGGCCAGCATCGCCACCACCAGGGCGGTCATCTGCGCGGGCGCGTCCCAGATCACCATGGCCGCGATGGCGATGCCGACGGACGCCATGATCACGGGTATGAGGTGCAGGCGTCTCTCCCGCTGGCCGACGTGCCGGTCCTGCCAGCGCCCGGAGCGTATGCCGTACTTGATGTACGCCATCGGGATCACCGCGGCGAACACGATGGCGTGGACGGCCCACGCCAGGCCGACGAGCATGTCGTTCTGGGCGGCCCCGAGGACGAGGCACACGGCCAGGATGACGTTCTTCGGCTCCAGGCCGTCGGTGACCGCTCGGGCGGTGCGGTTCTCGGTTGCGGGGATCGTGGTCACGCTGTCTCCCTGAGGGCGGCGAGGCGGGATTCGAGGACGTCCATGAGCGGCGAGTCGTAGTAGGCGGCCACACGGGTGAGCCAGGCTGCGTTGGTGTCGAGGTCGTGGCCCATGCTCAGCAAGGGGACGGCCAGGGGGCGGTCGACGCGGGGTTCGTCGTCCGCGCAGCCGCGTCGGCCCGTGCGCAGGCACAGCGCCTGCGCCGCGGCTTCGGCGTCGTCCGCCGTGAGGCCGCAGGCGCGGGCGGCTTCCGCCGCGCGCCGCGGCAGGTTGGCGTCGATCCAGGGCAGGACCTCGAGGGCGGAGTCGCTGATCTCCAGCACCCGCTGGTCCAGCCGGTTCCACAGGCCGCGCAGGTCGTACCGGTCACGGAACCGGGACGGTGCCTCGGCGAGCACGCGGACGATGGCCTCGGCGGGAAGGATCGAGACCAGTTCCTGCCACAGCCGGCGCAGCGCGATCAGCCTGCGTCGGCGTCGGACCAGGTGGGTGGCGTTGTCCCAGCCGCGGAACGAGACGCCGACGAGGATCAGGCCGATGGAGACGACCTCGATAAGACTGGCCACCTCGTCGGCGTCCTCGATGGACATCGGATAGGCGGCGTCCGCCAGGCCGTAGACCAGGAAGCTGCCGCGGAAGAAGCAGTAGCCGACCCCGATCCAGCAGCCCAGGGACATCAGACGCATGCACGCGCTGAACATCCGCTGTCCCGTGCGCCGCGCGGCTCCGGCCGCCACCGCGCACAGGGCCCCGGAGAAGGAGAGCGCCAGGGCCATGGTGCCGAGGTAGGCGGCGAGGTACGCGGTCCCCACCGGATGGCCCACCTGCGCCCCGATGAAGTCCCGATCACCGCCGGCTTCGATGAGGGAAGGCGCGGTGAACGGGAACATCAGACAGACCGCGGCGAGGGCCGCCGTCGCGATGACGGCGCGCGGGCGCGCGGTCGTGAGCTTCTGCCACCACCGGCGGGGTCCCGGGACGGCTGCGACGGAGTCCACCCAGCGCCACAGCAGCACCGAGCTCAGCATCACGGCCAGGTGCTTGACGAGGACGGCGAGGTCGCCGACACCGGTCCACTCGGCGACACCGTGCTCCAGGCGGTTCAGTCGGAGGGTCGCGGCAAAGGCGAGGACCGCCAGGACGGTCCACAGCTCGCGCTGGCCTCGGGTGCCGCGGAGGTATCCGAGGCGGAACAGGCACCAGGTCCACAACGGCACGATGGTGCACAAGGCGATGACGTCGTCTCTGATCATGCGGAGGTCTTCACCTGTCGTCGGTCGTCTCTTCTCAGAGGCTGCGGTGCAGCCGGTCGAGCAGCGGATCGGAGTGTCGGCCGGCGTTGCGCGCTTCGGCGCGCCGGCGGAGAAGCAGGGCGAAGGACTCGGCCTCGTCCTCGCGTTCGGTGTACAGAGGATCCCGGCGATGGTGCGGCGACCGGGTGCGGACACCGAGGAGGTCGCCGTCGAGGAACGCCGGAGACAGCCAGGTGAAGGTCACCGCCTCCTCCGGTTCCGGGAGCCGGGGCTGTGCGTCGTCACCCGACACGACAGGAAGGGGAGGGTGGCCGAGGAGTTGGTGGCCCAGCTCGTGGGCGTAGGTGTGGACCGCCTGAGCGCCGACCGTCTCGGGAGCCACCCAGATGTGGTCCGCGTCCTCCGTGGGCCACCAGAGGCCGCACGGGCGCTGGAGACCAGGCGGAAACGGATCGCGGTGCAGTACCAGGGGCCGGTCATGGTGATCGACGGCGGCCTGGTGGAGCGTCTCGATCGTCAGCGGATACGGGATCGGGAAGCCGTCGACTGCTTCGACACAGCGTCGACGGGCTGAGGGCCTCAACACGAGTGGTCAACACCCTTGGAGGTCGGTAACTGGAGGGTGGTCACTGGATTCGGAGGGGTCGGGGGTTCAGTCCTGGGGCTTCTGCATCTTCTGGAGGCTGGAGACGAACTCCATGGCGAGCCTGAGGCCGCGGGCGTCCAACCGGCGGGCGCTGCGCGCCAGCATCTGGATTCCCTCGGACTCGTCGGCCACCTGGCGGGTCACCGTCTCGGTGTGCTTCCGCCGGATCTCCAGGACCTTGTGCGCCTCGGCGGCGACCGCCTCGTAGGTGGCGGTGCCTTCCTTGAAGGCGTCCAACGGCACCTGGAAGAAGGCGGCGATGTGCGCGACCTTGTCGAACGACGGCTGAGGGCCGCCTGGTGACCGCAGCTTCCGGATCGTCTCGTCGGAGATCACGCGCCTGCCGGCACGAAGGTTGATCGCGTTGGCGACCTCGGAGTTGGTGTACTCAACGCCGTTGCGGGCGGTCGCGGCCGCCTCGAACAGCAGGTTCAGCATCCGGGCGCTGAATGACCACTCATCCACGGACACAGCGTCAGGTCGTGACACGCGCATCTCTCCTGTCGAACCGGCGCACGGGCCACATGATAGCCACGGGACACAGATCCTTGGTGGGCCAACTCCCCTCACGCCAAAGATCCTTGACATTCCGTGAAGCAGATGTGTTGGATCTGTAGCGCAAGTGAGCGGTTTTGTTCCTGTCAGCTGCCAGGTGACGCAATCCGGCGCGCTACACGCTCCGGGACAGGCAGGGCTGCCGCATTCCTGACGACGCCTGTCGCCGAAGGGCAACTCCATGGGAGCCATCGACACCTCGTCCCATCGCAGCCTCTCCCTGCCGTCAGAGGAGGGGTGGGCGGCGGATGTGGGGGACTGGCGGGACATGGAGCTCCTGAAGGTGTTCATGGGGGCCGACGTCGAGCTGAGTGAGGAGGCGGAGGCGCCTGTGCAGGAAAGGGCGGATCTCGCCTGACATCCTCATACCCATCAAACTAAATAACACTTGACGCTCAAGATCGTTTGATCATAGTATTTAGTCATCACCTCAAAGAACTCCCCCAAGGGATCGAGAGCGCAAGGAGTCGACAGCATGAGCGTCAACGAGGCGAACGTCCAGGTCACCGCGATCCCCCTCGCGGACATCGAGCCCAACCCGGACCAGCCCCGCAAGTTCTTCGACGAGGCCAAGCTCGAGGAGCTGGCGGCCCAGTTCCGCTCGGTCGGGCAGCTCCAGCCCATCGTGGTCCGGCCAGCCGGCGACAGGTTCCAGATCGTGATGGGCGAGCGTCGCTGGCGGGCAATGCACCTCGTCGAGGGTGCCACCACCATCGAAGCCAAGATCGTCGGCAGCGTGGACGACGAGAAGGCGTTCGTGATGGGCATCTCCGAGAACATCGGCCGGGCGGACATGACGCTCATGGAGGAGGCGCAGGCGTACGCGGACCTGGTCGGGTTCGGGTACACGGCCGAGGGCATCGCGGAGATGTTCGGTAAGACCACCGACTACGTGCGGTGGCGGATGGACCTGCTCAACCTCACCACGGACATCGCGGAGCTGGTCTCCGAGGGCAAGATCAAGGCGGACTTCGCCTGGTACCTGTCGAAGCTCACGCCGGCGAACCAGAAGGTCGCCGTCACCCGGTACATGAAGGGCGACTTCAAGACGGAGACCGACGCCTCCACGTTCGCGCAGGCCCTGCGGATGAAGGAGAACCAGGAGGGCTTCTTCTCCGAGAAGGAGCTGTCGGAGAAGGAGAAGGAGACCAAGGCCACGGAGCGCAAGCAGGCCAAGGGCAAGGTGGATCAGGTCGAGCGGGCCGGCGCCCTGCTGGACGAGCTGGCGAAGCTGACGCCGTCCGAGCTGGCGGACCTGTTCGAGGGGGAGGTCGGCAAGCGCCTGGACGCGGTGGAGCGGGTGCGCAAGGCGGCGGCCGAGGCGGTGAAGAAGCTGCGGAAGGCGAAGGCGATGTCCGAGGCGAAGCAGCTGACGGTGCGTCCGGAGCTCGAGGTCGAGTCTCAGGCGGAAGCCGAGGAGCCCACCGAGGTGGAGCTGGCCGAGGTGGAGGCCGAGGTGCCGACGGAGGATGAGCTGGAAGTGGCCGCCTGACGGTCACCTCCGTCAGAGCCGATGGCTGGGAGCCCCCTGGGTTCCTGGCCATCAGGCGTTTCCGCGCCGACGAGGTGGGGCGGCAGAGGGGTGAGGGTTGGGGTCCTCGAGCGTAGGGCCCTGATGTGAAACAGTTGACGGTCGATCAAGTGTGAAATAGAATTTACTTGACAATCTCGATCACGCGACGCAGTGAGTAGCAAAGGAGCGATGTGTTCGAACTGTTCACGCACAGGTACCAGGGCTTCGAGTCGTCGATGGGTGTACCGGTGCGCATCACGCTGGGCGCCCCGCGGTGGACCCTGCCCTACTCGTTGGAGTACCAGGTGCGGGAGGCCGCGCCGAGCCGCGAGTACTTCGGGGCCGCGCGGGCGGTGTACGAGCCGGCCTACCTGGGGCAGCTGGACCGGCATGGTGTGGGTTTCTTCGCCTCGCGGTTCCAGGAGATCGCGGTGGCCGCCGGGGATCCACGGCTGGTGCTGCTGTGCTTCGAGGACCTGTCGAAGTCGGGCCAGTGGTGCCACCGGCGGATGTTCGCCGAGTGGTGGCAGGAGAGGACGGGCGCGAAGGTGAGGGAACTCGGGCCGCTCGGGCCGGAGTACGAGCAGGGGACGTTGCTGTGAGCGAGAAGCGGAGACCCAACTGGGCGGAGATGAGGCGTGAGGACTTCGAGGCCCCGGCGCGGCCGCGGCCGGCGCCGCCGGGTCAGATGGAACTGTTCGAGCCTGGCCCGGGTCAGGCGAGGGCGAGGTCGAAACCGCAGCCTGAGTGCCCGGTCGGGACGCTGAGCATCCTGGACCTCGACGACGCGGACGCATAGCGGTCACGGCCCTCGACATCTGATGTGGCGGGTGCGCTCCTGCACCCGCCACATGTGTTGTGACAGTGAAAAGTCTGGTACGGTTCACATCCGGTGAGACGATCTTCCTTCCCGGTCGCCTCACCACGCGCTGGTGGTGCACCTGGCAGCACGCCCCGCCTCCGGTGGGGAGAAGCCCGTTCGAGTCGGGCCCGGCGCTCGAGGACGCGTCCGCACAGGCACGTGGTGCGGAGCCGACCAGCCAAGGAACCATCCCCCTCCAGGCGTCCCCCGCGCCTCCTGGTTCCCAGGCGGCCCGGCACGGCAGGTTCAGCCCCCTGCTCCTCCGGGCCCGCGTCCTTTCCCTCACCGACTCCGCGCAGGGGAGGCAGCGTTGTTCCACGGCTCGGTCCCCGCGGACCTGCGCGCGATCATCCACGAGCACGCGGCCACCTGGCGCGGCCGGGCGGAGGACGTCTACGTCGGCTGCTCGGGCAACTTCACCATCGAACGCGTCCTGCACGACTCGGGCTTCCGACTCCACGGCTGCGACGTGCAGCTGTACTCGTCGGCGATCGGCTGGTACCTGTCCGGCCAGGAGCTACCGATCACCGTCCGCCAGGAGTCCGCGGAGGAACTGTCCTGGGTGTCCCCGTACATGGACGGCCGGGCGGGGAGCCTCGCGGTGGTGCTGCTCGGCTCCCGCTTCCTCCAGTGGACCGGACGTGAGGACCACCCGTACTACGGGCGGATGTTGGCCGCGTACCGGCAGCAGTTCCCGCAGCTGCACGCGAAGACCGTGGCGAAGATCGAGGCGCTGCCGCTGCGGCTGGCCTCGTACGCGCCGATGGACGTGAACCAGTGGCTCGCAGAGCAGGTGCCGGACGAGGCCCCCGTCGTGGCGTTCCCTCCGTTCTACGCAGGCGACTACGAGGGCCAGTTCGCGGCCCTGGACAAGCACCTGGACTGGCCGGCGCCTGACTACCCGGTGCTGGACGACGCGGCGAAGCAGACGCTGGTCGAGCGGATCACCGACCGGCCGCACTGGGTGCTCGGGCTGCACGTCGACGTCGACGAACTGCGCGAACACCTGCGCGGTCAGGTGCAGACGGCCAACCGCGGTCTGCCGGTCAACGTCTACTCGTCGGTGCCGCGGTCGCGGATCGTACGCCCCCACCAGCGCCTGGAGCCGGTACGCGCACCCAGGCTCGTACCGGGCCGACGGCTCGGCGAGACGCTGACGCTGGCCCCGCTGACCATGGGGCAGTTCTCAACCCTGCGGTCGCAGTACATGAACCACAACATCCGCCCGGGCACGCCGACGATGGCCCTCGCGGTGCTGGTGGACGGCGTCGTGGTCGGCGCCTTCGCGTTCTCGACGCCGAAGTACGACCCGCACAACGTGTACCTGCTCTCCGATTTCCCGGTCGCGCCGACGTCGTACGGGCGGCTGGCCAAGCTAGTGCTGTACGCGGCGCTGTCCACCGAGGCGCAGTTCCTCGCCCAGCGCACCATGAACACCCGCCTGACCCGGCTGAACACGACGGCGTTCACGCACCGGCCGGTGTCCATGAAGTACCGCGGCCTGCTGCGCCTGAACTCGCGTAAGGACTCCACCGACCCCGCCCACCGCTACCAGCTCGACTACGCCGGCGAGCTGGGCCGCTGGACGCTGGCCGAGGGCTTCGCCGAGTGGAGGAGCAAGCACGGACACATCACCGACGGACTCGCGGAGGACCTGCCCCGGTGACCCAGCTCAGCAAGCCCCGCGTCGTAGAGGGCGACCCACGTGATCTGACGCTGCTGGACGTGAACGCCCGCTTCATGCGGCACGAGCAGTTCCAGCGCCTGGTGGCGAACGTCCGCGAGGACGGCCACCTGACGTCGACGCCGCTGGTGTGGCACGACACCGAGAGCGGCCGACGCATCGTCCTGTCCGGCAACCACCGTACGAAGGCCGCCGTCGAGGCCGGCCTTCCGTCGATCTTCTGGCTGGAGATCACCGACCCCCTCCCACACCAGAAGCAGATCGCGCTGCAGCTCTCCCACAACGCGATCAACGGTGAGGACGACCCCGCCACGCTCAAGGCCCTGTACGAGGAGCTGGAGGACGTCTCCATGCGCCTGTACTCCGGGCTGGACGACAAGACCCTCGACCTGCTCGACGAGGTCACCGTGCCGAGCCTAGCCGAGGCCAACCTCGACTTCGCGACCGTGCAGATCGTGTTCCTGCCCGAGGAGAAGGAGGCCGCGGAGAAGGCGCTCGAGGCGGCCCGGAAGGCCGCCTCGGCCGACGCCCGCTGGCTCGCTCGGATCGAGCAGTACGAGCAGGTCCTGGACACGCTCGACTCGGTGAAGGGCGCGCACAACATCGGCAACGTCGCCGCCGCGTTCGCGATCGTCCTCTCGGTCGTGGAGCGGCACCTCGGCGAACTGGCGGAGGGCTGGTACGACCCGGACGAGCAGACCGCGAAGCGCAAGGGCACCGCCCCGATCGAGACGGTCCTGGCCACCCGCACCATGCCGGCCGACGCCGCGGCGGTCGTGCAGCGGGCGATCGACCACATGGAGCGTGAGGGCGACATCGCCGCCGGTCAGCGGTGGCGCGCCCTGGAGCTGTGGGCCGCCGACTACCTGGCGGGTGCCTCGTGAGCACGGTCCGGGCGGCGAACGAGCAGCTGTACCGCAAGCTGCTCACCGAGAGGTACGGCTCCCTGGCCCGGCTGGAGGCCGAGCGCTACCCCGTGACGACGGACCCGGCCGGCGTGGCCGCGGGCGCGAGCGAGGAGCAGTGGCGCCGCCAGGTGCGCGACATCGCCACCCGCTACGGCTGGCGCCTGCAGTACCACACGGCGGACTCCCGTCGCTCGGATCCCGGCTGGCCGGACGAGGTCTTCGGGCACGTCGGCCAACGCCGCACCCTCTTCGTGGAGTTCAAGACCGACACCGGCCGCATACGCCCCGCACAGCGCGAGTGGCTGTCCCATCTGGCCGACAGCGGCTTCGAAGTCGCCGTATGGCGCCCTCGGGATCTGCCCACCGTGCTCGAGGTCCTCGGCCCCGCCCGCCGACGCGCCACCCTGCCCCCGAACTTCCGGAGAGCCACCCCGTGAGCACCCCGCACCCCGACGACCTGAACCGGCTCCACGCCGAGATCGACCACCTGACCACCGTGCAACGCACAGCCGCCGGCCTGGCCCGCGTTCTGACCGAGCACCTCGCGGACGAGCCGTTCCGCCTCGCCGACCAGCTCGCCCGACTCCTCGAGGGCGAGCTGGAGCCCGACGACGTACGAGAAGGGATCACGCAGTGAACCTTGCCAAGGACTCCGCATCCTGGGAGCGCACCGTCTCCGTCACACCGTTGCCCGACTCCGTGCGCCGCAAGGCCGCCCTCCAGGTCGCTTCCCGCTCCGCCACCGGCGCCGACTGCCGTGACCTTCTCGAACACCTCGGCCTCTTCGATCCAGGGCTGCGCAGCACGACGAGCTGAAGCGAGAGGACCCGGCCACCGGGAGGAGGCGGAAGGGCGGGTACGGACCACGGCAGGAGATCTTCGGACGGATGGCGGACAGCGCCGAGGCATGGGAGCGGCAGCCGGGCGAATCGGCGGCCGCGTGGGAGGCGTTCGCCTGCTACCGCGACCTCGGCCTGTCCCGCAGCATCAGCAAGGTCGCAGAGCGCCTGGCCAAGTCCCGCACGCTCATCGAACGCTGGTCGACCGCCCACCGCTGGGTGCTGCGCGCCGAGGCATGGGACCGCGAACAGGACCGCCTCTGGCGCGCCGACCAACAGCAGGCCGCCCGCGAGGTGGCCCGCCGGCACGCCCGCCTCGCGTCCGCCGCCCAGTCGAAGATCGTCGCTCAGCTTCAGCAGCTCGACCCGTCCCGCCTCAGCCCCTCGGACGTGATCCGCTGGCTGGAGGTCACGGTTCGCATCGAGCGGCAGGCGTACGGCATGGATCTCGCCGAGGCCGCCGTGGGCCGGGCCACGGGCACGGAACCCGCGGACGTGTCCGGCCTGACGGACGAGGAGCGCCGGTCCCGGATGGAGCAGCTGCGGCGCGAACTCGAGGCACGGATCGGGACACCGGGCGGTGAGGAGAGGTGACCGCCGATCCGCTGGCCGGGCTCCCGGACCCGGCCGGCATGTCCGACGCCGAGCTGCACGCCGAGATCACCGCACTCGTCGAGGCCGACGCCGCCTCGGCGCGCCGCTGGGCCTGCGACCGCCCCGGCTGCGACGGTCTGCCCCACGAGGGCTGGCTGCACCATCACGCCCGCGCAACCCAACGTCTGCCGGAAGGCGACTGGGCGGCCTGGATGATGCTGACGGGCCGCGGCTGGGGCAAGACCAAGTCGGCCGCTGAGGCGGTCCGGACGTGGGCCGGGGCGCCGGGCACGATGGTCGCGGTCGTCGCGAAGAACGCCACCCTGGTCAAGGAGATCTGCTTCGAGTCCCCCAAGTCCGGCCTCCTGGCGGTCATCCCGCCCGAGGACATCCGCCGCTACAGCCCCGGCAACGGCCTGACCACCCTCCGCCTGAAGAACGGCTCCGCGATCTACGGCTTCGGCGCCGAGACCCCGGACAACCTGCGCGGCTTCGCCTTCGACAAGGGCTGGCTCGACGAGTACGCCGCCTGGAACCGCCACACCGCCCAGTCCGTGTACGACATGCTCTGGTTCTGCCTGCGCGAGGCGCCGAGCCCGCAGGTCGTCATCTCCACCACGCCGAAGCCCCTGCCGCACGTCAAGCGCATCGTGGAACGCGGCCGCCGACCCGGCTCCACGGTCGTACTGACGACCGGCCGCACCGAGGACAACCGCGCCAACCTCTCCCCGGCCGCCCTCGCCGAACTCGACTCCGAGTACGGCGGCACCCGCCTCGGCCGGCAGGAACTCGACGGCGTCCTCCTCGAGGACGTCGAGGGCGCCCTCTGGAAGCAGTGGATGTTCGAGGTGGAAGGCTTCCGTGTCGCCCGCGCCGCGGTCCCACCGCTCGACCGCCTGGTCGTCGCCGTCGACCCGGCGGTGACGACGACGGACAGCGCGGACCTGACCGCCTTCACGGTGGCCGGCCGCTCCTACCCGCTGGAGCAGATGTACGGCGACCGCCGCCCCCGCGGCTACCTCCTCCACGCCGAACAGGACCGCTACACCCCGACCGCCGCGATGCGCCGAGCCGCCGCGCTGTACCACGAGCACCAGGCCGACTGCGTGGTCATCGAGGCCAACAACGGCGGCGACTACCTCCCCGCCCTCCTCGCCGAGGTCGACCCGACGGTCCCGTCCCGAGTCGTCCACGCCACCCGCGGCAAGCGCGCCCGGGCGGCGCCGGTTGCGATGCTGTACGAACAGTCGCGCATCAGCCACGCTGGCTCACCGCGGACGTTCGCCGTGCTGGAGGAGCAGATGACGACGTACGTCGGTGCGTCCGAGGCCGAGGAGAAGTCGCCGGACCTGCTCGACTCCTGTGTCTGGGCGCTGACGGATCTCTTCCTCGACGCCTCGATCGCGGCTACGCCGTCACGTCCCTCCGACGGCCGCCTCACCGGCCGGCGCTGATTTCCCTTACGGCGGAGGTGCTGCGTGACTACTGGAGAAGGATCTCCTCAGGACGTCGGTTCGTGACGGCAGTCTCCTGGCCGCTCAGGACGTGCTCGATACACGCCGTCAGGTCACCTCCGTGGTTGTCGCGGGCGATGTTCTGCAGTTCGCGGACCAGGTCCAGGCCGTTGATCAGGACGACCGGGTACTGATCCTCCACCATCTCCGTCTGGGCAGACTCCGAGTAGGCCCCGGTCGTCACGTACACGCCTATCCATCCGCGACGTAGTCGGGCCACCACGCGAGCGATCTGCTCGGCGGTGATCAGAGTGTCGGGCCTGACGCACTTCGCCTGCCCGAGCACGACGAGGCTGGTCCCGGCCAGTCCGCTGCCGAGATCGAGCCGCCCGACGAAGTCGGCCCCGCCGTCGCCCGATCTCCGTGTCAACCAGCCTTCGAGGTAGCTGTGTCCGGACCCGCGCAGAACGCGTGCGGCCACGGCGGAAGCCAAAGCCTCGAAATCGTGCTTGCGTCCGTCGAAGTACTTGTAGACCAGCTCCAGGTCGGTGGCGTCCGTGCTGCCGGTCTGGGGGCGCTGATCGCGCACCTTGGTGACCTTCGCTCGCGCCACTCTGCGCCGAAGTCTGGGCAGAGCGGAATCGCCGTGCTTGACCCATTCGCGCCAGGCGCGCGGTGCCAGCGCAAGCGCCTGGGCACTGGTCAGGTCCTTGTCCCTACGAGCGTGGATCCACTCCCAGGCCACCTCGTCGTGCTCGGCGGTCAAGTCTATGAGGGCGATGTCGTAGACGTAGTTCACGAACGTCGTATGCTCACGCCCGCCCCACTGCACGAGCCGCTCGGCTCGCTCGATGACGCCCAGCCCACAGAACTCCACGTGGCCCTTCGGCTTGCCGTTGCGTGACACGGCGCGGAACAGGAGCAGGGGCGTCGCGGCTGCTCGCTCTTCGGGCGTGTGCCCCTGATGACTGGTGAATGCTTCCAACAGTGCGGCGTTTCCCGTGGTGGTGCCCGGTGCAGCTCTCAGGCCGGCCTTGTGATCACCGAAGTAGCGGACGTGCCCGTTGTCCATGTCGAATACGTCGTGCCATGGCGTCTGCTCGGTGCCGGCCTTCCAGGGACTCGACCGGATGAGGATCGCCGGACGCCGCACGCCATCTGGACCGTTGACCTTGGCCATCCCGTTGATGCCCGCTTCCAGCAACGCTCGCTTGAGGCCCGGCGAGTGCGTCACATGATGAAAATTGGGGTGACCGTCCAGAGTGGGCGGGTCCGGGTCCTTGCCGCTCGCGTAACGGTAAACCTGCCCGACTCGCAAACTACCGCCCATGGTTGGCTCTCTCCGCATGGCTGACTCGACGACCTTCACCGACAGTAGCTGTCCCCACCGACAGCAGCTTGTGAGCTGCAGATTCAACGGCCCGGTAGGGCTGAGAGGGGGGCGACGAGGACCCACGAGCCCGGGAAAGGCCATCCCAGGCCGGCATCTGCGCTGGTGGTCCGCCCCACCGGATCCGTGACGGCACCGGACCGGGTTCCGTTAGGCTGCGCCGTCCTTCAAGTGGGTCATCGCTGGGAGTTCGGATGCGGCGCTGGAGAAAGGTGCTCATCGATACGTGGAGTGCGCTGGGGTACAAGCCGTCCTTCCACGCCGCCGTCGAGGGGCGGCCGACGACGCTTCCGGGCTCCGTGGGTGCCTCGTGGGTGCCTGAAGCGGATCGTCGTCGCCTCGCGGCGTACACGTTCCTGGCCGCATACGACAACAATCAAGCCGCGGTGCTGCTGGGAGAGAACGGCGACGACCGACGCGAGTACGGCGACGCCTCGTTGATCGTCGACCAGACATTGACCCATCTGCTCGGGGAGACCCAGCAGATCGTCGTCGACGGCAGTGACGACGACACGGTGGCCCAGGAACGAGAGGCGCTGCTGCGGGAGTGGGCGCAGAAGGAACAGCTGCGAATGCGCATGCAGTACGCGGAGCGCAACGCCGTTTTGCTCGGCGACACCGTCTACCTGCTCGCCTGGTCCCGGGCCAAGGGCCGTCCCGTGCTGAAGACGATCGACCCCGGCTTCTACTTCCCCGTCCTACCGGACGGAGCGCTCGACGGCGAAGAGTACCCACAGCGCGTCCACCTGGCATGGGAGGTGCCGGAGGACGCGGCCACGGGGCGGAAGGGGAGCCTGCGACGAGTGACGTACGAACTTGGGCCCATCGGCGACGGCAGTGCGCGGCGGACGTACCCGTGGTCGAGCCAGCCGACCACCGTCACGTGCTACCTCACCGACGCCGAATGGGACCTGGGCCAGGTCGACCGGACGGGGGACATCGACGCCCTCTCCCTGTCCCACGCCCGCTTCCGCACCAACGCCGACGGCCAGGTCCTCAACCGCCTCGACCTCCAACTGGACTTCATCCCGCTCGTCCACGTTCCCAACACGATCAACGGCGCCGAACACTACGGCCAGTCCAGCCTGCTGTCCGCCGCGCAGCTGCTCGACGACCTCGCTGCGGCCGACACCGACAGCCAGCGCGCCTCCGCGACAACGGGCTCGCCGATCATCGGCCTGTCCGGGTCCCGGTTGCCGGTGGACCGCAGAACCGGCAACCCGCTGCCGGTCCAGGTCGAGCCGGGCATGGTGTGGCCTCTCGGCGACAGCGGGCAACTGAGCACCGTGGACACCTCGGCCCAGCTCGCCGAACTCCGCGCCTATGTGGAGACGTTGCGGGACCGCCTGTCGGTGGTGACCCGCCTGCCGGCGAGCGTGCTCGGCACCGTACGTCCCTCCGAGGTGCCGTCCGGGTACGCGCTGCAACTGAGCTTCGGCCCGTTGGACGCGATGGTCCGCTCCATGCGCCTGGCCCGCGAGGCGAAGTACCCGCTGCTGCTGAAGATGGTCCAGCGGCTATACCAGCTCGGCGGCGTGCTGCCACCGGGCAAGAATCCCCGGGCTGCTATGGCCTTCGGCGCCTACCTGCCCACGGATCTGTCCGCGGCGCTGGAGCTGGTGGCACGGGGGGTGCAGGCAGGAGTTCTCTCGCTGGAGACGGGCGTACGGCTGCTGGTCGATGCAGGCTTCCCGATTGAGGACGCCGCGCTCGAGGTCGAACGCATCCGGGCGAGTGCCTCGCCCTCGGCGGCCCCACGTGGGACGAACAGGTCCCAAGAGGATGAAGAAGCTGGCCAAGCCGCGTGATCTTGTACACGTCGGAAGGCACGCCAGGCACCCACGCGGGTTAGACTCCGCGCCGACGCGGGGGCGTCTGGGCGAGGAGAACGTCTGCCCATGAGCGTACGAAAGCACGGTACGCGTCCGCCGCTGCCGCTCGCTCCCCTCGGCTACCGCCGCGATGGCCGCCCGATCCTCCCGATCGTCGGGGCATCCTCCGACGATCCAGGGGACCCGCCGACCGGCGATCCAACGACCGAGGACACCGGCGTCACGTTGGTCTCGATCCCGCAGGACGAGCTGTCACGCCGCTTCGCACGCGAGAAGGACCAGGGCCGTCGCGCCGGCGTCCGGGACCTTCTCGGCCAGCTCGGCTTCGAGTCGGCCAAGGCCCTGACGGAGTACGTACAGAACCAGCGCCAGGCCGAACAGCAACAGAAGGACGCCGAACGGGAGCGCCTGTCCGAAGTCGAGCGGCGCGAGCAGGCCGCAGCGGAGCGCGAACGCCAGGCCCGGGAGCGGGAAGCAGCCGCCGCCGCCCGGGAGCAGGACGCCGCCCGCCGGGCAGTACTGGTCGGCCTGGGTGCCACCGGCGCGGAACTGGAGGACGCGGTGGTTCTCTTGTCCCGCGAGATCGAACCGGACGTCGACAAGACCGCGCTCGCCCAGGCTGCTGAGGAGCTCAAGCAGCGCCGCCCGGAACTCTTCAGCACCGCCGCCCCGCAGGCACCGGCGCCTCCACCCTCGGGCAGCCCGGCAGGAGTCCCTGCCCGGTCGCGCGGCATCCCGCCACGGCCAGGCCAGCTGGGGTTGGACATCGCCCGGCGTCGCGGCCACCTCAAGACCTCCTGACCCACGGCCGTTAACGGGGACCGCGCTCCGCTCCACCTCCGCGGACTACGGCACGACCGGTGACCGTACGCATCGCACCGAGACGCCCTACCCGGAGGAACCCGGCGTGGATCTCCAGACGATCACCTACTCCGAGTCCGCCACCGCAGACCGCCCCTGGCTGGCCTCACGCCACGGACTCGACACTCCGCTCACCATCACCCTCGATACCGCGCTCTTCACCGAGGGCACCCACTACACGCCGCCCATGCTCGGCCAGCCCCGCAATGTCATGAAGGCCGGCATTCCGCTCGGCCGCGTCACCGCCACCGGCCTGTACGGCCCGTGGGACACCACCGCCACGGACGGTCGCGCCACGTTCACCGGCGTCCTCCTCGCCGACGTGCCCTTCACTCAAAGCGGCGGCCGTGCCGGTGCAGCCCTGCTCTGGCACGGCGTGATCGCCGCAGCCCAGATTCCGGGTGGTCTGGACCCGGCCGCCATCACCGCCTCGACCGCGCAGATCCACTTCATCTGACTACTGAGGAGCCTGCCCCACCATGCTCGAGACCCTGCTGCGCGACATCGACGCGGCCGACCTCAACGCCTTCGCCCGCACCATGCAGACGCCGGCTGACTTCGAGCTGACCCGGACGGTCATGCCCGAGCGCCGCCTCAACTCCGTCAAGTTCCGCATCAAGAGCAGCAAGCGCCGCGTCAACGCCGCCAAGTTCCGGGCCTACGACGCCCAGACCGCCGTCGCCCGCCGTCAGGCCGAGAAGATCATCACCGAGGGCATGCTGCCGCCCCTCGGTCAGAAGCTCATCGTCGGCGAACTCGAGCAAATCCTCCTCGACACCGCCCGCGGTGCCGACTCCTCCGAGTTCGTCGAGCTCCTCTATGACGACATCGAGCGCCACGTCGAGTCCATCCACAACCGCATGGAACTGGCCGCCGGTGACCTCCTGGTCAACGGCAAGTTCAGCCTCAACGGCGAGAACGGCCTCACCCTGGAAGCTGACTTCGGCGTCCCGGCGGCGAACATGCCCACGGCCGCCAAGCCCTGGTCGGATCCGACGAGCGACCCGATCGCCGACGAGCTGCGCTGGATCGAGTACCTGCGCTCCATCGGCGCCCCGCTCCCCGCCCGCGTGCTCACGTCATACAAGGCGCGCGCGACGCTGGCCGCGAACGACGCCTACCGGGCGGCGTACTACGGCAGCGTCAACGGCTCCACCACCCCGACCGCGGTTCTCGCGCCCAACGAGGTGGAGGTGGTCCGCGCCCGCTACAACCTTCCTCCGATCACGGTCTACGACGTCCAGATCTCCGTCGACGACGCTTACCAGCGCGTCATTCCGGAAGATCGCTGGATCCTTCTCCCGCCCAACCCAGAGTCCTGGGCGGAGACTCAGTACGGCATCACGGCGGAGTCCCTGGTCCTCTCCTCGGGCACCAACCCGGCGATCACCCGCGAGGATGCCTCGGGCATCGTCATCACCGCCGACTACCAGGACGACCCGGTCCAGGTCTGGACGAAGGGCGCCGCCGTCGCCATGCCGGTCATGTACGTCCCCGACATCCACATCACCGCGAAGGTCCTGTGATGCCCGCCGCAACTCGTACCCTCGCCACCGCGGTCTTCCTCGCCGACCCGAAGACCCACGAGACGCTTCTACTCCAGCCCGGCGCAGAGGTCAGCGACCCGGCGATCGCCGAGCAGATCACCCACCCCGATGCCTGGGTGCCGGACCAGATCCGCCAGTCCCGGCGGGGCAAGGCCGAACCGTCATGAGCCTGACCGACGCCGAGTACGCATACCTCCGCTCGGAACTCGGCGACACCGACCGGGCCGACATCGAAACCCGCTACCAGCGCCTCGGCTCACTACAAGCTGTTGCGATCGAAGTCCTCCGACAACGCAAGGCAGCACTCGTCTCCGACCCCCTGGCCGTAACTGTCCAAGGCATCGCCACCGTGAACAATGCGGAGAACGTACGAGCGCTCGAACGGCAGATCGCAGCACTCGAAGACACAAGGGCGGAGGAAACTGTGCATACCATCCCCACCCCGCTCTTACGCCGAAGTAGTCGCTGAGGCCGCTCGGCGTCGCGGTCGTGTGCCTGTACCTGGCAGAATGCGAACGTTCGTCGCGGCTTCCTGTCTCATGTCTCGAAGAACCGATCTGGGGGTAGGGAGTCGATCTGTCAGTGGCTGCATCTACAGTCCGTGGCAGGTCGATGGTGTGTGAAGTGACGCACCGTCGATGAACATGGGTGAAGGGGCCAGGTAGGTGCAGGTCTGGCAGGGGTGTGCTGCGATTTCGGCAGCCGAAGGGGGGCGGCCGTGACGATGACGCGTGCCGAGTGGGTTCCCGACGAGGGGCTGGTCCGCGAGGTTGACAACCTCTTCGGGCAGGCAATCAATGCATATCGTGCAAATCCAAACCTGGTTACAGAGCACGCCAACCACGAGGAGTCCATCCGGGTCGGCGGTTACTCGAACCGCACACTCCTGGAACTGGTACAGAACGCGGCCGACGCGATGTCGGGGACTGCCGAACATGAGGACGGAGCCGGCCGGGTCGAGATCGTCCTTGACCTTGACCACCAGACTCTGTACTGCGCAAACGGGGGCCGTCCCTTCTCGCGAAGCGGCCTCACCACGCTCGCTCACGCACACCTCAGTGGTAAGCGAGGCGATGAGATCGGGCGGTTCGGGCTCGGGTTCAAATCGGTGCTCGCGATCACCGATTCCCCGCAGGTCTTCAGTAGGTCGGTCTCCTTCGAGTTCAACTCCCCCAAGGCGAAGAAAACGATCGCGTCGATCGCCCCGGCGGCCAGGAGACTGCCGATCCTGAGGACCCTGACGCGGGTCGATGCCGACGCCGAGTTCGCCAAGGATCCAATTATGGCGGAGCTGGCGGAGTGGGCGGTGACGGTCGTCAAGCTGCCGCAAGCGTCAAAGCTGGAGAGGCTCAAGAAGGAAATCGAAGAGTTCCGCTCCGAGTTCCTCCTCTTCGTCAACGCGGTGCGCGAGGTTCGGCTCCGGGTTATCGGAACAAACGCCGGCTTCGTGACGAGCCATGTGTCGCGTGACCTCGGGGACGGAAGGTTCCGGATCGAGCGTCCCGTTGGTGACCACGACGAGTGGTATATCGAGAACGCGATGCACGCGCCCACCCCCGAGGCGCGGGCCGAGGTCGGTGAAGCGGTGTCGCGTGACCAGATGAAGGTCACAGTCGCCGTTCCTGCCCGTCTGTCTCAATCGAGGCTCGGTGGGTTCTGGTCGTACTTTCCGCTCCAGGACAGGACATCGGCGTCCGCACTCTTCAACGCTCCTTGGAGCGTGAACGACGACCGAACCACGCTACTCGAGAACACCTACAACCGAGAGATCCTCGTAACCCTCTCCAACATGTTCGTCGGCATGCTGCCGAAGCTCCCGTCCGCCGATGACCCCGCTGTTCACTTGGAGTACATGCCGGCGCGTGGTCGTGAGGCCCACTCGTTCGGTGACGAGATCCTCTGCGCCCACGTACCGCGGATCGCGGCCGAGAAAGCACTGATCCCCGACGCAACTGGCGCCATGCGGACGCCGCAAGAGCTTCGTCCTCTCGACTTCGCCGTCAACGGTGTGACCGAGCGCCACCACGAAGAGTGGATCAAGTCGCCCAACACCGGCGACAACGTGCCGCACTGGCGTTGCTACGCCAACGGCCAAAGGGCGACTCGTCTGCGGCATCTCTTCATCCACAGCGTGTCCTCCACTTTCGCGGACCCACGGACCAGGGATGAACCGAGGGTGTGGGAGACGATCCCCAATCGGGGGATTCTGACGTGGCTGCGTGAGTGGGCCGAGGGTGCCAGCATGACCTCGGCCGCGATGGCGTTCGATTTCGTCGTGCTGAATCCCAGAATCACTGGCATCAAGACTGCAAAGGTCATACCGACGACCAGCGGAATGCGGGCCGTGGCAGACCATAACGAGGTCTTCCTTAAGCGTGTCGACGACGTTGACATCGAAGGGGCGTACTTCGTCCACCCCGGCTTCCTGACGATCCCCGGCATCGAGAAGAAGCTGCGCGAACAGGGGTTCCGGGACCTGGATCCGATCGCGATCCTGCAAGCCAGGATGGCCAAGCTGTCTGCGGCATCTGGGAACGAGGAACTTACAAGATTCTGGGACGCTGCACTTGACGTCCCTGTTGCGCAGGCTCAGAAGATCGTGTCCCGCGGTGCGGCAGGCCGAATCAAGGTGCCCACGCGAGACGGCGGCTGGTCTACCCCCCGGCAAGTGCTTGACATCGACGGGCTCGGTGACGCTATTCCCGACCGTATGTTGGACCGCCCGAGGTGCGTTCCTGCGGTCGCCCATGAGACAGGAGTCGTTCACGGTCCGGAGTCCGAGTACTCGGTCGAGGACGAGGTTTACTTCGAGGACTACCGGCGATATGTGACGGACTTGCTCAACAGGAGCCTCGGGCCCGGAGAGCGCCCTGTCGAACGGCTCGAGTTCGACAGGAACGAAGGGCCGGGCCCGTTCTCGGTCCTCTTCATGCTGAAAGAGGCGCAGGCTCCTGACCGGGTCCGTGAGAAGTGGACTCTCGAGCTACTCCGGTTGGACCAGGGGGAGTACTGGACCTGCGAGGATATCGATACGGGTCGAACCCACCGGGTCCCTTCCCCTGTTCGCTGGGCGGCGGAGGCAGCGGGTTTGGTGAACTCGACCCGCGGCTACCGCGCTCCAGGGAAGGTCGTGTCTGCGTCGCTCGTCGAGTTCGAGGCCCTGCTGCCTCTCTTCCGGGGACCGCGCCCTGTCGAAGACGCTTTGGCGCTGCCGAGAGAACTGGACAAGGTTCCTGCCAACGTGCTGAGCGAAGCGCTTGCGGCTGCGGACTTGATTCCCTCGCAGGTCAAGGACGGCACGCTGACGATGTTCATCCTCGCTGCAGGTAGAAACGCCTTCCCAGGCGGGCATCCGGCACAGATCCCCGCCAGGGTGGGGCGCGGCATCGAGGCTCGGCGACCTGACACGGTGTACTTGGCGACCACCGACGAAGAGCTCAAGGTCCTTCGCTCCAAGCACAAGCCTTACCTGCTAGCAGATCAGGGCCAGGTGGCGCCGCTCGTCGAAGAGGTCGGATGCCGTCGGTTCGAGGACAGCTTCTCCTTCTCCATGTTGGTCGAGGGCCAGCAGGACGGAGAGCGAGTCATCGACCTGTACACCGGGCTCCGGTCCACCTTTGTGGCGGACAAGGTGGTGAACGCGACCGTGGCGAGGGCCATTCGCATCGCCAAGCGCGTGAGCACTGACGACGGCGTCGACGACGAGTCACTCGACTCGTACTTGGACGGGCTCACGCTTGTGGTGCGTGCGGACCTCGGCGAGCGGCGTGTCCTGGAGATCATCAACGACGTCTTCCGACTGGGACTGTCGAACGCCGAGCTGAGTGAAGTCCTTCAGGCCGGTGTCGACCAACGTCTGGAGAAACAGCGCCAGGCCGCACGTTGTGCGGCCAGTGACGCAGAGCGTCTCGAGGTGTTCTTCGGTGAGGACACGCTGAAGGAGGTTCTACCGAAGGGGCTCTGGCAAGCACTCGAGGAGCAGGATCTGGTAGACGACTCGACATCCGTCGCGCAACTCTTCTTGACCGTCTACGGCAGCGATTCGATCGAGCTCCTCAAAGACCAGTTCCGGCAGGAGGGGTACACGGACGTTCCGACCAAGTGGGCGGGCGGAGCGCTTGCGATCGCCTGGCTCCGGAAGATGGGGTTCGGCGCGAAGTACGCCGGCCAGCGGAACCAGCGACAGGACGACGAGTTCGTCGTCCCCGGTGCCGTGAGGCTCAACCCTCTGCACAACTTCCAGAAGCAAATCAGTCGGCAGTTGCGGGATGTCCTGACGCTTCAGGAAGCGGACGGTCGCGCGCTGAAGGGCATGGTCGAACTTCCGACGGGGGCCGGTAAAACCCGCGTTGCCACCGAGACCGTACTGCGGCTCTTCACCGAGGACCGCATGAGCGGAACGGTCCTCTGGATCGCTCAGTCGGCTGAACTCTGCGAACAGGCTGTTCAAACATTCAGCACAGTTTGGCGTGGGCTCGGCGATGAACGTCCGCTGACGATCGGCAGGCTGTGGGAGGGCAACACCGTTCACGAGCCTGACACCGAGTTCAGCGTGGTCGTAGCCACCGACGCCAAGCTCGACGAAAGCGTGATCGACGCTCCCGAGTATGAGTGGCTACGCCAAGCCTCTGCCGTCTTCATCGACGAGGCACACCGAGCCGGCGGGTCGACACGCTACACGCGCATCCTCAGGTGGCTCGGTGTCGACGGCCGAAGCTGGGAGCGGCCACTGGTGGGTCTCTCGGCCACGCCGTTCAAGGGGAGGGCCGACGACACCGAGCCGAATAGGGAACTGGCCGCGCGTTTCGGTAAGCGCATCATCAGGGCCTTCGAAGGCACTTCCGCCTATGAGGAACTGGCTCGGATCGGCGTCCTCGCCCGCGTCAAGCACGAGGTACTCCCGGGCATCGACGTCAAGCTGGAGCCGGGTGAACTCGCGCAGGTGCAGTCCAAGCGCAAGCTGGAGCCTCAGGTACTCGACCGCATCGGCCGCGACCAGGCGCGAATGAAGGCCCTTGTGAACCACATCATGAGTCAGGATCCCGAGTGGCCCATCCTCGTGTTCACGCCGAACGTCCTGTCCGCCCAGGTCCTCGCCGCGACGCTTCGTTGCCGACGGGTCGAAGCCGAAGCGGTCAGCGGTCAGACCGGACGGCAGCAGCGCCGTGACGTCATCGAGAGGTTCAAGGCGGGCGGGATCCGCGTCCTGGCCAACTGCGACCTGCTGATCCAGGGCTTCGACGCACCGGGTGTCCGGGCCCTGTACATCGCGAGGCCGACGTTCAGTCCCAGCGCTTACATCCAGATGGCCGGGCGCGGGCTCCGCGGCAAGGAGAACGGTGGCAGTGAGGAGTGCCTCATCGTGGACGTCGCCGACAATTTCGGTGCGGTCAACGACTTCCTCGGCTACCGCGCTTACGAGGACTTCTGGCTGGAGCAGGAAGCATGATCCTTATACCGGACCTGGCCGACATCGAGGCGACGACCACAAGCAACGCCGAACGTCGAGTAGCACGGTTGCTTCAGTCGGTCGACGGCCCCGGCGACGCAGTCGCCTTCCACTCGGTCAAGCTGCGCAGCCACGCGGTAAAACAGCAGGGGGAAGCCGACTTCGTTGTGCTCTGGGACGGTGTCGTGATCGTCATCGAGGTCAAGGGCGGGGGCGTCAGGAAGTACGACGGCGTGTGGTACTCCATCGACCGCCACGGTGACTGGAAGAAGCTGCGTGAGTCTCCGATGGACCAGGCGCAGTCGGCGATGTATGCGTTGCGGGACATCCTGCACGAGGAAGGTGTCGGTTGGTTTGCGACCGAGGCCGTTGCCGTCACACCCGACATCGATGCCCCTCCTCCCGCCGTCGAGTGGAAGGGAAGCCACTGGTGGGCCAAGGACCAGATGAGCATCACCGCGATGACGAACGCCTTTGAAAGGGTTGCCGGCGAGGCCAGAAGAGCCCCCTCCGGGGTCAGGATTGCGAGGCCGGAAAATCTCCGGGCGCGCCTGTTCGGTGAGTTCACGCGGATGCCCGTCATCGATGCGCAGCGTGGCGCCGTCATCGAGGAACAGAACCGAGCGACAGATGGCCAGGCCCGGGTTCTGGCCGCGCTCTCGCGCAACCCGAGGATGCTCGTCTTCGGCGGTGCGGGTACAGGGAAGTCCTTGGTGTTGGCGGAAGGAGCGAAGCAGGAGGCCGGCGAGGGAAAGTCGACCCTCATCACTTTCCACTCGCCTTCCCTGGTCGGATTCTTCGGCCCGCGGATAGCGGGAAGAGACATCGATCTGCTTCCGTTCTCGGAGTTGTCCGGTGACAAGCAGTACGACGTCGTATTCGTCGATGAGGCGCAGGACCTCATGAACGCCGAGGGCATGGACGCACTTGACGCCGTGATCCGCGGAGGTCGCGCAGGCGGTCGATGGAGGATGTTCCTCGACCCCAACAACCAAGCACGGGTGGACGGTGAGTTCGACCCCGACGTGTGTGAGTTGGTGCAGCAGGAGGCGCTCCAGTACGACCTCGACCGGAACGTTCGAAACACCCGGGCGATCGTCCACGTCGTGCAGGAGTACCTCGGCGCTGACGTCGGAGACCCGGGAATCGTCCACGGTGACCGTGTGCAGTGGCGGTGGTCTCAGGGAAGGGCCGATGTCGCAGCGGCCGAAGCCGTCGCGCGAGACCTCGTTGCGAACGGCGCTCGTCGCGAGGACATCTGGATCATCAGCGTCTCCGCGGATGTCGATCCACAAAGGAGCCGGTCCGGATTCCTTGTGACCAACCCGCGGTTCGCCAAAGGGCTGGAAGCGGAGCACGTCATCGTCTGCGAACTGCCGCAGAGATACGACGATCGAGGGCTCGCCGCGTTCTACGTCGCTGTCACCAGGGCCCGCGTGACGCTCCATGTAGTCGCATCCAAGGAAGACAAGAAGCGGCTACAGGACCTTCTTCGAAAGCAGGTTGTTAAGTGAACCTCACTGCGGCCCAGGAGAAGGCGCTTCATCACCTCCGCACGTCCTACGTCGGGCCTGAGGACGGAGACGAAGAGGTCACGCTGAACTTCCCCCACCGGCAATACGCCGTTGGCATGCTATTCCCCGCCGAGGCTGGAACTCATGAGACCTCTAGTGGCGACGACGCGGACGAAGAGGTCTCCGCCGACGTCCCCGACGGCGATGTCGAGGAGGACGGAGCGGGGGTCCCCCTCGCGGAGGACTGGCGGCCGTCGTCGGTCGCCGTATCGTTCGTGACCGACGGGGACTCCGTCAACGTCGACTTCTCGTGCGGCACATACGCCGCGGTCGGCGGTGACGGCCCGCCGAGGTGGCGCCGCACCCCCTTCTCCGCCGACGACCTCGTTCTTCGTCGGAGGCAAGGACCCATTGTTCTTGCCGTGGGAGACGTCTCTGTCGAGCTCGGGGCACGCTGGCGCGACTTCAAGAGTGACTCGTTGGTCACGGTGCACGTCCGGGTCCTCACCGAATCCACGGGGGACGACAAACTGGACATCGCTCGGATGTTGTTCCAGGTCCATCTGGCCGTCACTCCGCCCGCAGGTGACCGGTTCCTGGAATACGACACGACCCGCTCCTATGACGTTGACCCTGAAGCCGCGGAACTGCGTCTTCGATACCGCAACCGGAAGGTCTACGCGGTCGGTCACGGCATGGCTGCGGACTGGAAGTTCTCGCAAGGCCGTTGCACCATGGTCTTCCTCGACCCCGTACCAGCCTGCGTCGTGCCTGCCGTCGAGACCACGGGGTTCAATGCGGAGACGGTCGAGGCCAAGTCCTTGGAACTCAGGCACCTCCAGCAGATCGATACCAATCCCGATGCGGTTCTTCGATCGCTGGACGCCTTTGTCGACGCTTTCGCCGGCTGGGTCTCCAAACAGATGGAACGAGCCGAAGCCTTCGACACCGACAGGGACGTGGCTGTCCGGATCGTCAAGCGTTCTCAAACCGCGGTTGACAGGATGCGGGAGGGTGTGAACCTCCTTCGGGCACCAGAACGGCACGACCTTCGAACGGCCTTCTCGCTTGGTATGACTGCCATGCGCCTCCAGATTAGGCAGGCATCGATCAACCGCGGGGCGTCGGAAGATCGAGTGCAGGAGCCGCAGTGGCGTCCATTCCAACTCGGTTTTCTACTCGTCTCGTTGGCGTCCACCGTTGATGCAACACACGAGGACAGAGATCTCGTCGACCTCATCTGGTTTCCGACCGGTGGCGGCAAGACCGAGGCGTACCTCGGCCTTGCCGCGATCGAGATCTTCCGTCGGCGGCTTGCTCATGGCGTGGCTGGTGGGGGAACCGCCGTAATCACCCGCTACACCTTGCGGCTTCTAACCTCTCAGCAGTTCCAGCGTGCTGCAGCGCTGATCTGTGCGATGGAGAAACTACGGGGCATGGACGAGCGGGCCAAGGGGATGGCACCGTTTTCGATCGGTCTCTGGGTAGGCAACGAAGTCACCCCCGGTACGCGGAAAGAGGCGCGGGATGCGCTCGAACGGCTTCAGAAGGCTGCACGTCCGGAAGAGGCGAACCAGTTCCAGGTCGAGAGCTGCCCGTGGTGCCTGACACCGTTGGTGCCGAAGATCAAGGGCAGGATCCAGGACTATGGCATGCGGTTGGTGGGGAACGATGTCGTGCTTCGCTGCGTCGACGAATCGTGCGCGTTCAGCGACGAACTTCCACTCGTGGTCGTAGACGATGTCATCTACGATGAACCGCCTACGATTTTGCTGGCCACGGTCGACAAGTTCGCGCGCCTTCAGTTCCAGCCCAAAGCCGGCAAGCTGCTTGGAATCGGGACCCCGTTCAAGCAACCGTCTATGGTCATCCAGGATGAGCTGCACCTGCTTTCGGGGCCGCTCGGTACCACCGTCGCCGTCTTCGACGCAGTCATCCAGCTCTTGCTGAGCCGGTCCGGTACCAGTCCCAAAATCGTTGCTTCGACGGCCACGATCCGTGCGTCGGAGGAGCAGGTACAGGGACTCTACGGGCGTGACGTCGCCCTCTACCCACCATCCGGACTCGACGACGACCGCACCTTCTTCTCCCGGCCGGTGGAGAGTGGAGAGGGACGTCTTTACGTCGGTTTGATGCCGCAATCGGTCTCGCAGCCTTCGGCCGTCATTTCGGCGGTCACCCCGATGGTGGAGATTCCGGAGACGCTCGCCGCCCAGGTTCCGCCAGCCGCAGCGCGAGATGCGTACTGGACGCTGGTCATGTACCACAACAGTCTTCGTGAGCTCGGACGGACGGGACCGCTGGTGGTCGACGACGTCAACGGTCGTCTGGAGCCTCGCGCCGACCGGCTCGGGCTCCCGTTGCGTCGAGTCACGGCGGAGAAGGTTCTGGAACTGACGAGCCGCCGCGGTGCCGAAGAGCTCCCGAACGATCTACGCGCGCTCCGAATCAGTGCCGACGAGTCACCGGACGCCGTTGACGTTGTCCTCTCGTCGAACATGCTCTCCGTCGGCATCGACATTCCAAGACTCGCCCTGATGCTCATGGTGGGACAGCCGAAGACCACGGCCGAGTACATCCAGGCCACCAGCCGTGTCGGTCGCGGTGACACAAATGGCGTCGTTGTCACGCTCTTCAGGTCCAGCCGGGCCCGCGACCGGTCGCACTTCGAGACTTTCCGCGGCTACCACGAGGCGCTATACCGCAGTGTGGAGCCCACAAGTGTGACGCCGTGGTCCTTGGCTTCGCGTGACCGATCCCTGGCCGGCGCACTCGTTGCCTTGGTGCGGCAATCGTTCGTCCCGCTCGCCGAGAACGACTCTGCGCACCGGTTGGACCTTGGGGACGACAGGCTCAGCGACGCGGTCGAGCGTCTTGTCGAGCGGTTCCTCGGATACGTGACGCGTGCCGACCACCTCGAAGCAGAGGAGACGAGCGACGCTGTGTGGAGCCTACTGAGGGACTGGGACCGTCGGGCGGCGCAAGCACGCGAGTCGGATGACACCCTCTACTACCAGCGCTCGAAGAAGGATCAGGCAGCTCTGTTGAAAAAATTCGGTCAGTCCGGCGAAGGGTGGCTCGTCGGAGACTCGATGAGGTCCGTGGAGCCCAATGTGGCAGTGGAGGTCCAGGAACCGCAGGAGGAGGTGCACCGTGGAGAAGATCAGGCATGACCTTCGCCTCTCCGAGACGATCTCGCCGTTCGGCGTGGGGGCGATCGTCGATGTGCGTGGTGAATCGCTCATGGCGCCTGACACATCTTGGTGGGACAAGAAGGTCGCCCCGGAAATCAGCTGTGAGCGTCTGATGGCCCGTCTCGGGGCCGGTGTCCTGAGGCAGCCGCCTACACATGCGAGCCGTGCCGGCAAGGACACCCCCGCGTTGCCGTACTGGCGCTTCCCTGCATGGCGGTTCTGCGAGCGCTGCGACAAACTCTCGAAACTGACCAGGAAGAAGAAGGGCAAGTGGAGCAACACTTGCGAGTGCGGTGGTCTTCTGGTCCCGATGCGATATATCGCGGTCTGCGAAAGGGGCAGCCATACCCAGGACATCAACTGGTTCCAGTGGGTTCATCGCGGGCGCGAGGCCGGTTTGAACGAAGCAGTCCGCTTCTGCCGTGACTACAAGTCGCTCAGGTTTAAGAAGCTCGCCAACCGTGGTGAGGGCCTCGCGTCACTGATGGTCACGTGCCATGGGTGTGGAAACTCGCGTTCCTTCGCGGAGCTGGTGACCAAGGGGGCCTTGCAGCGAGACGGGATCCGTTGCGCGGGGCGGCAGCCTTGGGAACCGGAGGGCTCGGTCAAGAAGCCCTGCCCGCACCAGTTGGTCGCCGTGCAGCGTGGCGCTACGGGCAACTACATGGTCGAGAGGATCTCGGCTCTCGACATACCTGAAGAACGTCCACAGTCTGCGGAAACAGCAGACAAGATCCGCGGCCACGTGTACTTCGAAAAGGTCGTGACGGACAATGGCGGACCGCAGGCGGAGATGGTGGCGGGGTGGATCGCGGACGAGCTCGGTGTGACGCCGGAGACCGTCCTCGCCGTAGCAGCTGGAGAAGAGACCACCGCTGACGAGATGCTGCTCGACCTCAAGGACGGCGAGTGGGCTGCATTCCTCAAGAAACTCGATGGTGGACGCGACCGTACGGGAAGTGACTTCGTCGTCGACGGGCGAAGTCTTGTAGGCGTCACAGGACCGGAGAGTCTTCTCCGCAAGATCAGCGGTATCGGGCAGGTGCGTCGGGTCCGTGAGGTCCGTGCACTCCGCGGATTCCGGCGCCATGATGCCGAGGCGGCATTGATCAACGTGGACCTAGGCCCGGACCAGTGGCGTCGGCCCACTTACCCGGCGATCGAGTTGTTCGGGGAAGGTATCTTTCTGCGGTTCGACGAGGAGAAAATCGCCGCCTGGGAGGCGAAGCCAGAGGTTCAAGCGCGAGCCGGCATCCTCAAGAAACGTAGAGGCGACTCTCCGTGGGCTGGCCGCCTGGACGTTCCCGAGCCCAGGTACGTCGCCCTGCACACGTTGGCGCATCTGCTCATCCGCCGTCTGGCATTCGCAAGCGGTTATGCATCCGCCGCATTGCAAGAGCGGATCTATGCGAACTCGGACCGTACGGACAAGACCGCCGGGATCCTGATCTACACCGCGGCAGGGGATGCGCAGGGAACCCTCGGGGGGCTTGTCAGGCTCGGGGAACCCGACAAGCTGGTCCCACTCCTGGTATCAGCGCTGGACGACGCCGACTTCTGTTCCAACGACCCGGTTTGCATCGAGAGTGACAGGCAGGGAGCGTCGCAACTGAACCTTTCGGCCTGCCACGGTTGCTCCCTGGTGAGCGAGACCTCCTGCGAAACCGGGAATCGCCTCCTGGATCGGCAACTGGTCCTGGGCGGAAGCGATGTGACGGGGCTCCTGGACGACGTCCTGGCGGAAGTCCGGCGCGCGCCCTGAGTGACCATTCTACGGCCCAGGCGGGTGCACTAAAAGCCACGGAGGGCCGTCCTCGGGGCCGCATGGACTGGCGCCCACCGGCGCTCTGGCGGCCATCACGAACAGCAGCGTCTCGGTGGCGTGCGATCCTGGCGGAATGATCCGAGAACCAGCCCAGGTCATGGTGCGTGCAGACGGCTCCGTCGAACTCCCCATGGGGATTCTCGTCGAGGCCGGACTTGCCCCCGGCGACCGTCTCCTCGCCTACAGCGACGGAGACGGACGGATCGTGCTTCGAAGAGAGGCGGATGCCGTGGACGACCTGCTCAACGGACGTCTGCTCTGAGTACGCGGGCCGCACGGTGCGCCTTCGACTCCTCCAGTCCGAGTCGCACAAGGGTCACCGCGTGCTCGACGGGTGTGTGCTCCCAGACGCGGACCACGAACCAACCGTGTTCGACCAGGAGTCTGTCCGTTTCCTTGTCACGGCTCTTATTGCCCTCGATCTTTGCAACCCAGAAGTCGCGATTCGTCGCAGGGACCGACCCATGGGTAGGGCACCCATGCCAGTAACAGCCGTCTACGAACACCGCCACCTTGTGCTTGGTGAACAGCACATCCGCGGTTCGGTGGAGCGTCGGTACCGGCCTGGCGGACACCCTGAACCGCAGACCTTCGCGATGCAGCAAGGAGCGAAGCCTGCGCTCGGGCCCGGTGTCGCGTCCGCGATTGGAGCGCATCGATGCCCGTGTGCCCGGCGACGATGCCCAGGAGTCCCCAAGGTCGTCCTCCGCCAGAAGACCGGCCTCCCCGGCCAGGTGCCAGGCGGCACGCAGGTTCGCAGTCCGGGTGGGGTGTACTACCTCGCCGAGGGTAAACCGATGTCTTCGGCCAGCGATTGTCCACTGAAGCCTGGCACTGACACGTCCCGTTCTCCGCACCGGAGCCAGTACAACGGTGGCGGGCACCCTTTCGCCGCCATCACCCGCGACGAATCGCTTGAACGCTCCACCCGCGGCCCTGTCCTGCTCACGTATGCGGTCGGCCCTCGTCATCCCGGCCCGGGGACGCCAAGCGCGGGCAGGCGGATGCTCGGTGGAGGTACGTCGTCCCTTCCCAGGGGTGTCGGCGGTTCCGCCGGCGGTACTTGTGCGGGCCACCCTTTGAGATTAGTAGGCACGTGCCCTGATGGAGCCATGTGGGTGACCCAATTAGGGGCCGGCGTAGAACCCTGCTGGGCTGTAGGCTCACTAGATTGCCCTGGAGCCGGCTAGCCGGCTACAGTGCGCCAATGAGCTACGTACACCCCGAAGTCGGCGGCTCCTGGGAGGCCCTCGGCGGCGACACCTACCTCCCCCCGCTACGGACGATCGATCTCTTCGCGGGCTGTGGAGGGCTGACACAGGGGTTCGTAGACGCCCGGCATGACGGTTGTGCGGTTTATCGTCCTGTCGCCGCGGTCGAACTGGACCCAGCGGCAGCGGCAACCTATTCCGTGAACTTCGCCAAGTGTTTCGGAGCACACATCCACCAAGGCGACATCGCCGAGTGGGTCGATCGTCCAGGGGCGATCCCGGAAGCCGACATCGTGTTGGGAGGGCCGCCGTGTCAGGGGTTCTCACGACTCGGTAACCAGGATCCGAACGACGAGCGGAACCAGCTTTGGCGGCACTATCTGAAAGTCGTCTCGACCGTTCGACCGATGGTCTTCGTCATGGAGAACGTCGACGCTTTCAGGAAGTCTCCGGAGTTTCGACTCCTGCTTGATGAAACGCGCGAGGGTCGCACTCTTTCCGATTACCTCATCTTCGATGCTCTCCTGAATGCTGCCGACTATGGCGTGCCTCAGAGACGCTTCCGCACCATTGCAGTCGGAGTTCGAAAAGATCTGCTGGTGGAGGCGGAGTCGGGGTCGATCCATCGAATCGATGAACTGACGGACCTCGAACTGCAGGCAAGACTCATTCCGAGCTCTGCAGGCGCCCATCAGCGGACTGTATGGCAGACGATCGCTGATCTCGTGTTGCGAAAACTTTCCCCTGACCTCCCATCTCGAAGCGATACTGTAAACGGGAACAAAATCGCTGGCCCTTTCTCCATGGATGAATTGCACCTGAGTCGAAATGGGATAAGGCCGATTTCGATCGCGCGTTACCGGTCCATTCCGGAAGGGGGTAATCGATTTGATATCCCCTTCGAGTTGCTGTCCGACTGTTGGAAGAAGCATAAAACCGGCTCTGCTGATGTTATGGGTCGACTCCACCGTGACAAGCCGTCGGTCACCATCCGTACGGAATTCTTCAAGCCGGAGAAGGGTCGCTACCTGCATCCGTGGCTGCATCGTCCCATCACTCATTTGGAGGCGGCCCGGCTACAGGGATTCCCGGACACCTTCCGGTGGTGCGGAAGTAGGAGCCAGATCGCGCGGCAGATCGGAAACGCGGTGCCTGTCGGGCTGGGCCGTGCCATCGCCGAGCACTTGGCCCCGCTGCTGCTTGCTCAAAGAGAGCTACAGGCCCGGCGCACCGCGAGTGTGTCGCGCGTGCGCAAGGCGCGACGGAGGGTTCCTGCGGCTGCCTGATCGTAAGGGAAGGACCTGCAAGCGTTGAGGCTGCCAGTGCGCCAATTGTTGGCAAGCGACTGATCCGTTCTCGCTAACGAGTCGCAACGTCGCGATCCGGCAGGAGTTCAGCGCCTTTCAACGTGGTCCAAAGTGCGCCACCTTGATCGACAAGGCGGGAATCTCGTGCCTGGGATTGCTGACAGCGGACAGCACACGTGCGGAGGTCAACGTAAGGGAACCGAAGTTCATCCTGATGTGTCTACAAGGCGCTTCCATGGCGCAGAGGCGCCCTTGACCAAGTTCGATCAGAGCTGTTCCGTTAGGGGCGTTGGGGCGTTGGGGCGTTGGGGCGTTGGGGCGTTGGGGCGTTGGGGCGTCGGACTCGGGGGTGGCCTTCGTGACCAGGTCGGTTGGCGGTGCGTGGTGTCTCGTCAGCGCCACCCGAGCAGAGTCGACCGCTTGCCCGGCCGCTCGGACCTTCGCGTGAGACCCCGGCGCGGGATCGCGATCGCCGTCGTCGCCGGCGGCGGCGCTCTCACCACGCTGCTGGTCGGGCTCGTCACCAACGCCGTGTCTGATGAGTCGCGGTGGCCGGGCTGGCTCGGGTGGTTACAGGATCACCCCTGGTTCTCGTTCGTCGTGTTGGGCTTGACGATGGCGGGGCTGACGACCCTGCTCGCTGCGCTCTCCGAGACGCGCCCTCCCGTCCAGCCGGGCCGACCGGAGGATGGAGCGGGGCCGCCGGGGGCCGCCCAGGTGTTGCGTTCGTTGCCGCGCGATACCGCCGCGTTCACCGACCGTGCCGCGGAGCTGGAGCGGCTGCTCGGCTCGGTGCGGGCCTCGCAGGAGCGTGGCGAGGGGATGCCCGTTCATGTGATCGACGGCATGCCCGGCGTCGGGAAGACCACCTTCGCCGTGCATGCCGGACACCTGCTGTCCACGCGGTTCCCCGACGGGCAGCTCTTCGTGAACCTCAATGGGCACACGCCGGGGCGTACTCCGGTGCAGGCTGGCGAGGCGCTGGCCTCGCTTCTGGCGGCCGCGGGCGTGCCGACGCAGCAGATTCCCGTCGGTGACGACGTCGGAGCGGTCACGGAGGCCCGGGCCGCCATGTGGCGGAGCAGGCTGGCGGACAAGAAGGCGCTGCTGATCCTCGACAACGCGGCCAGCTACCGGCAGCTGGAGCCGCTGCTCCCGGGCGGAAGCGGGTGCCTGGTGTTGGTGACCAGCCGCAAGCGGCTGGTGGCGAACGAGGAGGTCGTCATGTCGGTGGACGCGCTACCGCCGAACCATGCGGTCGACCTCTTCGTGCGGCTCAGCGGGCGGCCGGCCGACGCTCTCGGCCGGGATGTGGTCGAGGAACTGGTGCGGCTGTGCGGGTGTCTGCCACTGGCGGTGTCGCTGCTCGCGGCACGGTTGCGGCACCATCCGTCCTGGACCGCCGAGGACCTGCGCGGGCGGCTGGTTGCGGCGCGGGACCGGCTGGGGGAGCTGCGCGCCGGGGAGCGCGCGGTCACCGCGACGTTCGATCTCTCCTACCGGGATCTCGCCCCGGAACGGCAGCGCTTCTTCCGAGAGCTCGGCTTCTTCCCCGGCACCGATCTCGACTCGCACATCGGCGCGGCGCTCGGTGAGGTCTCGGTCGTGGCGGCCCGTCGGCACCTCGAGGCGCTGTACGACGACCACCTGATCGACGAACACCCGGGGAGTCGCTACCGGCTGCACGACCTGCTGCGTGACTACGCTCGCGGTCTCGCCGCCGAGGGAGACAGCATGGACCACGTACAGGCAGTCCAGCGTGTGTGCACCTACTACCTGGTCGCTCTCGCGGCCGCGAACGTGCACATCGCACGCAGCGGTGCCGCGGTACCTCCGGCGCCGGACGACGCCTCGCGGGTGGAGGCCCCGGTCCTGGAGTCGCGGACGGACGCCCTGAGCTGGCTGGAGACCGAGCGGGCCAACGTCCTGGCCTGCTTCCGTCGGGCGAACGGCCTCGCCCTGCACGACCTCGTGGTCCGGCTCGCCGCGGCCATGGCGCCCTTCCTGCGTCAGGCCGGCCCCTGGGACCAGGCCGTCGGGCTTCACCGGACCGCCGCCGAAGCCGCTCGCCAGGCTGGCGACCAGCGAGCCCGGGCGGACGCGCTGGCCGAGCTCGGCGTCGTACGCCGCTTCATGGCTTCCTATCCCGAGGCGATCGAGGCCCTGAACGACGCCGTGACAGCGTACGAAGCGGTCGACGACCGGCGTGGCAAGGCGGACGCTCTGAACCAGCTCGGCATCGTCTGGTACCTGACCGCGGACAACGAGGATGCGGCCAGGGCCCAGACCGAGGCCCTCGCCCTCTACCGTGAGCTGGGAGACCGGCTCGGACAGGCGAACGCGCTTGCCGATCTCGGCATGACACACCGACAGATGAGCCGGTTCGACGCCGCGGTGGAGGCCCAGAGCGAGGCCCTGACGATCTACCGCGAACTCGGTGACCGGTACGGGGAAGCGAACTCCCTGCGGGACCTGGGCGTCGTGCACTGCCTGATGGGCGCGTACGCCCTTGCCGCGCGACATCACCAGGAAGCGTTCGACATCTACCAAGAGCTGGACGACCGTGCGCACCAGGCGTACGCGCTGAACGAGTTGGGCGTCGTCCAGCGGTTGACCGGAGACACCGAGGGAGCCCGGGCAGCGCACAGCCAGGCCCTAACGCACTTCACCGAGCTCGGTGAACGGTTCGGCCGCGCGACCAGCGTCCGCCACCTTGGCGTGGTGGACCGTGTGGCCGGGAACGCGGCGGAGGCGATCCGGCTTCTGGAGGAGGCCCTAAACGCCTACCGCGAACTCGGCAGCCGCGGGGGCGAGGCGGCCGCGCTGAGCGAGCTGGGCGTGGCGCGCGGCCTCGCCGGTGAGCGGGACGGCGCGGTCGAGGCGTTCCAGCGCAGCTTGGAGACCCTGCGGACGCTGGGCGACCGATGCGGTGAGGCGGAGGTACTGAACCACTGGGGGATGCTGCTGCTCACCTCGGGTGAACCGACGGCCGCTCGCGCACACTTCGACCAGGCGCTCACCCTCGCGCGGGACATCCGCTGTCCGCTGGAGGAGGCGCGGGCCCTGGAGGGCACCGGACGCTGCGACCGGATCGTCGACGGACCTGCTCAGGCCGAGAGCTCGCTGCGTGCCGCTGTCGCCGTGTACCGGCGGTTGGGGTTGAGCTCGGCCGTCGACGACATTGAACGGCTACTGGTGTCACAGTCGGGTTGACGCCGACCATGGCCGAATTCCCTGTGCCGGGTCCGTCGTTGAGGATGCTACGTTTCCGGCTGATCTGTCGCTTCAACACCGTCGCACCGTGCCGCCTTCGGTACGTACCCCACGAGGAGCGTTGAATGCCGTCTCCCACATTGGTCACGGAGCCACACACGGTCATGCCTGTCGGCCCGGCGACCGGGGAGCCGACAGCAGCCGGCACCGCTGTCCTGGACCGCGTGGCCGCCCGCGTCCGGCAGCGGCTGGAGGCCGAGGAGGGCGAAGCGAGCCGGGTCGGTGACGGCGCACACGCGGCCTCACTCATCTGGCCCTTGCCGCTGTGAGTACGTCCGCTCGATGACCGACCCCGAAAGCGGCGCCGTTCCTTTCCGGACGTTCATTCTCAAGGTCGCCAACCGCTGCAACATCGACTGCGACTACTGCTTCGTCTTCAACTCCAGGGACCAGGCGGCGCGACGCCTGCCCGCCCGAATGGACCTCGCCGTGGCCCGGGCCGCGGCCCGGCGCATCGGTGAGCACGCCGCCGCGCACGACCTTCGGACCATCCACGTGGTCCTGCACGGCGGGGAGCCGCTTCTCGTCGGCGTCGCGCACATGGCCGACCTCTTGGACGCCGTTCGGGGCGGCGTGCCGGCCGGGACACGGATCCTCTTCGAGCTCCAGACCAACGGGACCCTTCTGTCCGAAGCGTGGCTGGACCTGTTCGAGCGGTACGAGGTGGTTGTGGGCGTCAGCCTCGACGGACCGCCGCGTGCCAACGACCGACACCGGCTGACCCACGCCGGGCGGTCGAGCGCCGCCTGCGCCGTGCGCGGCATCGAGCTCCTGCGGTCACGGACGCACCTGTTCGCGGGACTGCTGGCCGTCGTGGACCTGGCCAACGACCCCGCCGAGGTTCACGACTACCTGGCGGCGTTCGAACCGCCCGTGATCGACTTCGGCCTGCCGCACGCGACCCACGACGACCCGCCGCCCCGCGCCGACGCGGGCGTCCCCGAGTACGGCCTGTGGTTGAGCAGGGTGTACGACGCCTGGCTCGCCCGGCCCGAGCACCGGCACAGCGTCCGGATGCTGGAGGACATCGTGGCCCTCAGCTCCGGCGTGCGCGGCTCGGTGGAGACGCTCGGTCTGGCCCCGCCGACGAGCGTTGTGATCGAATCCGACGGCTCCATCGAAGCCGTGGACACTCTCCGGTCGGTCGAGGAGGGTGCCTCCTGGCTCGGTCTCGACGTCCGCCGGCACTCCTTCGACGACGCCCTGTCGCACGCGAAGCTGCTGCACCGGCAGCACGGCACGGAGGCACTCGCCGAGCAGTGCCGCGCCTGCCCGCTCGTGGACGTCTGCGGTGGTGGCTACCTCCCGCACCGTTTCAGTGCCGCCCAGGGCTACCGGAATCCGTCTGTCTACTGTGCGGACCTGGAGTACGTCATCCGACACGTCCAGAGCTCCCTGCGACAGCACGGCTGGAACCCGAATGCGCAGGCCGCCTCGTCGCCGTAGGCGCGTGTGTGCCGTAAGTGCCAGAGTGGGGACACGCGTTGGACCGAACGAGTGCAACAGCGACCGAAGCGATCGAGGAAGGACAGGATGCACCGATGACCGTGACGATCCGTCCCGCGGAGAAGCGGGACGTTCCGGCCGTGGCAGCGCTCATCGAGGAGATCGAGCGGTTCTACGGGGCGACGGACACCGACATCCAGCCGTTCGAAGAGCGCCGCCTCCAGGTGGAGGAGGCCCTCTTCGGCGCGCCACCGCTCGCCTCCGCCCTGCTCGTTGAGGACGAGACCGGGGACATCGTCGGACTCGCCGCCTACTCCTTCCTCTGGCCGGCCGCCGGCTCCTCGCACTCCCTGTTCCTCAAGGAGCTCTACGTCCGCGACACCCTGCGTCGTCAGGGCGTCGGCGCCCGCCTCATGGAGGAACTCCGCGCACTCGCCGCCGCGCGCCCAGGATGTAGCCGCGTGGAGTGGATGACCGACAGCGACAACCCGGGCGCCCGGGCCTTCTACAAGTCACTCGGGTTCGCCGAGTACGACGGAAAGATCGTCTACCGGGTCGACGCCGGAGCGGCTCAAGAATGACCAGGGCTGGGAAGGAAGAGCGCTGCGAGCGGTGTGACTGCATCGTCGGCCTGGGGTGCGCCTGCGCACCGGACGGGTCTCGCCCCAAGGCGCAGCAGACAGCCCCCGATCAGCAGGAATGGCGACGCTTCCCCTCCGACACCATCCTTATCTCGCCCACCCGTTACGCGCACCTGCCGGGCGCATGCGCCCACCTCACTGAGGAGCTGGTGCAGCCGCCGCGCTGGGGTTGGATTCCGCATCCACCGCACGGGCTCTGGGACAGGCTGAGCAGCAGCCAGCCGGCAGTCGCCACGGAGGGCAACACCGCACGGCAGGCTGTACGGCGGTGCGAGGAATGTCAGGCGTCGTTGTCCAAGTGACAGGCGGATCAGCGCTTGAACTTCGCCGTAACCGCTCAGCTGCTTGCGTCTACTGTCGCGCCGTCTACTTGCTGCGACTCCACCGCCCTCCTCGGTACCAGGACAGCAAGGGTCCTGCGCGCTTCGCGCCGCAGCGTACGACGCCGGGCAAAGGTCGCGGTAAGAGCGAGGACGGAGATCGTGCCCCCGTAGAACACAGCAACGATCGTGGAGAGGAGCCCGATCGGCATCGGGCACGCACCTTTCTTCCCCCGTTCGGCCCGCCTGACTCATAGCCCGGGGGGGGGGGGGGGCGTTGATGCGTTTCCTCTCCACCATGCGCGCGCCGTCAACTCCCGTGCGCAGCATGGCCAACACCGCGAAGACTTGTGGTCACGGCACTGGCGCGCTGAGCAAGCCCGCCGTCTCTCGGCAAGTCCTTTCAGTCACCGAGGATGGCTTCTCGGGCCGCCCGAGCCCAGACGGCCTGCTGGTCGGTCGTGAAGCCCATCCGGTTCCAGTGGAAGAGGACGTGACGAGCCAGGACTCGGCGTATGCCGAGGCTGAGCCGGTTCTGCTGCGCCGCCTCGCCGAGGGCTCGTCCCGCGTTCTGCATTCCAGTAGCCCAGGAATCCAGCGTTGCGAGCGCGCCTCCGGACTGGAGGACGGGCGCCGCGTCCACGGCCAGGATCCTGCGCAGCGGCTCGGCCATGGCGGTGATGCGGTCGGTCGGAATGTCGCCTGGTAGCGGCCGGCTGGCTTCCACTCTGGCCCATACGTCACCCTGCTCGCTCCACTCCAGTCCTGCCGCGCGCAGAAGTACCGAGACGACGAGGAAGGAGGCGGTCTTGCCGTCCGGGAGGCCAGGCGTTTGCGCCTTCTTGTGACTCAGGTACTCGCAGACGCCGACGCTGTCGGTGTGAAACAGGCCGTGAGCGATCCGCATGCCCTCCGGTCCGCCGAACGCGGCCGTCTCCTGTTCGTACAGAGAGGGCCACCAGCGCCGGACCACCCCCCAGGAGACCGCGTCGTTGAGGGCGCCGGTGAGGTGCTTCGCGGCGTCCGCGACACTCGCGTCCTGTCTCGGCCGAACCCGCAGGCGCCAGCACGGATACTTACGTACGAACCACCATGGCCCGACCGGCCCGTCGCCGTGCAAGGAGGGCAGGACGTAAGCCTGGAACGCGCGTTCGGCGGTCGGATAGTCGACGAACTCTATGTGGATCTGGTGCCAGCCCGAGGACGAGAACCGTGCCTCGAGCGCGGCTCGACCGGCCTCGCGGTACAGCTTGACGGCGTCGGCCAGGTGGGCTGGCGGGATACGCACCTTCTCGGCTGCGGCCTCGACCGTCGTCCCCGCGAGGACGGACAGGACGGCCTCCTCCATGGCGCCGCTGCCATGTGCTTCCATCCGGTGGCCTCCTCAGCTCAGGAGCAGGCAGGCATCCCAGTCGCTGACGGGACCCGAGCCCGGTTCGGCGCTCTGGAACGCCAGCGCAGCCCCAGCAGCACCTTCAAGGAAGCCGGCCTCTTCCGGAGGTGGCAGGGCCAGGAAGCGCTGCCGCAGTTCGGGGAGCCGATCGGTGAACGCGGTGGGCGTTTCCGCGTCCTCGGCGACGCGTTGCACGGTGCGGAGCAGTCCACCGACGCCGTGGCAGAGTCCACGGTTGGCGAGCTGGTCGAGCTGGCGAGGGTCGGCGAGGCAGTAGAGCAGGGCCCGCTCGGCCATCCTCTTGCGGTGGTCGTCGTTCAGGGCGATGGCGGCGAGCTGCTGTGCGCGGGCCAGGCCCGGGGTGCCGTAGCACCAGGAGGGGGTGGCCGGCTGGGTCGGGACGGCGGTTGTTTCGGTGACCCATCGCGGCCAACGGCTTCCGCGGTGGTCGGTCTGTCGTATTCGGTCCAGCCAATTGCAGATTCGCGCGATGCCGGTGTCGTGGCCGTCCACGACGACACCCCGACGCTTCGCCAGAGCGAGCAGAGCGAGCGGGCCCGCGATGCCATGAGCGAGGCCCGCGTTGGCGTGGCCGCCCGGCGTCGGCGTCCCGAGACGGGCGGGGGCGTGCCACACCCACCAGCCGGGCAGCGGCTGTCCCTGGTCCCCGGTCACCGGTTCCGTGAGCCGGACCAGGTACCGCAGGACCTGCTTCATCTCCTCGCTGTCCGGCTTGCGCCGCAGCAGAAGGACACCGAGTCCGGTCAGGCCGCGCAGCAGGTCGTACTCGGCGAAGCCGGCGTGCCGTCCCTGGTCGATGCGTGCGTGAGCCGCGGTCAGGCGACGGCGGATCTGCCGGATGAGAACGCCGTCGAGCATCCTCAGGGCGCCGGCGTACCGGTTACTGTCGGCGGCCGCCAAGTGGAGGACGTACGCCATCGCCGGCGCGCCGAGGAACAGGTTCGCCTCGTCGCTGTCGATGAGGGGGCCCGTGGCGGCGACGTGCTGGTGCACGGCCTGCCACGAGTCGAGGTTCCGGTGGGCTCGCTCGATGTCGAGCAGGGTGCTGCCGAGAGGCCCGTGTGCGAGGGACTGACGTACTGCGGTGCTCGTGTCGGGGGCCGGGGGTGCGGTCGTCACCTCGGGACTCCTTCTCCTTGGGCGTGCCAGGACAGTGCGGCGCCGCGGGCCAGACGGCGACAGGCGGCTTCCTGGTCGGGGGCGATACCCGCGACCCGGTTGTGGTGCATGTGCAGCAGGGACGGGAGCACGTCGGCGGGGTCGTTGCCCGCGTCGGTCAGGGCGACTCTGTACTGCTGCAGGGCCCGGCGCCGTGCGGTCCAGGCCGTCACGACGTGGTCGCCACCAGGCAGGGCCCGGAGGGCGGCGAAGTCGGTGTCGGAGGTGCTGAGGCGGACGGCCGCGGTCTGTACGTCGCGTGCGGGGGCGGCACCCTCGGACCTGAGTAGGTGTTCGATGAGCCAGCGGCGCCCGGCCGCGGGGCTGCCCGTGATGGCCTCGGCGATGTCCACGAAACTGGCCGCGGTGACAGCCGGACGCAGCTCGGCCGGGACCTGAAGCGCCATCTGGGCGATGGCCGCGGCGGAGTCGGCGGTGAAGTAGTGCTCCGCGGTCTCCAACCTGCTGCCGGCGCCGTATCGGCCCGTCTCCGGCTGGTCGGTGTCCCACTGGACGCGGCTGACCAGGCCATCCTCACGAAGGGCTGCGGCCCAGCTGGCGACTCGCTGCACGGTCTCCACGACGTCGGCGGGGCCGGACAGCCGAAGCCGCAGACGGAGGTGGGTCTCCGGGTCGCTGTAGCGGCTGAACCACCAGGGCGGCGGGTTGTGGTCCCACCGGGCGAAGAGCGCGGGCAGGTACTTGGTCAGGATCTCCGGGGCCCGGTCGGCGTGGCTGTAGACCTTCAGGAAGGCCCACGGGGAATCGCCGGGCAGACGTCCGGCGTCACGGCGGACGACCACGGTGGCGGCGCTCCGCGAGGCCGGCGGCATGGTCGAGGCGAACGGCATGGTGATCTCGTGCGCGCGGCCCAGCCATCCGTAGGCGTCCTCCTCGGGAGCCTCGTGAAGGGTGAGCACGCCTCTGCGATCCAGGTCGGTGCGCAGCAGCCGCAGGTGTGTGGGTTGGTCGAGGTCGAGCCGCATGCGCTGGTCGTCGTCTCCGACGAACACCGTCCGGGTGACTCCGTACCGGCAGCGCCAGTCGGTGAAACGGCGCGTCCAGACGGCTCCTCCGTCCGCGCCCACATCGCGGGTCCTGAGCCGCCAGCGGGCCGGTGACAGGATGGTGCGCCCGACACGGACCTCCGGCAGGAAGGGCAACCGCTCTGCTGCTCCCCAGGCGAAGGGCGCCAGGACGGCGGTGTGTGAGCGGTGCACCTCGCACAGGAAGCGCACCAGAGGATGGGTCGCGTTGGTGAGTTCGACGGCGTTCATCACCGACGGCTCGATGCGTCGGCCGGTACTGCGCGAGGCGAGGAACAGGCGCCGGGAGTCGGCTCCGACGGCGAGGTCGTCCAGGTCGAGGGCGGCGCCCGGGTTGTGCTCGCCGAGAGAGAGCAGGTGCGACACGACGGAGGGAGAGCGGCTGACGTTCTGTGTGCGCAGACGGAGCGGGGGGCTGGAGATCTGGGCGCGGACTGCCCCGTCCTCCAGGGTGGGAAGGGCTGCGTACGCAGCGCTCATCCGGTCCCGGTCGGGCTGCTCCAGCATGGAGAGGAAGCGGCCCGTGGTGGTTCCGGCAGCCAGTGACAGACCGACGATGCTCACAGCGAAGCGGCCCCGCTGCAGGGCGTCCAGGGAGCTCGCCAGGACGGTGAAGCACAGCTCGACGTGAGCGGGTACCTGGGCGACCTCTCCTACGGTGAGGGCCGCGAGGTCCTCTTCGGTCAGGACGATCTCACGGACCCTGCTCGCCGCGGCGTCCTGGGCCAGAGCGAGGAGGTGTTCGTCGCGGCGGCTCGTCGCGAGGACGGGACGTCTGAGGACCGAGTCGCGGTAGCCGGCCGGGTAGCCGAGCCCGATGTCCGGGTCCACGAGATCACGCACGGGCACGAGGGCACCCATGCTGTAGCGCTCCAGGAAACGTGCGCGGTAGTCCTGCCAGGCCGGAGGGCCCGCCGGGTACGGCGAGGTGCGCGCGACGACGGCAAGGGCCCGCTTGGCCTCCACGGCGATGGCCGCTGGCAGGACGATGTCGCAGTCGGGGCGCAGGTTGACGACTAGGGTGCGGTCGGCCACGCCGGTCACGGCCGTCATTCGGCGGGTCGCGTGGACGCGGATGATCCGCTGCTCGTCGGCGGGAGCATCGTCGTGTCTTGCCAGCAGCTGACGGATCTCCCGGAGCTGCGTCAGGTGGTCGTCGACCTCTGGGATGGTTTCCGCCGCTACGACGTCGAGCTGGGACATGAGGTGGCCCAGAGCGTCGTCGGTCGTCATGGGCGCTTGCAGGCTGGTGAGCAGAATCCGGTTCTCCACCAGGTGGCGAACCATGTTCTCGATGGTTGCGGCAGGGGTGTCCTCGTAGTCGGCGCGTACCTTCGCCACGAGGGTGCCCACGGCGATGGGGGAGCGGGTCAGTTCGAGCACCCTCTCGACGGCGGGTGTGCGCCGCATCGTCCTCTCGAGGGGACCGTCCCTGCCCGGCTGATGGGGGATGACGACCTTGGTGCCTCGGACGGTGTGGGTGGGATCGACCACGACCTGAAGACGTCGTAGAAGGCCGGGATGTCTTTCCAGCGCTTCGGTGACCTCGGCCAGCCACTCCGCGTCCGCGCGGATGGATGTGCGGTGCTCCGTCCCCGAGCGGGCTTCGGCCGTCATGCCCAGGCGTAGGGGAGTGGGGCCGGCGAACAAGCCGAACGGTGTCGCCCGGTGCCGCATCCTCAGCAGGTACCGCAGGAGTGACAGCGTGGCCCGTCGTACGGCACGGGACTGCCGGACGCGACCTGTGAGGACGCCTTGCACCGCCTCGGCCAGCACGGGACTGGCGAACTCGACGGCTGCCGCCGTGGCGTCGGTCGTCCACACCTGCCCGATCCAGTCGCGCCACCGAGCGACGTCCTCGGCGCTGTTTCCGTCCAGGTCCGGCCAGGGAGGCAGCCGGACCGCCAGTGGTTGAGCGGTGGTTCTGATCAGTGACGCGTCAACCACGTCGTACATCGCGATGCCCCCTTCTGTGATCGCGGTGGTGGGGGGGCCGGCACCGGCTGGCAGCGGCCCCCCCACCGCAGGTTCATCCGCCGATGCAGGTGCTGTTGGAGCAGGCGGACTGGCACGTGGAGCCGCAGCCGTCACCGGTGTCGTTGAGCAGACCCGGTACGACCGGCGCGCCCGCGATGGTCTCGATGTCGAGGTCGAAGTCGGACTCGGGCGTGAAGTCCGTGGCGGCCTTCAGGGTGGTGCTGCTGTGTGGTGCCATCTCGCGTCCTCCTGTGAGGTGTTGGGATGTGCCCTTGCGGCCTGGCCGTGGCTCTCGTCGAGCTACGGCCAGGTGATCGTGACCCGCGTGTGGCGTCGGTCGATGACGCGACCTGCGGGAAGACGGTCGTCCGGCGTTCCGGCCGGAAAGACCTCGATGAACGCCCGGTGGGAGCGGTGCTCGCGGTCCCACGTCCGGATCTCCTCCACCAACCGCTCGGCGACCTCCCGGTCGCGGGGGCCGTGGCCGACGGCGCCGAGCTCGAAGCGGTCGGGGTCCCAGGTGGGGCGTACGGTGCGGTAGGCGAAGCTGCCGGCCTCGACCAGGGCCGGGATGCCGTGCGGTGAGACGGAGGCGACGATGCCGCGCTCGCGGGCGCCCGGCTGTGCGGTCAACAGGGGCAGGTTGTCGAGTGCGGTCGTCAGCCACAGGTCGAGGTGCTCGTTCGACTCGTTGGCCGCGAGCGTCACCCCGGACCACGACCTGACGGATGGCGAGAGCAGAGCGGCCCGAAGGACGTCGGTGTCCGGCTCCGGGTGGCCGTCCAGGCGCAGGCCGACCTCCTCACCTTCCGCCTCGTGCAGGAGAGCGAGGCGGACGCGGTTCTCGCCGACGCCCTGCATCGGCACGAACCCGCACAGCTCGAACCCGTCGCTGACCAGGCGATCACCGTCACGGACGAACGCCACGGTGCGGGTCATGCCGCGCATCCGCAGCGGCACGACGAGTCGCCCACCGTCCTTGAGCTGCTCCCGCCAGGCCGGCGGGATGTCAGCGGCCTGTACCGTCACGATGACGCGGTCGTAGGGAGCGTGCTCCGGTACGCCGTTCTCCCCGTCCGTGGTGACGACTTGGACGCTGTCGTACCCCGCCTTGGGCAGGAAGGCCGCGGCGCGCTCCGTGACGTCCGGATCGATGTCGACCGTCACCACCATGCCGTCCCTGCCGACGATCTCAGCGAGGTACGCGGCGTTGACCCCGCCGGATCCGATCTCCAGAACGCGCATGCCCGGCCCGAGCTCGGCCTGCTCGATCTGCATGGCCTGGATGCGCGGGGCTGAGACGGAGCTGATCTGGATGCCCTCGGCGTCGGTCTTCGTGATCAGTGCCCGTTCGACGTCGTAGGTCGTGGCGACGTCCTCATCGGGCGTGGCGAGGTGCCGTGGGACCTTGCGGAACGCGGCAACCACGTGACTGCTGCGGAGCGCGCCGAGCTCGATGAGCTGCTGGACCATGTCGTCGCGCAGCTGTTGGTCCGTCCTCTGGGTGTTGTCGTCGGTTTGCATGGCGGGGACGTTGTCCACGGATCCTTCTCCTTCTCGGCGCGCGCCGAGGGCTTGGGGTGTTTTGCGGTCTGCTCTCCGGCCGGCTCGGTCCAGGGGACCAGCCGTCTGGTGCCGGAGAGAGGAATTCGGAGCCTGACACCCGGACACGGCCTCCACTACTGGATCCGGCCGATGAAGAAGGTCGCCAGGAGGCTGCTGACCGAGATCACGGGGAGGAAGACGATCTGGAAGAGTCCGAAGCCGAAACGCCCCGCGTACGCACCCGGGTGACGTAGTGCCCACCGCGCCTGTGCCGCGGTCGTACGTGGTCCAGGCGCCTGCTTCTGCTCGGTCACGCCGCCCCCGGCAGCAGTGATCGGCTCTTCACCGGGGTGTCGATGCAGGAGGACGTGAGGATGTGGGCACCCGTGCGGGCCTGCCAGGAAGCAAGGTGCTCACTGTCCGGTCCGTATCCGAGCATCACCATCAGCGGCGTGACGATGCCCGCGGCTCTGCCCTGCTCGATGGCGGCGAGAGCGTTGTGCCAGCCGTGGCATCCCGCACGGCTCTCCATGGGATCCGCCCGGTCGACGTACTCCTCCACCACTTCACAGGCTGCCTGCCGTGCGTACCGGCGAGCGGCCCTGACCGAGTTGTCCGCTGTCGCGTCGAGCGACGGGGGTAGGCAGGCGTACAACACCAGGCGCGTACCCGGGGGCACCTCCGGTGGTGCCGTCTGCCTCACACTGCTGCTCATTCCGCGATACCTCCAGCCGGGTGCGCCGAGACGCCGGGGGCCGGCGCCTCGACGAAGAGCCTCGCCGGGGGCGGTCGGCGGCGGTACGCCGTCAGCACGCCGTTCGTACGCCGTCCGGCAGAGCGCGAAGAGGTGGAGGCACGACGTACCGCCGCGGCTCACGTGTGGAGAGGCTGAGCGGTCCAGTACCTACCTGAAACGAGAAGCGGCGATGGACGCGGTGGACGAACAGCGCCTCTGCAGGCGGACACCAGTACGGCGTCATTGGGTGAAGCTGGCCGGCTGCGCCGAGCCCTCGGGCCTCGCGCGCAGGCACGTACGTCAGACCCTCGAGAGACGCGCCTCCCCGGAGCGGGTCGACGACGCCGTCCTGGTCGCCTCAGAGCTCGTGGGCAACGCGCTCAGGCACACGGCCGGCGGTCCGGACCGTATGTGTGTGGAGGTCTACCGCGACCTGGCGGTACTGCGCGTCCAGGACGCGGGACGGGACGTCTGCAGGGTGCGGGCACGCTCCACGGAGGTGTCAGTGGACGATCCGGCGGACAGTGGTCTCGGACTCTTGCTCGTTGGGGAGTTGGCCTCCGGGTGGTCGGTCCGGCCGACCGAGACCGGCAAGGAAGTGATCGCGGTTCTCACCCTGGACACTGGTGGGCTATCCGAGCGGGACACTCTCCCGGACGTCCCAGCGGTACGTCCGCCCCTCCCGACGGAGCTCCACCAACTGGACGGTGGACACGACGAGTTCGACGGCCGGGAGAGCACGGAGTCCTGAGACCGCCTCCACGACGGGGGCAGCGGGGCGTCGACGGTTGTTGTACGCGAGGCTCAGATGCGGACGGAAGGCGGACGTGGGCTTCTTCGGGGCCAGACCGACGCCACTTCCTGCCTCGGCCAGTGCGTGGTGCACCCGGAGCAGGGGTTCCCAGGGGCCAAGGGACAGACGGACGGCGCCACGGGAGCCGGCCAGCGGCATGGCACGCACGGAGAACGCGGAGGGCAACAACACCTCGGCATCCCGCGCCAGGCTGTCCAACTCGTCGAGGGTGACGACGTCCGGCGTTCCGACCCGGGCGAGGGTGATGTGCAGTGCGTCCGTCGGCACCGGGTCGAGCCCGAGGGGCGCCAGCCTCTCCTGGCAGTGCCCGGCGAGGGCCGCGAGCGGCTGGTCGTCCGGGAAGGTCAGCATCCAGTAGTACGCCCGGCTGCCGTCCGCCCAGCCGGGGCGTGCCCAGTGGTCGGTCATCTCGCCGAGTGCGCTGAACGCCGCCCAGTCGTGGGCCGCGGTGACCGCCGGATCGTGCGTGTCGGCGGGGGGCTCGGCGGGGAACGCGGCGGGATCGGCGCTGAGCAGGGGCACCCGACGTACTCCTTAGGCATCACACGGCCCCTGACTGGGACGACGCCGACAGCGCCTACGACGCGGATGACGCCATGGCCAGGGCCGCTGGCTGCGAGCTCCAGGTCCGGAACTCGTCGCCATAATCCCGTACCGCCGGGTGCTCACGCCACGACCCGGCCTGCTCGTGCAGGTCGCGGGAGCGCTGGTAGACCGAGCTGATCGGTGTGTCCGCGCACAGCCGCAGGGCCTCACGGCCCAGCGCCATCGCGTGGTCGACATCGGGCGTGCGCTGCTGCAACAGCGCGGTGGCGACGTCGAGGCGTATGAGCGAACGGCTCCAGGAGGAGGACGAGTGTTCCACCAGATCGTCGATGCGTTCGGCGTCGCGCAGTACCTGCGCCGTGTTGCGCAGCGCCACGTGTGACGTGACGGCGTTGGCCAGCGTCCGGGCCCGCCCGTACGGCTTGAAGGAGATGCAGGAGGTCAGCCCGACGGATACCTCGTGGAGGTCGGAGAGACGGAGTGCCTGCCCGATGGCCCGCTCGACGGCCCGCCGGTCACCGGTCTTCCCGAGAGCCCGGGCCCGGCCGTTGGCGAGCAGACGGATGGACTGGGCGTGTCGGGGAGCTTGCTCGACGGCCGCTGCGGCACAGGCGTCCGCCTCGGCGTACCGTCCGGCGTAGTAGAGGCTGAAGGAGAGGGTGCCGCACGCCCAGAGCTCGGTGTCCAGATCGCCGATCTCACGACTGAGATCCCGGGCCTCCGTGCAGTACGCCTCCGAGAGCGCGAAGTCGCCCGTGTTCACCGCCATGTAGCCGAGCAGGCCGGAAGCGCGGGCGGCGAGGCGGAAGAGCTCCCTGCGTGCACGAGGAGGCTGACGGCCGTCGAGGAGGGTGTGGGCGAGCTGCCGCGCCTGGCGGGCCTGGGGCCGGAGGACGTAGGGCCCGTCCTGTTCGTACCGGCTGGTGATGCCCTCCAGGGAGGCGCCGAGGAAGGCGAGCGTGGCGTCGTCCGCGTTGCTGGCCGTGAGTTGCCGGGTCCGGCTGACGATGTCCAGTGGGTTCTCGTCGTCCTCACGTGGCGGAGGGAGACTCGTCACCTGCCGGCGTGTCCCCGGCTCCTCGGCGCCGTCGTGTGCGGAGTCGCCGTCCTCTGACGTGGAGAACAGCTCGGACACGGGTCTGCCGAGCATGTGTTCCAGCACCCGGCAGGCGTCAGGGCGGGGGAGCGTCAGTAACTCGCCGCCGTACCAGCGGTCGAACTGGCGTGAGGAGACCCGGAGGGACGCCAGGCGGGGGTCGCGGTCGAGTTCCGCCAACCTGGCGGCGGCTCTTTCGTACTGGGTGGCGAAAGCCTCGTGCGTCGTCAGGTGCCGTTGCTGGAGCAGCTGCCGGAGCAGCGTTGTCCGTGGCATGGCCCACCCTCCCGGTGCGGCGTGCGGGACCGACTCGGAGGCGCGTGCCGGTGGCGGGGTGGCGAGCGTCGCCCATCGGTCGGTTGCGGCACACGCACAAGCGAACGCGCGCCGTGACTGCTGACAGCATGCCGAGGCAACCACCAACTGGGCAACATGTCTTGAGAAGTTGCCCCGTATGGGTTGTAGAGGCGCCGTCGGTCCGGAGAGACTCCCGGCATGGCCCTCAAGAGAAGCCTGGTCCCGCAGTCGGTGTACCGGCGACAACTCGCGGCACGGCTGAAGGAGCTGCGCGACGCGACCGGGCTCACCCTCAGCGAGGTCGCCGATCAACTGGAGGTCAACCAGGGGTCGCTGAGCCGGATCGAGAACGGCGAACGCGGTACGACACCGGTCCTCGTCCGGGCCCTGCTTGACCTGTACGGCGTCGACGACGAGGACCGGCGAGCCGACGTGCTCGACCTCCTCCGGGCGGACAAGGAGCAGCAGAAGCCCTGGTGGCGGAAGTACTCCACGGTGCTCACCCCGACCCGCTACGACGGGTACCTCGCGCTCGAGGCCGGCGCGACGCACCTCGCCAACTACCAGCCGATGCTCGTGCCGGGACTGCTCCAGACCGAGGACTATGCCCGTGCCGTGATCTCCCAGATGAGACAGGACCTGTCCCCGCCGCAGGTCGAGGCCCTGGTCAGGGTGCGCATGGAGCGCCAGAACAGCCGACTGGGCGGTGAGACCCCCGCCAGGCTGTGGGCGATTCTCGACGAGGCCGTGCTGCGCAGGACGGTCGGCTCCGTCGAAGTGATGCGCGACCAGATGCGGAGGCTCGTGGAGGCGAGTGAGCAGGCGAACGTCACCGTGCAGCTGCTGCCGTTCTCGCTCGGCGCGCACCCCGGGCTGTACGGTCCGTTCGTCATCCTGACCTTTCCGGACCCCACGCCGAACCTGGTGTGGCTGGAGAACCCCAAGAACTCCGTGTATCTCGAGTCCCCGGAGGACGTGGACAACTACACGGAGATCTTCGACCAGCTGAGGGCCTGTGCCCTCAGCCCGTCGGAGACCCGTACCCGCATCGCACAGATCAGCAAGGAGCTCGGAGAGTGACCACGCCCAGCACGGCCGCCCCGCACGACGTCGATCTCGCGCACGCCCGGTGGCGGAAGAGCTCGTACAGCGGGGGTGCGAACGACTGCGTGGAGATCGCGGAACTGGGAGAGCATGTCGCGGTGCGCGACTCCAAGGACATCAGCCGTCGGCCGCTGCTGATCTCGAAGACGGCGATGCGCACGCTGGTCGAGGGGCTCGCCGGTGGGGGACTCGGTGTGCGTCAGACGGACCTCAACCCTCACGGCTGATCTGCCCGTCGCCGCTGTCGCACCAAGGCGTTTTCTTGATCAGGAATCGGTCATTCCGGGATCAAGAACCCGCCAGGTGGGAACGTCCTGTTCGAATTGAACCTCTTGGCGTACAGGCTGACCACGACCAGTCAGCTTGATCAGGGGGTTTCATGCGTACCGCGCAGCACAGACAGGCGCTCGCCGTAGTCGCGACCACGGCGGCAGCGATCCTCGCGCTCGTCGACATACCGGCGCACGCTGAGTCATCGGCTTCAGTCGCGTCGCCCACGGCGAGCGCGGACAGCACCGAACTCGCTCAACTCGCCGAAGGGTATCTGCAGCAGCGAGCCGACATGCTGACGACTTCCCGCCCGACGGCACGAGCCGCCATCGCCCACGTGCAGGCCACACGTTCCATGACGGCACAGGTGGAGGACGATCTCACCGCTCTCGCGAAGAAGGGCGAGCGGTACAAGGCGGTCGACGGCGGTTACACAAAGGCTGAGGTCGACGTGAAGCCCGGCGACCTGACCGTCTCCGGCCAGTCGGCGACACTGCAGCTCACCGAGAACACGCGCCTCTACCTCCCGTTCACGCCGCAGGAAGTCGAGGACGGTGCACCGGAGTACGAGGAGCTGTCGCTCCCACACACGGTGAAGTTCACCCAGGGCTCCGACGGCGCATGGCTGCTCTCGTCGGACAAGGCGGACGCGGAGGGCGGCCCGACGCCGACGACACAGGTCACCGACGCTGACCCGGACAGCGGTCCCGATGCCGGGGGCGGCAAGTCGGACGAGGACGAGGGAGCCAAGGAGGACTCGTCGTCCACCGAGTCGCTGCCCGACAGCAGTGCCGACGCCTTCGTCAGGCCGGCGGCCTCCGCAAGCTACAACTACGACAAGATGGTGTCGTACGCGAACAAGTACTGGGACCACCACAACGGCGCCTACCGCACGTACAGTTCCGACTGCACGAACTTCATCTCGCAGTCCATGCTTGCGGGCGGGTGGGGTCCCGCAGGCGGCTCTCTCATCCAGCGCACCAGCAACAAGTACTGGTTCTACGGACCCAGCACGCTGTGGACGTCCTACACGTGGGCGGGCGCCGAGAACTGGTACTGGTTCGCGTCGAAACACTCGAGAAGAACCAAGATCCTCGACAACGTGTGGAAGCTGGACAAGGCGGATGTTCTCCAGGCCGACTGGAACCGCAACAACGTCGTCGATCACTCGATGATCGTCACCAAGAGATACCGCGGTACTCCCTACCTGACGTATCACAGCGGCGACACACACAACAAAAGCCTGAGCAAGCTCCTCTCGGACCACCCGCGTACCTGGTGGTACGCACACCGCACGTGACAGGCTGCTGCTCCCTCACAGGAGATACATAGGAGTGTGCTGTGAAACGTCGACGGCTTTTGGCCGTGGCGGCCGCCCTGGTTGTCGCATCCGGCTGCTCATCAAACGACAGCGATGAAGCCGGCCCTGGAAATTCGAAAACCTCACCGTCGAGTTCGGCATCTTCCGACGGGGCACGCAAGGCCGTCGAAGCCTACGTGCAGGCTCTGAACTCCCGTAGCGCGAAGGCGCTGATCGAAGTCGGCGGCGTGAAGGACGAGGAGTGGTCCAGGAAGGAGGCCGCCCAGATCCTCGCCACCCGAGGGGGGCGAGGGTGGAAGATCAAGGATCTTCAGATCGACCACGACATGGGCCCGGACACCGGATCCGCCCGCCTCGTGGCCGAGGACAAGGCCGGCAAGTCTCTGAACGACACCTTCACCGTGACGCGGGAGAAGAGCACCACCTGGCACCTCGTGGTCTTCACGCACCAGACGCCTGAACCGGGCAAGGATCCCGCCTCAACTGACAAGTCCCAGACCTGATCATTCGGTTGGCGTTGGTCTGCACCCTTGACCGGGCGCAGACCGACCAGCCTCCCTGCACGGGGTTACTGGTTCAGGGGGCGATGATCAGAGGAATAGATGACCGAGGATTTCCGTGACGCGGCTCAGCCGTCGATGTCGCCCATGATCTGGGCTGCCAAGGCGATGGCATCCGCCCCAGGCGTCCGGTTACGCCGCCCTGGTCCGTGCTTGCCGTAGAGCACGCGATCCGCCAGCCGTTCCCGGGCCGCCGCCGGCGCCTTCTGACCCCAGGTGTGGGAGTCGCTGTTACAGAACAGATGGGCCAGGGCGACGTTGTCCAGAGTGTCCGTGCCACCCGCCATGATCTCGACGAGGTGATGGACGCTCGGGGAGCAAGGATGTGGCGACCTGAACGTGCGGTCGACCGTGCTGTGGCAGATCACGCAGCGCCACCCGTCACGGTCCCCTATCTGTGCCGGGGTGTAGACGTCCCGTGGACCACTCTCTCGTATGCGTTGTGCGCGCCGACGATTCTGCCGCCGTTTGATCGCCCGGTGACGCTCTGCCTTCTTCTCCTCCTCGGTGAGGCCGCACCATCGGTCTTGATCGAGTACGTCGAACGTCCACTGACCGGGGCGTCCCCCGCTGACCTCGACGACATGGAGGCGCTCCTTGCGGTTCTGCTTGTCCTCTTGCGCACCGCTGGGGCGTTGTTCGTTCACGAGTCCCATTCTGCGCGCGTCATCGTGATCGTGTACCGGTACGGCTTCAAGAGCGCTCGGGCCGGAGATGGTCAAGCACTGCCCGTTTACATGGTTCGGCAGCCATTTGCTCCCGAGGTGGGTTTAGGCTCCGCCGGTGACGACGCCAATCCGTTTTCAGATGGCTTTCGACGGGCGCTCCTACACCGTCGCGGTCGACGGGCAGGACGTAAGCGACCACGTGGCCGCAGTGGCAGTCCAAGCCGTGCCTCATGATCTGCCACGTGTCGTGTTGCAACTGAGGCCGACGGCGACGTGGCCAGCTGAACTTGACGCCCTCGCCAGAGTTGAGATCGGCGCTCCTCCGGACCCCGGACCTGCCGCCGCCATGTTTCTGGAGGCACTGGACCCTCTGGAGGTCGAACGGGCGGCTCTCGCTCGCATGGATATGGAGAACGTGCCTGGCGGTGGTACGGCCGCAGTGCTGCGGCAGTTGGCGGAGTGGGCCCGTGGCGCTTGATCTGTCGGGTGTCCGCCGGGTCGTGGAGAAGCTTCTCGACGACGAGCTGCAGTTGTGGCGGGACGCGGACGGTGACGCGGGAGACGAGCTGGATGAGGTGACGGGCGCGCTGAGGCCCGTCGGCCAGGCGCGTGTGCTGCTCTGGGACGGGCCTGGGGCCATCATGCGTCCGGGGCAGCTCTCGACCGCCCCGCCTCTGGACGGAGCGGTCGCCTCGTTCGCCGCCCCAACCCCGTACCAGGCGCTGCTGCCACTGTCCGCGCCGCAGGCGATGGTCGACGACGTGTTGAGCGTCTCCCGTTCCGTGCGTGACGAGCAACTGGTGGGCCGCCGGTTCCGGGTGGCCGAGGTGGCGGTCGGCACGCACGCGGTCGTGCGCGTGGTGCGCTTGGAGGTGATCAGCTGATGGTGATGAACCTGCACCCCAACGCTCATCCCGACGCCGTCGCGCTCCGGGACCCGATCGAGCTCGCCGCGGCGCTGTCGCGGTTGGGTCCGGCTGTCCGTGCCCGTACGCGCGCGATCACCCGGCATCACGCAATGCTGCTACGGGTCCGCATCCAGAAGAACGCCTCAGGACGGCCCGGGCCGAACGTGATCACCGGGCGGTACCGGGCGTCGTGGAACGTGAAGGTGTCCGTGGCCGGCGGCCGTGTCAGCGCCGTCGTGTTCACGGACGCTCCGCAGTCCCGACGGCTGGAGTACGGCTTCGTCGGCGTCGACCGGCTCGGGCGGCACTACCGGCAGCCCCCGTACCCGCACATCGAGCCCGCCTTCCGTCAGACCGAACCCGGATTCCTCGAGGCCCTGCGGACGGGGGTGCTGCCCCGGTGACCCTGCCCCGGTTGCCGCTGACCAGGGCGCTCGTCGACGTGCTCGCGACCAGCATCGGGCGGCCGTGCGGTCTCACGGTGCTGCCACGCGCCGCAGAAGGCAAGCCCCCCGCCTTCCCGTATCTGATCCTCGACAGCCTGCCCGGTGAGTTCTCCGGGCCGGGGTTCGCCGACTGGCACGCGGACGCGACGTGGACGTACCAGGCCACCAGCGTCGGCGAGCGAGCCGACCAGGTGCAGTGGCTGGGCGACCGGGTCCGCGCCGCACTCTTCGAACGCACGCCGAGCGGTTGGCGTACGGAGATCACGGTGCCCGGACTCCGCCTCATCGACCGCGAGTTGACCTATGACGCCGCCGGCGAGCCGGTTGACGGTTCGCAGGGCAGTATCGTTACCTACGTACAGCGGTTCACGATCACCGTGACGCCTGGCGCCTGACCTACGACATCTCACCGCGGAGCCACGCGGACGCCTGGCCACCGAGCCCGGCGCAGCACCCGTCCAGGAGTGCCCCGTGGCTCAGCAGCGCTTCATGCGCCGCGGCATCACCAAGATCTACTGGTTGAGAGGTGTCGCCGCCGAGTCCAAGATCCCCACCCGTGCGGAGCTCTCCGCACCCAACGCCACCGACCTGACCGAGGCGATCAGCGACGTCGACGGCTGGTCGTTGACGAACGAGGCGATCGAGACGCCGGACATGGCGTCGACTTTCTCGTCGTCGATCCCCGGCAACGACAAGGCCGACAACTCGTCGATCACCTTCTACGAGGACCAGCTCAGCGACACCATCGAGACGCTGCTGACCAAGGGGACCGTCGGCTTCGTGGTCTTCCTGCGTAAGGGCGACATCCCGGGGTCCAGGTCGATGGACACCTTCCCGGTCCAGGTCGCCTCCCGCACCGCGCAGTACAACGCGGGCAACGAGGCTGCGAAGTTCCAGGCCGTCTTCTCCATCACCTCCCCGCCCGCGCTCGACGCCCCGGTCCCGGCTGCGGCGACGGCCTCCACGGCATCGGCCGCGAAGGAGAGCAGCTGATGGGCGGCAAGGGTGCGGCGTCCTGGGAGGAGAAGATGGAGCGGCTGCGCCGCCGCTCGCTGCCAGAGCGCGTTCTGCAGATCTGCGACGACGCAGCGCTGCGGGCAGCGTACGACGAGGCCAGTCGGGCCGCCGACCGAGCGCGGATCCTGGCCGAGAGCGACCCGGACAACGGCGTGCTGGCCGAGCGGGCGTCTGCCGCGGCAGACCGGTGCGAGACGGCTGCCGGCGCCCTACGAGAAGCCTCGGTGTTCCTAACCTTTCGCGCTCTGCCGCGGCCGGTCCTCGAGGAACTCCTCAATGCTCACCCTCCGACCGACGAGCAGGCCGCCGACGGTGCCGCGTTCAACCCCGACACCTTCCCAGCCGCACTCATCGCCGCCTCCTCCACCGACGGCATGAGCGAGGCCGAGGCCCGCGAGCTGCTGGACACCTGGTCCGCGCCGGACGCCAACGCCCTGTGGGAGGCCGCCTGGGAGGTGCAGCAGGAGTCCCGGACCACGCGGGCTGATCTGGGAAAAGACTGAAGGCCGACCCGTGGCTGCGGGCCGAGCTGGAGCTGTGCGAGCAGTACGGCATCCCTCACTCGCAGTTCCTCGGCGGGAACGGCCGCTGGAGTGACCTGGACCGGGCAAAGGCGCTGGCCTGGCAGCAGTGGCAGCGCACCCTGTGCCCGGACTGTCGTACCCGGCTCGACGAGTGGGACCCGGCCAGGGGAGGGGACCGACACGCGTACGTCACGGACACCGTCCGTTGCCCGGGCTGCGAGCTGATCGCCCAGGAGCGGGATCAGGTGCCCGAGGGGCGCTCCGGGTACGGCGTGAAGGTCACCCTGATGCCGCGACCGGCCTACGAGGCACTGCACCGCAACGGCCGTGACGAGCAGTGCGTGCAGACCCAGCAGACCGATCCAGCGGACGGACGGTGAGCCGGGCGGATGGCGACGTACAACCTCACCGTCCAGCTGACGGCACAGGCCAACAGCCTCATCACGGGGCTGCGTTCGGCCGCCGATGCCGCTCAGGCCCTGGGGCTGCGTACCCGCGAGCTCGATCACCGACTCGACGCGCTCGACGCCTCCAGTCGACGTACCTCCCGGCAGGTCGATCTCCTCGGCGCCCGCGCACAGGCAGCCGCGACCCGGCTCGGCGCCCTCGGTACGCGCGGCGGCCGGACGGGCGGTGATCTGCGCCGTGCCGGCAGGGACGCCGGCGTGTTGGAACGCTCCCTCAGCGGTGTCGGCCGCCAGGCCGGCGCCCTCGCACGCCTCCTCGCTGGAGGTGCCCTCGTCCTCGGCACCGGCCAGCTCGTCGAGGAGGGCAACCGCTACCAGCGGCAGATGAACGCGTTCCAGGCGGTGACCGGTGCGACCGCCGGGCAGATGCGGCGTGCCGCCTGGATGGCCAACCAGCTCGGCAACGACCTCACCCTGCCGGCCACCACCGCGGCAGACGCCGCCGAGGCCATGGTGGAGCTGGCCAAGGCGGGCTTCCGCACCGACCAGGCGATCACCGCGACCCGCGCATCGCTCCAGCTCGCCTCCGCCGCCGGGGTCAGCGCGGCCGACTCGGCCCGCTACCTCGGCGACGTCATGGACCAGTTCGGCCTCGGCGCCGACCAGGCGGCGCGTGCCTCCGACATCCTGGCCGCCACCGCGAACAACGCATCCGGCGGCATCATCGACATCTACTACGCGATGCGGTACGCCGGTCCGGTCGCCGCCGGCCTCGGCGTGAGCATGGAGGACGCGGCCACCGCGGTCGGCATGCTCGGCAAGGCCGGCATCCTCGGGCAGACGGCCGGTACCGCGTTGCGCGGCATGATGGCCAACCTCGCCGCGCCCACCAAGGAGATGCGCGAGGGCCTGCGGGCCCTCGGCATCCAGGCGTGGGACGCGCAGGGACGCTTCAAGGGTCTGCGGTACGTCATCGAGGAGCTGAGCCGCGCCCAGCACGAGATGTCCCAGCAGGACTTCACAGCCGCGGTGAAGAAGGCGATGGGCAAGCCCGCCATGTCGGGCGCCATCGCGCTCGCCCACCAGGGCACCGAGTCCTTCGACGCGCTCAGCCGGGCCGTCCGCGAATCAGGCGCCGCCGCGCAGATCACCGCCGCCCGCGGACAGGGGCTCGCGGGCGCGATGACCCTGCTGCGCAAGCAGACGCAGCAGACGGGACTGGCGCTGTACGACGCGATGGCGCCGGGCCTGGAGTACGTCACCCGGCTGATGACGCACGGGATGTCCGGGGCGACGCCGCACCTCGTCGCCGCCATCGAGTACGGGCGCGACCTGGCCACCCTGTACGGGCCGGAGCTCAAGGACAGCGCCCGTAGCGGCCTCGGCGAGCTGGTCGACGAGGCCGAGCAGCTCCTCGGCCCGCTGCAGGCCATCGGCGAGCACGGCCTGGCCGCAGGGCTGAACCTCCTCGTCAACGCGGTCCGCGCCCTGGGGGATGTCCTCGCCAACGCCGCCGAGGGCGCGGTGCCGGTCGCCTCCGCGCTCGGCGTGCTCGGCGACGAGTCCAGCGGCGCCAGCACCGGCCTCGACCTCCTCGTCACGACCGCCGACCTGGCCATGTCGGCGGTTGCCGGGCTGTCCGCCGTACTCGTCCCGGTGGGGGAGGCCGTCGGGTCCCTGGTGCGGGCTTTCGGCTCGCTGCCCGGCCCCGTGCAGACGGCGGTAGCCGCCATGTTCCTCGCTAGGCGCCTCACCCCGGTGCTCGGCGGACTCGCCTCCACGGTGAGCGGCCGGCTCACCGGGGCGTGGCGGAGCTTCGGCGCGCAGATGCAGCTTCAGCAGAACCTGGCCGCGCGTGCCGGGATTTCTCTGTCGCGGTACGCGGCGGCGTTCGCCGTCCTGGAGACGCGAATTCCCGTCGTGGGACGGATGGGCGCGGCCTTCCGCAGCGCCCAGGGACCTACCAGCGGCTTCACCAGCACCCTCAACGGCGCGGTCCGGGCGGCCGGCGTCGGACTCCTCGGCGCTGGACGTGGCCTGGTCGCCTTCATGGGAGGGCCGTGGGGCGCCGCGATGGTCGGGGCCACGTTCGTCCTCGGCCTGCTCGCCGACCGGCAGCGGAAGGCGGCCCAGGCCGCGGCCGAGCACCAGCAGCGGGTGAGCTCGCTCACCGACGCCCTGCGCGAGTCCGGCGGTGTCATCGACGACAACGTCCGCCGCGCAGCCGCCCAGACGCTGCTCGACACGCAGGTACGCGACGGCAAGGCGAAGCTCGTCGACGTCATGGAGCGCGCGGGCGTCTCCATGACCGAACTGACCGATGCCTACCTGGGGCAGGGCCGGTCACTGGGGGACCTGCAGGCGCAGCTCGACGCCACGGCGGAGGCGAACGTCCGGTGGCTCGCGACTTCCGGAGGCGCCGCCAAGGCGTACACCGACGAGGGCCTGAAGGCCAAGGAGGCCGCCGACGCCCTGGGAGGGCTCAAGGGTGAGATGAGCGAGTCGGTGAAGAACGCCCGGCGTCTCGCCGAGGCCGGCAGCGGCACCGGGGACGGCGCGAGCGCCTACGACCGGCTCAAGAAGGCCGTGGGGGAGCTCGCCGACACGACTGCCGACGCCGACACCCGCACCCGCGCCCTCAAGGACGCCCTCGACCTGCTGTCCGGCGGCAGCATCTCCCTCCAGGCCGCCGAGGCCCGCGTCAACAGCGCCGTCCTCGACGTGAACGAGGCCCTGGAGCACGGCGTCGACAAGGCCGACGGCTTCGGCAGGGCGCTGCTGAGCAGCAACGGCACGCTCAACACCACCACGCGCAACGGCCAGCAGCTCTACCAGTCCCTGACCTCCCTCAGCGACGCCGCCGCCGACGCCGCCGTCTCCGCTTACTCGCTCGCACAGCAGAACGGCCAGTCGCTCTCAGCGTCCCTCTCCGCCGCCCGCGCACAGATGCAGAAGGCTCGAGCGGCAGCGGTCGACGCGGCCCAGGGATACGGCCTCACCCGTGAGCAGGCCGAGCGGGTGGCCGACACCCTCGGCCTGTTGCCGTCGAAGGTCTCGCTGCTGCTGGAGACCGACGGCATGGACACGGCGCTCGCCGATCTCCTCGCCGTCCAGGCCGAGTTCGACCGCTTCCCGAAGAAGACCACGATCCATGTGGACTCCCTCAGCGCGGAGGCGCGGAAGGACCTCGAGGACCTCGGCTTCAAGGTCAAGACGATCCCGGGCACTCGTCAGATCAAGATCACGGCACCGACGAAGGGCACCCGCGGCGCGCTGAAGGCGCTGATCGACGATCTCGGCCGGGTGCCCAGCCGCAAGCGCGTCAGCGTCACCGCGGTGACCAGGGCCGCCATCAAGGACCTCGAGCGCGTGCAGGCCCGCGTCCGCGCGACCAAGGGCAGGACCATCACCATGCGCGCCCCCACCGCGGAGGCCCGTCGGCAGCTCGAACTCCTTGGTTTCAGGATCAGGGACACGAAGGGCAAGAAGGTCACCATCACCGTGCCGACCGGCACGCAGAAGGCCAACGTCGAAGCCCTGGCCGGCGCGATCAGGAGTCTGCGCGACAAGTCGGTGACCATCACCACGCACCACGTGAGCGTCCTGGAGTCGATCGTCAAGCAGTCCTCCAACACCGCCGACCTGTTGCGTAAGCAGGCCGACAACCTCAGCAAGCACGCCGACGGGGCCGTGGTCGACTACTTCGCCGGGGGCGGCGTACGGCAGGAGGACCACGTCGCGCAGATCGCCCCGGCCGGCGCCTGGCGCGTCTGGGCGGAGCCGGAGACGGGCGGCGAGGCGTACATCCCGCTCGCTCCCGCCAAGCGCGCCCGCTCCCGGCGCATCGCGGAGGAGACCGTACGGCGCCTCGGCGGCGGCCCGGTCCAGTGGTACGCCTCGGGCGGCCTCTCCGACTGGTCGTACGAGGTGGAGTCCGGGCAGGAACTCGAGTCCGCCTCGACCATCCGCTCGCGCTCCACTCGCACGATCAAGCGGCACGGCGAGGAGGTCGAGGTCTTCGACCTGAACCTCTTCGAGAAGAACCTGCGCAAGTCCGCCTCCCGGGCCGCCCGGTGGCGCAGGGACCTGGCCACCGTCGCCCGTCGCGCGGGCAAGGACGTGGCCGACGCCCTCGCGGCCATGGGCGAGGACGGCGTCCAGCTGACCCACAAGATGGCCACGGGCACGACGAAGTACGTCCGCGACATGACCAAGCAGCTGGAGAAGCTCGCCGGCACCGCGAAGGCGTCTCTCAGCGACTTCACCACGCAGCTCAACCAGGCGGTCAAGGACCAGACGACGTTCGAGAAGAACCTGACCAGGCTCGCCGCCCTCGGCTACGGCGACCTGGCGGCGATGCTCGCCGAGCAGGGCGACCAGGACGCCGAGGAACTCGCCGGCGCCGCGGTGAAGGACCACAAGAAGGCCAAGAAGGCCAACGACGCCGCCAAGGCGGCCGACAGGACCCTCGCCGCCGATGATCTGGCCGACCTGCTGGACGTCATCAGCGCGATCAGGTCGCCGACGACGGGCATCCACAAGGTCGCCGACACCACCGGCCTGCAGGAGGATCGCGTCATCGAGGTCGGCAACCTCGGCAAGTCCCGTATCAAGGCCGCACTCGGCTCCCGCGCCGCGAAGTTCCTCCACGACCTGGCCAAGGCGAGCAAGGGCCTGGCGTACGCGAGCGGTGGCATCTGGGAGCCCGGCATCTACTCCTCGCCGACCGCGCTGATCAAGTTCGCGGAGGCGAGCACAGGCGGGGAGGCGTTCATCCCGCTCACACCGGCCAAGCGGGCGTCGGCCACGGCGGTGCTCGCCGATGTCGCACAGCGCTTCGGTCTGCAACTCGCCCCGTCAGAAGCGCCGTTCGCCCCCGTGCCGGTCCGTACGGTCGACGCCCGCCCCGCCGGCTCTGTTCAGGTCGTCGTCGTACGGGAGCAGCAGCCGCTGATCGGCACGATGCCCGTCACCGTCTCCTCACCTCAGGCCACCCCGCAGCAGATCGGCGCCGAGGTGATGCGCCGCCTGCGCAACGCGCAGAGGGGAGGCCGGTTGTAGTGGCGGACCTCGCCGAGTGGCAGATGGAGATCGCCGGCGTCCTCATCGGCGCCGGAACCGACGTGCTGGTGGGCGACGTCGAGGGCCTTGGCGTCCCGGAACTCCGTACACAGGATGTGGACAACCCGGCCGGTGACGGCGCCTTCCCGGGTGTCGACCTCTACGCCGCCCGGACGATCCGTATCGAAGCAGGTATCCGCACCGCGGGCGACCCGGCCGCCGCCCTCGACGTCCTCGCCCGACTTCACCGGGCCGCCGACGACCCCGCCGTCCGGACCGGTGCGGGCACGCAGACGGTACTGCGCGTGCGCTGGCCCGGCCGTACGACGCGCCGCCTGTACGGACGACTCCGCCGCGTCGAGGCGACGAGCACCACGAACACGCTGCACGGCTGGATCCCGCTCGACCTGGAGTTCGCCGCCCTCGACCCGCGGTTCCACGCCGACGACGCCTACGCCCTCACCCTGGCCTTGTCCGCCGACGGCCTGGGCGGCTTCCGAGCCCCGCTCGTCGTCCCGCTGACCACCGGCGTCGCGATCCCCGACGAACGGCGCGGCTGGGTCCGCAACGACGGAGACCTGGCGGCGTGGCCGTCCCTGAGGATCACCGGCCCGTGCACCAACCCGCGGATCCGGCACGTCGAGTCCGGCCGGGTCATCGAGCTGTCCGTCGCACTGCGGAGCGGACAGTGGATCGACATCGAGACCCGACCCGGCACCCGTTGGGTCCTGCGTGACGGAACGGGCAACCTCGCCCCTGCCCTGTCGTCCGCCTCCCGTCTGGACGCCTTCGTCATCCCGCCCGGCACCAGCGAGATCTGGTGGACCGCCCGCGACTACAACAACGCCACCCGGCTGGCCGTGACCTGGCGCTCGGCCTACGCGGCCCTGTGACCGCCCCACACCCTAGACCTGGAGGAGCTGTTCGTGACCCTCATCAACCCCCCGCTGCTCACACACGGCGGTACGCACGCCGCCCGTGCCTTCCGCATGATGGTCCGCGACCTCGCCCGGGGCTCGCAGGGCGTGACCGAGGGCGACGATCTCAAGGTGAGACAGCTGTCCACGCCCGGCGCCGGTGTGCGCGTCATGGACGGCTCCGCGGTGATTCGCGGCGCGGCGTGGGGGCAGGGCTCGTACACCCAGTACAACGTCGGCGAAGCCACGGTGCCCGTCGCACCCACGGGCGCCAGTGCCCGCTCGGACCTGGTCTGCCTTCGCGTCGAGGATCCGGAGTACGAGGGCACCCGCGACCCCGAGACGGACGAGATCGGCTACTTCCACGTGGTCAGCAACGTCTCGGCCACGACGACCACCGCGCCGACCGGCATGACCGCCATCCCCCTCGCCCGGATCGACCTGCCGGCCAACACCACCCTCGTCACCGATTCGATGATCACCGATCTGCGACGGATCGCGAACCCCCGCCGCGAAAGGACGCTCTACACGGCGTTCCCCGGCTCGACGAGCACGCTGACGTACTCCGACAACAAGTGGCACACCTGGCCGACCGCGGCCAAGTGGTCCGTCCCCGTGCCGCCCTGGGCCACCACGGCGAAGGTGGTGACCATCATCGCGGGGCTTCGACTGACCCGCGCGGACGTCTACGCCCGCATGCAGAACGTCCTCGGCGGCATCCTGCCGGGGCAGGACACCGCCGTCGACGACGACCAAGGCAAGGGAACGCGCCGCAACACCGTCGTCCTGGCCGACACCCTGTCCATCCCCGCCGCCCTGCGCGGCACCACGCAGAATCTGTACTTGCAGACGTACATGTCGAAGAGCGAGACCGGTGACCTGTCGGTCGACGGCGCCACGTCACTGGTCGCGGACGTCGAGTTCACCGAGGGCGTCCGGTGAGGCCGACGCGATGAGCACCCCGTACCGCTACAGCAGCTGGGATGCCCTGACCGGCGAACCACTCGCCTCCGACCTGCCGCTGTCGCAGGTCGAGTTCGGTCTGTCCCGCAACGCCGCCGGCGACTTCTCCGGCCGCCTGGAACCACGCTTCGCGCACCTGCTCAGGGAGCAGCTGGACCCGGGCAACACGCTTCTCACCGTTGAGCGGAACAGCACGCTGCTCTGGGGCGGCATCGTGTGGCGGGCCGAACCGGAAGGCGCCGCCTACCCGATCGAGGCCGCGGGCTGGGGCAGCTACCTCCAACGTCGCCACGATGTCCACGGCAACCTGAACGGCCGCGGTCCGTACACCTACGCCGACCCCTGTCAGGTCATCCGCGACGTCTGGGCGTACGCGCAGTTCCAGCCCGACGGCGACCTCGGCGTCACCGTGGACACCACCACCAGCAAGGCGAAGGCCGGCACCCCGGCCGAGCCGTACAGCACCGACTGGTGGGAGGCTCCCGTGCTCGGCGAGGTCGTCGACGACATGACGGAGATCGACGGCGGACCCGAGTGGACCGAGACGACCGGCCGGGTGGCTGGGGGTCGGCCCGGCGGCCGCATCCGTCTCGGCTGGCCGCGCCTAGGGGCCCGCCGGACCGACATCTCCTTCACGTCCGGCATCAACGTCGCCGCCACCGTCCCGATCACCTATGACGCCGACGAGTACGCCCAGGTCGTGATCGCCCTCGGTGCCGGTGAGGGCCGCAACCGGCGCCGCGCAGTCGATGCGGTCCGCAACGGACGCCTGCGCCTGGAGCACGTCCTCGAGGTCCCCGCCGAAAAGGGCAACGACCGGCTCGCCGCCCGGGCACGCACCGAACGCACGGCCCGTCAGGTCCTCGGCGAGGTCACCGAGATCCAGGTTCTCGACCACCCGGCGGCACCCGTCGGCAGCTGGCAGATCGGCGACGACGTCCGCGTCTCCCTCCACGACCAGTGGTCGGAGTTCGAGGGCTGGTGCCGCATCACCGCCTGGAAACTCCGCCCACCCCAGGGCAACGACCCGGAGCGCATCACGCTCACCCTCGCCCGTGCCGACCGCTTCACCTACGGGAGCTGACCACCGTGGCCGACGACCTCGCGAAGCTGGCCGCCCGCATCGCGGCGCTCGAACGCCGCCTCACGCAGCATTCCCGGACCTCCCGGCTCGCGTACTCCTCCCTCGAGGACGGCGCGGTCGAGGTGTACGACGCGGGTGGCTCGCTGCGTGCCGTCATCGGCCGGCAGCCGGACGGCACGACGGGAGTCAACGCGGTGAACGGCCCACCCCCACCGCGTCCCTCCGCGCCCCAGGTGGATCCGGTCCTCAACGGGCTACGGATCACGTGGGACGGCACCTTCGCCGACGCGGACGCCGCCCCGCTGGACTTGTCCCGCGTCCAGGTCCACCTGCTGACCTCGGCGGACACGGAGCCGGACGTGATGTGGCCGGCCGCGACGATCGAGGCGGCGTCGGGGGCGTCGGTCACCATCGCCACGAACCACTACGGCGCGCTCTGGGTCCGTCTGGTCGCCGTGAACACCTCGGGCGTCCCGAGCGCCCCGTCGAACACGGTCCAGACGTCGGCCCGCCGTGCCGCCTCCACCGACCTGGGCACCGGCGTGGTCCAACAGGGCCACATCGCCATCGGTGCCGTCACCACCCAGCACCTGGCGGTCGGCTCCGTCACGCCCGACCAGATCGCGGTCGGCCAGGGCACCAACCTGATCCCGGACCCCGGCTTCGAGGGCGCCGCCACCGCGGCCGCGGTGGCGGCTGCCGGAGCCCCCTGGTCCCTGGCCCGCGGCAGCCGCACCGGCGTAGGCGTCCGCGTGGACTGCCTCGCCGACACCGCCACCGACTTCACACTGCCGCTCGCCACGGTCCCGGTCCTGTCCGGCACCCAGCTCTACCTCGCCGTCGACATCCTGGTGTCCGAGGACCTCGACGCCCAAGCCGTGAAGATCCTCGCCCGCTGGGAGAACGCGGTGGGAACGGCCCTCGGCCAGGGAGTAGTCGAGAAGACCGACGCGGTGCCGGGCATGTGGCAGCGCATCACCGGCCAGGTCGCCGCACCGCCCGGCACCACCCAGGCGGTGATCACCCTGGAGGCGTCCGCCGCGTCGACCGGTTGGGCCGTCTTCGACAACGCCGAGGCGCACACCATCTTCGGCCGGGTGGTCGGAGGCGCCCGGGCCGAGCTCGGCCCCGACGGACTGCGCCTGTACGACGAGTCCGGAGAAACGGCGGTGTCCCTCGTCTCCGGCGCACCTCAGTACCTGACCCTCCGCAGTGGCGGCCAGGCCGTCGCGACCATCGACACCCAGGGCAACGCGGGCTTCGCCGACCTCAACGTCGCCGGCGAACTCACCATCGACGGCGACCCGGTGTCGGACCTGCTTGGCGCCGGCCCGAAGGGCATCGTCGCCCGCGCCCACCCCAGCGCCACCGTCACCTCGACGGGAACCGAGATCGGCTACTACGAGCTGCCGTTCACGGCGGAGGCCGGGCGGCTGTACCGGGTCCGTTTCGAGGCGACCGCGGACCTCGACAAGGCCACCGACGGAGAGATCCGCCTCTACCTGCGCGACGGCGGAACCGCCAAGCCCACGATCACCTCGACACTGCGAGAGACCACGATCCTCACCCCCGCGCACACCGGCCGCTACCAGCGCGTCGGCCTGGAGCACGTCACCAGCACCAGGACTATCGGCACCGGGCTGCACCGCCTCCTGCTGTCCTTCCACAACTCCGGCGGCACCAGCGGCCAGACTCTCGAACTCGGCCTCACGACGACCGGCCGCACAAACGCCTTCTACGTGGAGGACATCGGCCCGGAGATCCCTGTCACCGGCGGATACAACACCGGCGGCGGAAGCGCAGCCGACCCTGTGCAGACCTACACCAAGACGTACAGCGCCTCGTGGTCCGGTTCGTACGCCAACCGCTCCGGTTACAACTCGTACTACGGCAACGCCTGCCTGCAGGGCTACTACAGCAGCAACAACGGTGTCCAGGCTGCGCTGATCGGCTTCCCGGCGCAGCTGGCGACCGACCTGTCCGGCGCGGTGATCCAGAAGGCGGAGATCTACCTCTACTTCGACCACTGGTACAACGCCGGCGGCGGTACGGCCGTCATCCGTGCGCACTCGCACACCTCGCGGCCGACGAAGTTCTCCTGCGACGCCGAGGCCAAGAGCGTCACCTGGTCCCGTAACCAAGGCAAGTGGGTGGACATCACCTCGGTCTTCGACTCCACCAAGTGGAGGGGAATCGCCCTGGACCCCAACTCGACCAACCGCACGTACTACGGCCGCGCCCGCGGAGTCGGCCAGACGTACCCACCCAAGCTCCGCGTCACGTACACCAAGTGACGTCCGACGAGAGGAGACCCGGTGCCCGCCCGCTACGGGGACCTGATCACGAACGGCAGCTTCACCAACGGCTTCACTGGATGGTGGAGCGCCGATCCCGCCTACGTCACCACCGCCACACCAGGCACCGGCCTGGAAGCCACCGCCACCACCGACGCTGCCAACCTGTCGGACGCCCAGGTCGGACAGGACAACCTCCTGCTGCGCCCTGGCTGCCGCTACACCCTGTCGTTCACCGCCCGGGCGAGCCAGAGCGGCACCACACTGCGGGCCCAGGTCGCCATCGGCGCCGCCCCCTGGACGCCGGCGATCGACAAGACGGTGACACTGGGCCTGGGGGACACCTGCTACACGTTCGCCTTCACCTCGCCGCTCGACACGGCAACGGGGCGGCTCACCTTCCAGTTCGGCCAGTCCACCGCGGTCACCGTCTACCTCACCGAGGTACGCCTGACCTGCAGCACGGTCGGCGAGGGCTTCTACGTCGACCCGGACTCCAGCGCCGCGAGGTGGCTGGCAGCGAATCCGGACGACCCACGCGCGAAGAAGATCGAACGGTCCCTGGTTCGACGCCCCGCCGCTCGCTGGTTCGGCGCCTGGAACGAGGACATCAAGGCCGACCTCGACACGTATGTGGCGGCCGCGGCTGCGAAGGGACAGCTCCCGATCATCACCCTCTACAAGATGTCTGGCCAGGGCTCCGGCAGCGCCCCGTCCCAGGAGGCATACCGCTCCTGGATCGACGCGGCCGCAGCAGGGATCGCAGACCGCCCAGCCCTGGTGATCGTCGAACCGGACTCCCTGGCGCAGCTGGGCAACCTTCCCACCGATGCCGCCCGAGCTGAGCGCACAGGTCTTGTGGCCTATGCAGCCGAAGCCCTCGCCGCGCTGCCAGCGGCGACGGTCTACCTGGACGGCGGCCACACCACCTCAACCCGTCCCACCGAAATGGCCACCCGCCTGCGCGACGCGGGAGTCGCGCACGTCCGCGGCTTCGCGGTCAACGTCGGGAACTTCGACGCCGTCGACGTCTGCTGCACCTACGCCACCCAGATCACCTCGGAACTGACCCGCCTCGGCGACCCGGACACCGGCTTCGTCGTGGACACCTCCCGCAACGGCAACGGCGCCATGGACGCCGAGGGGCAGCACGTCGACTGGTGCAACCCGGCCGGCCGCCGCCTCGGCGTCGCCAGCTCCATCGGGGTCGGCGGAGCCGACTACCTACTCTGGATCAAAGTTCCAGGCGACTCAGACGGATCGTGCGGCTTGGGCGAGGGGCTCCCCGTAGGCACGTTCTCGCCGCTTCTCGCGGAACGGTTGATCGACGGCTGGTAGGGCATGACTCATCTCAGGTTCGGAAATCTCGGGCGCCATCCGAATTGCCTCAGCCCTATTCTGTCCACGATGATTTCACGGTGTCCCAAGCGGAGGCTGAACGCCTCTTCGTAGAAGTGAAGGTTCCGCGTCGGCAGGTCGGGGTGCTTCAGTAGTTCGACGACGCTGCGAAGCGACGGTGGGTCTCCAGCTTCGAGAAGGTAGCGCAAAGAAGTCGCGCAGATGCCCTGGACGGAAACCGGACGCAGACAGAGTTGCTGGGGCGTGCCGACACCCCAGGTCATGTCTAGTTCACTCAGCTGCGGCCATCCTGCCGGAAGCGTTGCCACCGCAGTCCCGGACTGTAGCTCGTCACGGACTCTTCCCAACTGGTCGGCGGCGGATGTGACCAGGGTCTCGACCTTCTCCACCTCCCGCCGCGTGACAGCGTCAACGGGCCATTTGACTTCGAGACAAAGTCCCAATCCATTCTCGGCATCAACAGCAATAACGTCGAGATCGCCAGCAGGCTTGCCGTCTCCGCGCCGCACCCTCACGTTGCTTCGCGCCTCCACCCCCGGGATCGACGCAAGCCACGTCTCCCATGCCTTCGCCCGCTTTCCAAGGTTCTGCCCAACACGACCGAATCGACTCGCATCGTGAGCTGCGGTTCTCAAAGCGATGACATCAACCGCCCTTGAGGTGATGAGCGGAGGGTTGAGAATGATCTTGTCTCCGTATGCGACGAGGGGCGCAGTACGTGCGGAGCGACCTACACGATAGGTCAGCCGCTCAAGCAGGTCATCAATACGAGAAGTCGGCACCTCGGGGTACAAGTTGCTCAGAGCATTGACTAATTCTTGCCGAGTAAGGTGAGCCAGCGTGGTCTCCAACCTCGTGGCGGAACGGGCGGCCAGTTCACACAAGTCGGCGAGTCCCATGACGCCAGCCAGGAGTGCTGCGGCCACCCCCACTGTGAGCCCACTGCCGAGGTCAAATGAGTCGGGTAAATACCCTTCGGGCGATGCGCTTCTCCATGCATCGATTGACACCATCGCGCGCTCTGCGGAGGCCCTCAGAACCTCCATTGGTGGCCCTTGTCGTGACTCAACGGCTCGCGTGCTCGCCCATTTTCGCTCCATCTCGGAGAAGGGCGGTAGCTCTTTGGGGCGCGACCGAGCCTCGAGGTACATGTCGGCAGCCTCTCGGGCCGGATCCCACGAGTGGCGTACACGAAGTTCCCTCCCTCTGCGCCTTACCTGGTAAGCCCCCACTCGAACGCTGTGCTCGATTTGCTCCCAGCGTGAGAACTCGAGAGCAATAACCAGCACCTCAAATGCCGCTTCCTCGTCACACTCTCCGTCTCCGAGCGGGAGTGCGTGATGCCATTGAATCAGTAACTCAAAGAGCGTCTCCCACGGAACATCGGATTGTATTCCAGAATCAATTTCCTTAGCTCTAAACTCAGCCGCCTTTCTCAGGAGTGTGTAGATGCGGCTCTCTCCAGCCCTCCACGCACGGTGGAGGTGCAGTGCATGCCTCTTGCTGGCTATCTCTTCCAACAACTCTTCGTCCGGTTTCATGCTTCTCCTTCTCATCTGCGGTATCTGACGGTCTGCAGTCTCGACCCAGGTCCCGGTTGGAAGCGCTACTGCAGTGCCGCTGCTCACACCCAGAAGAGGATCCTCGTGTACCGAGCCGGGCAGACGCCAGCAGATGAGCGTGGTTGGAGCCCGATGGGTTAGGCTCCCCGCGCCGGGTGACCCTCCACCCTGCGATCGGTGCCGGACAGGTGCTCGAAGGTTGCTCATTCCGAGGGACCGCCAGCTGGCTCCTGGCGCTGTTGCAGTACACGGAGGCGCGGGGGAGAAAGCGTCCCGAAGTGGCTCAGCCACTGTCCGCAGACCAGTTCCTCTCCGTCCTGAAGAGATCCGGCGTCCGCGTCGTCGAGCACGGTAACTGGCGCACGCACAACCGCAACCACAAGGGCGCCTGGGGCCCGGTCCACGGCGTCATGATCCACCACACCGGCCCGTACTCCACCGAGTCCGGCATGTTGGAGCTCTGCCGCACCGGCTACACCTCGCTGCCCGGCCCACTCTGCCACGGCGTGATCGACCGCGCCGGCACGGTGCACCTCGTCGGCTACGGCCGCGCCAACCACGCCGGCTCAGGAGACGACGACGTCCTCAAGGCGGTCATCGCCGAGAAGTCGTTGCCCCCGGACAACGAGGCCAACACCGACGGCAATTCGCACTTCTACGGCTTCGAGTGCATCAACACCGGTGGCGGCCAGACCTGGCCGCAGGCCCAGCTCGACGCGATGCACAAGGTCAGCGCAGCCCTGTGCCAGGCCCATGGTTGGAGTGCGCGATCGGTCATCGGTCACAAGGAGTGGCAGCCCGGCAAGCCGGACCCTGCCGGCATCACGATGGACGACTTCCGCACGGCCGTCACCGAACTGCTGGACGGAAAGCCGACGAGTGACACCCCGGCCGCAGACGAGCCGGAGTACGCCCCCTTCCCGGGAACCGAGTTCTTCCGCGCCGGCCACCGCTCGTCCGTGATCACGGCGATGGGCAAGCGGCTCGTCGCCGAGGGCTGCGGGAAGTACGCCAAGGGCCCTGGCCCCACATGGACCGATGCCGACCGCCGCTCCTATGCCGTCTGGCAGCGAAAGCTCGGCTACTCCGGCACCGACGCCGACGGCATCCCGGGCCCGACGAGCTGGGCCAAGCTCCGCGTCCCCAAGCCCTGACCCGGCCACCGAAAGGATCTCTGCCTCATGGCAACCCGCACCGCGCCCAAGCTCTTCGCCGACATCGCCGAGCGCGCCGTGCTGACGTACGTCGAGGCACTCCTCGGCCTCCTCCTGGCATCCGGCACGACCAACCTCATCCACCTGTCCGCTCTCGAGTCGGCGGCCATCGCCGCGATCCCGGCCGGCCTCGCCGTACTCAAGGGCGCCATCGGCTCCCTCCTCGGCCGCGCCGGTACCGCGTCATGGCTCCCAGCCGAAAGCGACCCCGCCTCCACCGCCACCAACTGACCGCAGGAGCAGACGCCATGCCCGACGGAGAGATCGCACTCGAGCTCGCCGAGCTCCGTCGCGCCCTCGAAGTCGGGCTGGCGCGTATCGACGGCCAACTCGCCCTCTTGGTCCAGCGATCCGACCAGATAGACAAGGCCGTCGAGGAACTCGACGCCCGCGTCACCGCTCTCGAACGCTCGCGGTGGCCGCTGCCCGCCATCAGCACACTTACGGGGCTTGCCGCTCTCGGCCTCGGTGTCTGGTCGGCGGTCGGCCGCTGAGAAACCACTTCACCCAGGCCGGCCTTCCTGCACTTGGCCGTGTGTCTGTACGAGCTGTCCATCCCCCCGTCAGCAGGCCAACACGCCGCCCCCACCTCAACTCAACCGCCAGCCAGCGATCTTGAAACCACCGTGTCATTCCTGACTCCGCCACTGACGGACATCAACCGGTGGATCGGGCTCATTCACAGCTAAGTCCGCCCGGGCTCGCGGAGTTGCGGTGCCTTCACGGCACGATGCTCTATACCCCCCGGTCGTGTTCGCGGACGTAGGTGTAGCCGCGGGGCAACTCATGGGGACCAGCAAGGCCGGCTCTCTGGTGGTCGTGTCGGTATGCGGCTCTCGCTTCGGCGCTGGCCTCCTTGCCCAGGTGGCCTATGCGCATCAGATGACCTGCTACTCGATGGGCGCTCACGGCGTTCGCCCCGTGCCCACCTGCTGTCGGCAGGTCCTCGTGGTCCACCTCGCACACAGTGGGGGTGTAGCAGAGCAGTTCGACCGGGTTCTCACCGACACGGGCGGGGTAGCGAAGCATGCCACCCGCGCCGAGGCTGCCCCACTCCCACGTCAGCAACTTCCGTGACAGAAGGCGCTGAATCGCGTTTCCGATCTCCGCTTGCGACGTCTGTCCGGGCTCAGCCCGTTCGGTGGCGTTGCGGATCAGCGCCGGTTCCGGGAGCAGTGCGCGGCCCTGTTCGTCGAGGTACCCGAGTTCTCGCAGCGTGACCAGGACAAGCTCCTCCGTACGGTCCGCTCGTACGTCAGCGGCGGCGAGGTCACGGGTCATGATCCGCGGGTCGTAGGCGTAGCGAACCATCGTGCCGGCGAAGATGACCGGCCTGGGCAGCCGGGTGTAGGCGATGTGAAGCCTCGTCCTCGCCCTCTGGTCCCACCGCGCGGCGATCCGGGTCCCTGGGAGGACGAACGAGTGCCATGACATGCCTGTGAGGAGCGGCTGTACTCCGTCCGTCTGGAGATTGGTTCCCGGCTGGTAATCGAGGATGGGCACACGTTTGGCGCCCTGCACGAGAGCGAGTTTGCCGCTCGGTACGCGAGCGATGTTGAGGGATGTCCCCGGTGCCCGCTCAGCCAGCTCGACCGGGACGGGGAACGTACCGCGCAGCAGATGCTCCGCACGTACGTAAAGGTTCCACGTCACAGTTCGGCCGGTGCTCACAACAGAGAATGGCAGCCCCCGGTCAGGCTCCTCGACAACCACGCGGGCAAGGTCCTGGGCTTCGGGTGTTGGCGGCTCGGCATGCCGCACTGCCGACGAGGACTCGGAAACGGTGAAGGGCTGGCCGGTCTTTCCGGACAGGCTCTGCTCCGCCGCTTTGGCGTTCGCTTCCACGCGCCCATAGCAGCCGTTGCAGAACAGGGCGTCGCCATGCACAGCGACGAGCCGTGCTCTCTTCGTCTGCGTGCACCGCGAACACATGAACTCTGCGGCCGCGCCGAGACGGACAAGTTGCATGCTGCCCCGGCGGGGGTAACTTTTCGTGATTCTCTCGCCGAGAAGCGTTCCACCGACGTTCACAACAGCCAGTCCCCCCAGACGAGCCCTCCCCAACTCTCCCCAACTGAGGCAGTGCCCCGGGCAGAGTGCGAGTCAGATCCCGGGGCACCGTTCCACAAGGGAAAGAGGACGTCAGCCTACGGTGGCCGCGCCGGGTCGGACAAGGCGGTCCTTCCGCCTCCTCGCGGGCGGGACGACACTCATAGCTGTTACCCGGGTTGGCAGAAGAGTGTTTCCTCAGGGCCTTCAGATGGCTCAGTCGCCGTGCCATAGACAATCGCGTCGATTCTGGCGCTGTGAGCGGTCCACAGATCCCGGATCAGGGCGGCGGCACGCCTCGCGTAGACGTCGACAGGGTCCTGTCGCGTCCCTGCTTCTTCCAGCCCCATCGGCAGATAGTCCCAGTTCACCCCCCATTTACCCCAGGACTTCATCGGTCGGTCGACCAGCACTTGGTGAAGAGTCGGGTCGGAAAACCAGATGCCGCAGAAGGGCATGTTGTGTTGGGTCCAGTTGTCGTCATCGTGGTAGCGGTGTTCCCGCACGGCGAGCCCGACCCCGGCTCTGGGCTCGTCCTGTTCGTCCAGCCACCGTTGGTGGGCCAGCAGCACGATGCGCTCGTCGCGCAACGTGTCCTTGCCCTGAACCTCTTCCAGGCGAATGAAGGTGCGGAAGTCGCTGCCGGCGGTGCCGCAGTGCTCCGCAAGTGCCTGTGCCGTTCGGTCTGGGAGTTCCCTGAGCAGAGTCCAAGCCGCCGCCTTGGCATCGCGGAAGGCGCGGTCGTCGCCGTGTCGCAGCCAGAACCGGGCTGCCGCCTGGGACGTGGCGTCCATGCGTGTGAGCCTCCCGAGCGTCTCCAGGTAGTCGGCCGCGGTACGGCGGCCCACGATCTCGGCGGCCCGGGTCGGCGCCGGAGCCGCCGCCAGCGTTTCACGCAGGTCGAACGCCACCTCCTTCAATCGCACCGGCCTGAAGGCGTGGTGATCCGCGTCCGAACCGTCGAGGGTGAGATAGATGAAGAGTGGCGAGTCGTGAAGAGCGTGGAAGTGGCCGGCCAGGTCTCTGGTCTGGTCAGTGCTCTCCTTGGCCCTGACCTTCATTTCGATGACGACCGGCGTACCGGCTACCCAGACGACGATGTCCGCACGTCGATCCGCGTGCTCAACGCTGCCCTCCAGCACGAGTTCCCTCTGGACGCGAATCCGCTCCGGGAGCAGAGACGCCGCGAGGTCCTCGCGCCCCGACCGTCGCAGGAGGGCACCGAGCATCCGCAGACCGAGTCCATGGGATCCCGTGGGGTCGAGCAGCCACCTCAGCACGCGGCTGTGCGGGACTTCACGCTCGTCCAGCCCGAGGACCTCCATGGCGGTGGCAGCAGGCGGATTCCAGAAACCCGCCGCTCGCAGAGAGCCGATCTCCTCGTCCGCGTCCGTCCAGTTCACGCCCATGACGCCCCCTCCCCAGAACGCCGCCGCCCGTAACGATATCGATCACAGCAACGGCAGTCCCCTGAACGGTCATCCTGAGACGTACGGCGGCGGCACTTGGCACGGACCCGGCGGTCACCGGTCAGGCCGATGGTGGCCATCGAGCTGCTCGCCGCTCAACTACACTTGACGCATCAAGTGTCATGTATAGACGTACGGAGTCGAGAGGTACCGAGAATGACCGCGAGGCGGTTCCCATATCTTCTGGGGCACGCAGAGATCGCGTTCCTGTACGGCGTGGAACGGCAGACCTCCCAGCTGTGGAAGACCCGCGGCGTGCTTGGTGAGCCGGACGTGGTGATCTCCGGGAACCCGTACTGGCTCCTGCCGACCGTGCTCGGCCTCGCCGAGGACGGGACACGCGAGTACCTGCCGGAGCGGCTCGAGGAGTACAAGGCCGGCATCGACGGCGGGTACGAGGTCAGGGACGCGGCGAAGCTGCCGGACCTCGTCGGCCTGAAGGAGATCCCCTGGATCTTCGGTAAGAAGTACATGGACGTGTACCAGTGGCGGGTCCGGAAGAGCTTCGCGCCCGAGGATGCGGTGATCTCCGGCTCGCCGCTGTGGCTTCTCGACACGGTCCTCGCGGATGCCGAGCAGCGAGGACGAGTCACGGTCCAGGAGGGCATCGACCGGATCCGGGCGGGTGAACGTGAGCAGATCAAGCCCCGTGGTCGAAAGCCTTCAGCCGAGCCGAAGGCTACCCCGCCATCGCTGCCGACGACCCGAACGTTCACGCCCGCGGAGCACTCGGTCGAGGACGTGACCGCCTTCGTCTCGGAGCTCTTCGCCGGCGGGTTCTCCCTGAGTGTGCGCCCTCGTCGATAGCGGACACTTCCGTGGTCACAGCCACTCGATGTGCTTGAGCGTCGGAACCACACGGGTGGTCACGTACAGCATGACGGGGGCAACCTCACTGGCCGGGTCGAGGAGCGCACAGAGTCGGTTCCTCTGCCTCCCTTCCTCCCCGAGAATCGTCTCCCTCGTATCGATCTTGGTGACGCCGTGGTCTCCCAAGGCATCCAGGAGTTCGGCTCCGCAGGCGTCGACCAACTCGTCTGCGCTGCACCACTTCTGCTTCGGCCACCCCTCGCGGTCAGGGTCGGGAAGTACGAGGTAGACCGCCATCCGATGTTGCCAGCGCCCACGATCTTCCCAATTGTCCACCCCTGCACGTTTCTTGCCGAGAAGGGCTGACAGCGGCTTCGGCATCGTGGGTACCTGTGTCGGACGGGCTGTGACTATGTCACGCTCGCCTGTGCGCCACTGCCTGTCATGGACGAGCAGGTCCGGGTGACCACTGATGCCAAGGTGCCACACCGTTGCAATCCCGGTGGAGAACGCCCCGGAGAGGGTTTCTCCCTCGATGGGTGAACTCCCAGGTTCCTTGCTGAAAGTGAGTGAACTGCCCAGCTTGTACATGAATATCGCTTCCCCCTGGCCGCACTCGATCGACGACAGTCGTCCGCCTGCAACAGCTGCATCGTGACCTTCATACCCGTCCGCCATGGGGGAGGTAGAGGTTTCCTGCCTCCCTTCAGCCTCACGTGAACCGGAAGTTTGTGCACCGCTGGTCATGCAGCTCTAAGGTGGGGTCTACATGTGTCCCAACAATCATCAGTCAGGTGACGTTGCTGATGCATCAACAGCCCGAACTCCCGCTGGGGATAACCAGTCGCGAGCGACCGCCAGCAAGGCGGCCTCCCGGAGGTGCAAGTCTCGACGAGCGCTTCGACGCCTTCCACTCGGCACACCCGTGGGTCTACGAGGCCCTGGAGGAGCTGATGGTCGAGTGGGTCAAGTCGGGTGGCGGGCCGATCGGCATCAAGGCGCTGTTTGAGCAGCTTCGCTGGTCGTCGCGGCAGGTCGACGGCGGTGAGCCGTTCCGACTGAACAACAACTTCACCTCGCGCTATGCGCGCCTACTGTGTGCTCGGCATCCGGAATGGGCGGGAGTGTTCCAGTTGCGCCACCTCCGCACGCGTGGCCGACGAGAGCTGGAACTTGACGCCGGCGATCACGTGAAATAGTTTTTTATTTACACTCTCACCGTCTTTGACATGTGTCGTAGCAGTGTGAGGCCAATGAAGGGTAGACATGTTCGGAGGGGACATGGCCGACGCTCCGGTCACCTGGCTCGCGATCCGCGAGGACCAGAAGGCGTTCGAGGACCAGCAGTTACGCGCGCTGCGCGCGGCGTTTCCGGACCTGGTGGAAGCCAGCCCGGCTCAGCTGGGGATCTTCTTCCACTACTGCAAGGCGTCCGGGCTCGACCCGTTCGGTCGGCAGATCTACATGATCAAGCGGAAGTCGCGCGGCGAGATCCGATGGACGATCCAGACCGGCATCGACGGGTACCGGTTGATCGCCCGGCGCGCTGCCGACAGGGCCGGCGAGTCCATCGCGTACGAGGACTTCGTCTGGTTCGACGCCGAAGGCGGTGAGCACAGGGTGTGGCTGCGCGAGGAGCCCCCGGCCGCCTGCAAGGCCGTCGTCTGGCGGGGGAACTCCCGGTTCCCGGCGGTCGCCCACTGGCGGGAGTACGCGCCGAAGGTGTGGGACTACGAGGCCCAGGAGTACAAGCTCGGCGGACTGTGGCCGCAGATGCCCGCCAGCCAGCTCAGCAAGGTCGCCGAGGCACTCGCCCTGCGCCGGGCCTGTCCCGCGGACCTGTCCGGCCTGCACGTCGACGAGGAACTGCACGCGGCGGACGCCGAGGAGACCCGCCTGCGCGTCCAGGCCGCCGCCGCGCGGCTGCAGAAGGGCGAGGGGGAGGTGCCGCACGACTCGGCGCGCGACGGCGAGCAGCTCTCGTCCGATGCCGTGGTAGAGGGCCAGGTCGTCGAGGAACGGAGCGACGACGGAACGCTGAGCGACGAGAAAGCAGGGGAGGAGTCGGAGTCTCATCGGACCGATCCCCACGCCGAACTGGACGAAGTACGCCGTGAGGTGCAGCAGCTCGCAGGCCGTCTCGGCATCGACTTCGACTCCGTCAACGAACAGTGCTTCGACGACTTCGGGGTCTCCTATCAGGACGCCGACGCTGAGCAGTTGAGGGCTCTGCTCAGCGCACTGCAGCCGGGAGACGACAGCGTCGGCGACGCGTCCACACAAGCCGACCCGACAGCCGAGGCCCCGCGCACGCGCCGACGCGCGTCGGCCAAGAAGGCGGCGCCGCGCAAGGCCGCCGCGAAGAAGGCGACGACGCGGAAGACCTCCGCGGAGACGCCGGCGGCGCGGAAGTCCTCCCGCAGCAGGACGACCATCCGCCCGGCGAAGTAGCCCTCCACCAGCCCGGAGCTCCCAGCCGGGCAGGCCACCCAACAGAGTGCGAGATCTCCATGACCACCGACAGCACCGTCGACAACCTCGGCGTCCCGGTCCCCGACCTGTGGAAGGGAGCGCACCGTGACGACCGCACCAGACCCCGCTCCCGGCAGCGCCTCCTGGGCCCCTCGTCGATCGGCCTGTGCAGACGCAGGGCCGCCTATGAGGTTCACGGCACCTGGCCGACCGACCTCGCCGACAACATGCACGCCGCGATCCTCGGTACCTGGCTGCACGAGGGCATCCTCCGCATCCTGCGGGAGCAGTACGGCGCCTGGACGGAGCTGGAACTCACCGACGGCGTGATCCTCGGGCACGCCGACGCCTACTGGGCTCCAGGCCACCTCCGCCAGGCCGCCGACCAGCGGACGACTCAGGGCTTACCACCCGGCGACCTGGGCGTCGTCGAGGACGTGAAGACCAAGAGCACCCGTGCTCTCGACGTCGTCGTACGTCAGGGACCCAGCCAGGCCGAGTGGTTCCAGGTCCACCTCTACGCCCACCTGTTGAGGACCGGCGGCCTCAAGGACCATCCCGGTCTGCCGACCGGCGAACCGCTCCCCGTCGACGTCGTACGGCTCCGGTACGTGGGCCGTGAGTACGGGCAGGTCGTCGTGCACCAGCGCCCGTACGACGAGGACGTCACGAAGCAGGCGCTCGCCTGGGCCGAGGACGTTCTGACCAGCCCGGAACCGGAGGCCATGCCGCGCGACCTGGACGGCCCCGGTTTGTCGATCATCTGCGACAACTGTCCCTTCAGGACGGCCTGCTGGAAGCTCGACCAGCTCTCCGACGACCGCGCTCCGCAGACAATCCTCGCCGAGGACACCACGGCCGTCACCGAGGCGCTGCGCGCGTACGCGGACGCGGCCGAGGTGGAGAGCGCCGCGAAGAGGCGCAAGGCCAAGGCCCGCAAGATCCTGGACGCGGCCGACGCCGGCACCTACGGCGCCTTCAAGCTGTCGTGGAGCGGAGGACGTCCCCGTCCGCCGGAACCGGACCCCGAAGCGATGATCCGGATCCTCGAGGGCCTGGGCATCGACATTCCGATGCGATCCGGTGGGCGGACTTCCCGCACGATCAGCGTCTCCCGCGTTCCCGAGACCGGCTGACTTCCACACGCCCCAGGGCCACCCCGCCGCCGGCGCAGTGCGCAGGCGGCACCCCGGCCTACTCCTGATCACCGGACACGTCCTTGGAGGGGGAACCATGTCCACATCCACGTCCGCACCCCGCGACCGCCTCGCCGACGCCCTGACCCCTACGTACCGCGAGCGCTCGAGGTCGGCCTGGCACGGCCGTGACCTCGACGGCGAGGGGTGAGCCGGTGTCGCGCACCATCCACGCACTCCGAGCGCACAACGTGACGTCCGCGTCGGCTGTCGAGGGCACGGACCTCACCCGCAGGCCCGCGCGTCGCGTCTACGTCAGCACCACGACCACGGGGGTGCCCGGGATCGACTTCCTCGCCGTCGAGCGGGTCGTCAACGGGGACCTCCCACTGCCCCGCTTGAACGAGGCCGAGCAGGAACTCGCCGCCCGTCTCATGACCCGGGAGGCGCTCGGCGCCGAGGAGATCGCCGAGCGCCTCAACGTGGAGCCCCGCATCGTCAACCGCTGGCGGGCGGCCTGGAGGAAGGAAGAGGAAGGCAGTTGAGCATCGAGGCCATGGCCTGGGCCTTCCGGCAGAACATCGCCAAGCCCGGCGCGAAGCTGGTGCTGCTGGCGCTGTGCGACTTCGCCGACGAGTCGTGGTCCTGCTTCCCCGGACAGGCGACGCTGGCGGAGAAGACGAGCCAGGGAGAGCGCACCGTACGCCGACACCTGGAGTGGCTGGAGCAGGAGGGGTTCATCGTCTCCCACGCCCGGTTCTCGGACGGGCGCCGCACCAGCAACCGCTACACGATCCACGTTCCGCGTGCGCAGAGACCGCCGTCGGCGTCGCCGACCTCGTCGACCACCGGATCCGGCACCTCCGCCCAGAAGCCCAGGAGGGCTGACGGGGAGAGGGGCGGAAGGAAGACGAAACAGGCGGCCAGGATGGCCACCGGCCAGTCCGGCCACCGGCCAGATCAGGCGGAGGAACCGGCCGATCTGGCCGGGGAACCGTCAGATAACCACCAGGGCTACGCCCCCTTACCCCCGGGTGACGGTGACGTCCGCGGTGATGCCGTCGGAGACTGCCCGGCTCACCCGGACGCCCCTGCCGCCAACTGCCGCGGCTGCGGCACCAGCACCCGCGCCCGGCGCGCCGCTGCTGCGGCTCAGGAGAAACGCGAGAAGGACATGCGCGCCCGTCGCCGGGACCGCCAGTGGTTCGAGGAGGACCGCAAGCGACGGGCCCTCGCCGCCCAGCTCGAGGAGAGCGGCGCTCTGGACGGGCCGCGCCGTGCCGTGCGGGAGGCACTCAGGTGCAGCCAGCTCCCGAAGACCAAGTCAGTCGATAGACAACACTTGACACAAAGTGATCAAGGTTGATAAAATGTTATCAACATCATCGCTCAACAACCCTCGGAGGTCGACCAGTGTTCCGGCAACTGACTCCTGGCGAGTGGCGAGCGCTCGTCGACGGACTCGCCGCCCGGGGTGTGACTCCCCAGCAGTTCGCGGAGGCCCAGGAGAAGGCGCGCTCGATCAGCGAGGCTCTGGCTCGCGCCTACAGCGAGGAGGTGGGGCATCCGGTGACCCCGGTGCAGTTCGTGGCCGACGTCCTCGGCGTCGAGGGCGCCGGTCGGCTCCTCGCCTGCGCCCTGCGTGAGACCACCGGCCGCCCGGACCTGTATCGGGACATCTGACGGAGTCAGGTGTTTCAGTACGCCCCTGACATGTGTGGTGACAAAGGACTGATGCCGGTCGGAAACGGTCGGCACCCCGACAAGAGCACGAGGAAACCGATGACCAGCATCCCCCTCTCCGACATCGCCGAGATAGTGGCCGCCGCCCGCGTCCAGGGCCCGCCCGCCCTCCGTACCGATCCAGACGGCAGACCTGTGCGGGTCCTGACGCTGCGCGGCGCACGCCACGGCGAGTTGTTCGACTTCACGCTCGACGACGGTCACCGCCGATGGCGCCTCGAGTCCGTCAGCCACGAGAGCGGCATCGACATGCACAGCCGCACGCTCGGCAAGCGCCTGTCGGCCCGGCTCGACGCGCTGCACGGCATCGCGGCCGAGCACTTCGGACAACGGCTCCCGTCCCTCCCGTAACGCCCGCACCGACCACGGGCCCGGGCAGCGCCGGACCCACAACCACGAAGGAGAGAGCGAAGTGGACCAGCCCACGCGCGAGCAGTTACTGCACGCCGAAGCCGCCAGGTATGGCATCGCGCCGGCCGTGATCGACCGCGCGGTCGGTGTCATCGCCGCCGTCCAGCGCCGCGACCGCGCCGACTTCCGGCAGAACTTCGGCGGAGAGCTGACCCCCGACCGATGGCTCGCCGCCTACGGCGTCTCCGGTTTCCGGGAACTGTGCGCGTACGCGGCCCGCAAGGCCGGGCTCGGCGAGGACGGCGACCTGATCATGCGCATCGTCTCCGCCGTCGCCCCGCCCTCCGAGCAGCACGCCGACGACCGGCCCCTCCAGTTCTGGGCCCGCCCCCTCACCGACCCCGACGAAGCGACGTTCCCCGCCTACCGCGTCACCTACGAGGACCCGCAGGTCGACAGTGGCACCGGCTTCGACTGGTCCGGAGCCCTGTTGCGCCGCACCCTCAGCCAGACCACCCGGCACGGCCGGGGCGCCGCGAGCCTCGAGGAGGCCACCGGGGTCGTCGTCTTCACCGACGGGGAACTCCCCGGGGCCTACGTCGCACGCCCCGCTCCCGGCCACGCCCAACCCACCTGCGCCCGCTGCGGCCAGTGGGAGAGGGAGCACACGCTCCACGAACGCTTCGGCTCCTGCCCGCAGTTCATCGCCCCGGCTGCCCAGCAGGTCGGGGTCGGCGCGCCCTAGCACTCCACACCCCCGCCCGGGGTCGCGCCGGTGCGAGCGGCTCCGGCCCCGGGCGGTCCGCCCTCGAATCACCTCATCCCGCAAAGGAGTTCAGACATGTCCCGAACACCGTGGCGCGTCGGCGGCGCACAACGGCAGGGCCGACGCGAGGTGCAGGCGGACGCTTTCGCCGTCACGGGCGACCGGGCCACAGGCCGTATCGCCGTGGCCGTGACCGACGGCATCGGCGACACCGCGGACGCCGCCGACGCGGCCCACCTCGCCGCCGAGGAAGCCGCCGGCGCGACGCTCGTCGCCACCCCCGAGGTTGCATGCGCCAGGGCCCGCGACAAGCTCGCCGCCAGCAGCATCACCGCGGACGCGTCGATCGTCGCCGCGCTGTTCGACCCCGACCACAGCCGCATCCGGATCGCGTGGGCCGGCATCTGCCGCGCCTACGCCCTCACCACCGGCGGGGAGCTCCAGCGTGCAACGTACGACCACACGCTCGGCGAGCGCATCCGCGAGCACTCCACACACCGCGGACCGCTGCGGATGTACGACCGCAAGCTCACCCGCACCGTCGCGCGCCACGAGTTCGTGACCACCTCGCTGCCGGCGGAGACCACCACCGCGGTCCTGCTGTGCACGGACGGCGTCAGCCAGAGCGTCGACGAACGAACCATCACTACCGCTCTCCGCTGCGCCGACCCGAACGACGGCGCCGAACTCCTCGCGAGCGCGGCCGGCATCAACGGCGCTGACAACGCGACCGCCCTCGTTCTGCGCCGAGAGAAGTGACCACCGAACTCAGACAGGAGTAAACCCCCATGCCGAGAAGACCACTTCGGCCCACCGAGCTGCCGCTCAACGAACTCGCGACCGCCTACGTCCAAGCCGGCGAAACGCTCTACCTCGCGATCCACGACGACATCGCCGCCCGCGTCCGTATGGCTCACCCCGAGGCCCAGCACCTCGAGATCGGCTTCGACTCCGACGGGGACCTCCGACTGCACGGCATCTGGGGCGGCCAGGAACCCGGGATCGGCCACTGCCGCCTGCTCTACGACCCCCAGAACGACCCGCAGCAGGCGTGGCGCGACGGCCCGCTGGACATCGACGAACTGGTCAGCGACCTCGACCGCGTCCTGGACGCCTCGTTCCTCTACCGATGGGGCGTCGTGGAGCCGCATCCCGTCCACGAGTACCGCGACCGCCGCTGGATCACCTTCCCGCCGGCCGACCGACCCGCCGCCGTCGCGGAGATCGTCCGCAGGCACGTCCCCGAGGCCGAGTCGCTCATCTGCCGATTCGAGGCGAACCACAGGGGCATCGCCGTCGGCTTCGAACAGCTGACGCTCAGGGGCGGCGAAGCGGTCAGCATCCCGTGTCCCCGTTGCTCGCCGGAGACAGAGGAGAGCCCCTGGCCGCACGACGTCTCCCACCACCTGGCCCGCATCCTCGGCCAGCTCTACGCCCTGCCGCACCTGCGCAGCCGGCACCTCACCCCGTGCGTGGAGGTCACCTCCGAGCACGAGGGTCAGATGTGGCAGCTGGTCTTCCCGTACCAGCCGTCCGCCTCGCCCAAGGTCGCTCACCCGTGACAGCCGTCCTGCCCTGGAAGGGGTTACCCCCGATGACCGAATCCGCAGCGCAGCGGTCCGCCACGGCCCTGCGTCACCGGAAGCTCGCCGTCGACGCCTTCAACGCGGCGCAGGCTCAGTACGAGATCGCGGTCCTGGACCATGTCACCGCACAGCTCGTCGAGGCGTACCCGACGACGACCCATCTGACCTTCGACCAGTCCGCACACGACCGGAGAGTGCGACTGCACGGCCTGTGGGCCACGCGCCAAGGCGCCGAGGAACTGCTCCTCGATGTACGCCAGGAGGCCGAGGACACGGCGCTCGACCTGGAGGAACTGGCAGACGATCTGAGCGACGCGCTCGCCGGGCCACGCTCCGCTGCCTGGACCGCCGTTCGTCCGACACCGACGCCGGACAGACGCCGGGTGCTCGACCTTCCGCCGGCCGACCGCGTCGTACGGATCGCGGAACTCGTCCGCGCACACCACCCGAACGCCGGGCTGATCACCGTCGACCTCGCGGGCGACACCTGCCGAGTACTCGACGTCACGGGGGCGGACACCGAGGAGCTCAGCCACCTGATCGCCGGACCGGCCCCGGCTGACCGCCGGCACCCGCTGTGGCCTGCGGAGACCGAGCGGCAGATCGCGGTCCTGACCCGGCAGATCCACGCCCTTCCGCACCTGCGAGCGCAGCACCTCGTCCGCATCGGTGGCCCGACGGAGCACAGGGCGTTCCTCCTGCTCCCACAGATCGAGCCCGAGGCGGAGACCGAGACCGACCCCGACAAGGAATGACCTGTCATGCCCCTGCACATTGAGCGCACGCCGGCGCCCGCGGTTCCCGCCGTACACGCCCAGACGATCGCGGCGAACGTCCTGAACACCTGGCCGACCACCATCGGCCTGACCGTCGAGTACCTCGCCCACCACGACCAGGGGCCGCAGGGTGCCGTCACCTTCGCCATCGTGCGCGCCCAGGAACCGTGGCCCGGCCCCGTCCTGATCCGCTGCGACGGCTACGGCCACATCACCCGCGGCTGCGAGCACCCCCGCCCCGACGGCGAGCCCTGCTGGCACCCCTCTGCGCAGCACCTCTCCCTGCGGGACCAGGGCCGGTGTCCGCGGCATCTGCCGCCCCTTGCCGTCCACGACTGGGTGAGACACCCCGAGCAGCCCCTGTACGGGCGCGTGACCCGCGTCGCCCCGGACGGCACCGTGGCGGTCGACTTCGTGAGCGGCGAGCTCACTCTCCACGCCGCCAGCCTGCTCCGCGTCCCTCCGCACATCGCGGCGGAGCTCGACCGAGCACCCCTCGACGGCCCGGTCCACGTCATCGACGACTGACCGGCCCGGCCACTCCGGCGCCGTGTGCGAGACGGCCACCGGAGACGACACCACACCTTCCCAACGGAAAGAGAGCACTCAACATGCGAGGCCACGCCGTGGTCACCCTCAGCTTCAGCGGACCCGTGTACACGCACGAGCTACGCCCCGGCGACGTGTTCGCCTTCCCCGACGCACCGAGCACGCCGCTCGCGGTGGTCGGCGTCAGGGAGACCGTCGTCCACCCCGATCTCACGCTCCTCGCCCTCACCATCCCCGGCCGGACGGAGCCGCTGCACCTCCCGGCGAGCACCCCGGTCCGAGCGCTGCGCATGGTCCGTACCGTCTCCCTGGCCTGCCTGCTGTGCCGCCAGCCCCAGGACGTCGAACTGGACCTCCCCCGTGACGGCGAACCCCTCTCCCTCATCTGCGCCGACCACGTCCCCGACCTGGACCTGAGTAAGGAGGCCGAGTGATGGCCCTCCACTACCTCAGCGCCGTCCAGCTCCTGCGCCGTGCCGACGAGGCGAAGGCCCGCGCCCTGTACGCCGACGTCATCGAAGCCCTTGAACAGCACTGCACGGACGTCGGCGTGGACTGGTGCGGCAACGAGCTGCACATCACCGTCCAGCTCTCGACCGACGGCGAACAGTACGTGGCGATCGCGGGCCGCGAGTCACTGCCCTGGCACGACGACCGCAGGCAAATCGGCGGCTGGCTGGCCGAACACATCGACAAGACGTACGGCACGTCCAAGGTCATCTACGACACCACCACGGCCGAGGACGAGCCACCCGGCGACATGTCCCTGGAGCCCCTCGCCGAGGAGGTCGGCTCCTACGTGAACGGCTGGCGCGCCGAACACGGCGGATAGCGCCAGCCCACCCACACCACATCAGGGGGCCGAGCCCGTCACCACCCGGCCGGCCCCCTACCCCACCCATGCCTGATTCACGAGAAAGGGCACCCTTGTGCTGACTCTCACCGTCGGCGACGGACCGGCCCTCGAGGCCACCGAGTTCGCCGACTTCGACACCGGCCAAGCCGTCTACCGCGTCACCGACGTCGGCGCCTTCACCCTCGGCTGGGACCCCGACCACCACCCCGAGGCCGACCAGGACCCCATGGAGGAGATCCTTCAGGTCGCCTACGGCACCGGACCACTCGGCTTCCAGATGGACGAAGCCCCGGTCCTCTTCGGCGTCACGCTCGCCGGCGCCGAGTCCTTCCCCCGCTCCGCTCTCGTCGCGGGCGACCTGCGGCTCCGTCCGCACCGGCTCATCATCAGCGCACCCGTGCACGCACCGAGGGGAACGGCCCGCCGAGCCTCCGCCATCGTCTCCGCCCTGGCCAGACACTGGCTGACCCAGCCCTGGACGCCGGAGCTGCGCCGCGCCCACGAGCACCACTGCGCGCCGCGCTCCCTGAACCGTTACGGCCAACTCGTCGCGCAGCACGAGGAACGCATGCGGAGCCTCTGCGAGGCCCACACCTACTACGTCCAGCGCGCCGAACGCGCAACGGCGATCCTCCAGTCGGGCCCGGTACCCGCACCCGAGGGCGCTCCACCGCACCCGTTCGCCTCGGCCGAGACCGCGGGGCGGTGAGCAGCGTGGTCCAGTTCGACCTGTTCGGCGAGGTGGAGGAGAAGCTCCAGGAGCGCACCCGGCGGCGTGAAGAGGAAGCCGCCAGGCGGCCCGAGCCTCGGCCCGCCCGCAGCCCGCGCCGCAGGCGCCGTGCCCTCCCGAGCGACCCGCACAGGCACGCCGGCTCAGTTGCCGAGAGCGTGATCGCCGCGTGGTTCAGCCACTACGGCGGCAGCCGTATGGACGTCCCACTGGGAACCATCGCCGCCCTGGCCTTCTTCCGGGAGCCGCTCGTCGCCGACTGGCTCCTCACCCTGGAACCCGCCCAACTGCCCCAGCTGCTGCGGGAGATCTGGGCAGCCCAGTGGATGACACGCCCCGACCTCGTCGAGGTCGCACGGCCGCTTCACGACTGGGTGGAGGAAGACCCCGACGAACACCAACTGCGTGCGGTGCAGGCCGTCGTGCACACCGCAGTCCACGGCGGCCTGTTCGACCTCACCGCCCGGGACGATCCGACCGAGCGGTCCGAGGCCGACGTCCTCAGCCCGCTCCTGACGGGCCTGCGCCACAAGAGCGACAAGAAGTGGCGCGGCGAGTACCACACCCCGTCCTGCGTCACCGACCTGATGGCCGAGGTCCTCGCCGTCGGCGACCAAGGATCGACCATCCGCGAACCAGCCCTCGGCACCGGCGGCATGTTCCGCTCCGTCGCCCAGACGCTGCGCTTCCGCGGCCTCAACCCGCACGACTACACCTGGCTCGGCAACGACATCGACCGCCTCGCCACCGCCTGCGCCGCCGTCAACGCGATCCTCTGGGACCTCGGCCCCAAGACCGTCATCTGGTGCGCCGACACCCTGGCCACCAAGGACGCTGGCCTCACTGAGGCCCTCGACCAACGCGCCGCGGTCATCAAGCACCGCAATGCCGTCGTCGAGCAGGCCCTCTTCGAGCGGCGAGCTCACCAACTGCTCCAGGCCCTCAACCAACTGACCGAGGGAGCCGCAGCGTGAAAGCGCCCTCAACCTCGACCCCCTTGCGGAAGCCCGACCCAACCTCACGGACCCGGAAGGAAAGCGCATGAGCCCAGCGAAGTCGAACGCGCCCAAGGACACCGACGCGCCGAAGAAGCAGCGTGTCTTCCCAGCGGACTTCGAAGAGTTCGTCACCGCCACCGCGGCGGGACTCGGTGACGGATGGACCGTCGACACCGACAACAAGCCCAATCCGGGTGTGTCCGCATACCTCGTCCACCCCGACGGCCGCCGCATCGGCATCAAGCACATCTGGAAGGGAGCGGCGGTGCAGACCTGGGCACTTGACGTGCCGCCCCGCACGTTCGACAACGAGGTGGACGCCGAGGCGCACGCCTGGAGCGTCAAGCAGCTCACCCCTGGCGTCCGCTACAACGTCGGCGTCTGCTTCACGAACAACCCACCCGCCGCGACCACCGCGCGGAACATCCGCACCCGACTCCTGCCGGCGTTCGACGGCAAGCGCCCACCGCTGCGCGCCTTCCCGAAGAAGCGCTCCCGACGCGTCCCGGCCATGGAGAGGGACACGGCAGCTACGGGCCTGACGGAGACCAACAAGGGCGAACAGGCGGCGACCGAACCCGAGCCGCAGAAAACCGCCGCTCCGGCGAAGCCCGCACGACGCACAGCCAAGAAGGCACAGCCCGTCGGATCGGAGGCCGAGTCGAAGAAGCCGCCGACCATGCCCCGCCCACGGCGCTCCACGGCGCTCCACGGCAGCGGCCACGAAGGCCAAGAAGGCGCAGGCCGCCAAACCGCGGCAGCCTCGAGCGACCGACACCAGCACCGGTAGCTGATCAACACCCAGGGTGCGGGGCGTCTCTCACGTCGCCCCGCACCCTTCGCATGTGGCTGAGCCTGAGAAGCACCGTGCCACACACCCTTCTGGGCTACTCGGCCGGTCGCGGACCAGCGCTGCAGTAGTACCTCCTACGCGCCTGCTCGACCGCGTCGCGCGCCACCCCCCGCTCCGCGCCGTTGACATTGAGTGGCGGACGCAACCGGGAGATCAGCTCTCCTTCTACCGCGAGTGGATCAGCATGCTCGGTCCAGGTGAGGGCGAGGTGCCTGCGCATCCACTCGCTGAGACGCTCCTCGTCCTCCGGCACGAGGACCACCCGGTCGGTCCAAGCCGTCCAGTAGCCCTCGGTAGGCATGAGCAGCCCCGCCAGCGTCCGACGCAGAGTGGAGCTCCCGGAGCGCCTCAGATGGTTCGAGGCGACCCGGCTCCGCAACCGAGTGGCCTTGCCGAGATAGAGCAGCCGTCGGTTCGGATCCGCGAGGTTCGCCGGTCCCGGAAACGACGGCAGAACGCTCGGTGCCGCCCACCAGGCGTACAGCCCCGCTGTTCTCGGTAGCGCGGCCGCCGCCTCGCACAAGGAGAGCGGACTGGTGAACAAGGCTGTGATGGTCCGTTGCACGGCCGTCTCCTCCGGCATGGCCGGAGGATAAGGGCACAGCGGAAGGTTCGCACTGCCTTCTGCAGAGCAGGGGCGGACTGCGGCTCAGACGTGCCATGGTCTCCCCACCGTTATGAATCCTGGGGAGATCATGCGCCTGACGAGGGAAGTGCGCCAGCAACTGCTGGTGCAGAACGAGGGCTTCGAGCTGCAGACCAGCTACGAGGGAAGGAACTTTCGCGAGTACCGGCGGTACCGGATCACGGGAGGCGAGTTGCGCATCCGCTCCAGCGGCAAGACGTCATGGGCAGACAGCCGCTTCGACAACGAATACGTCGCCACCGACGAGCAGACACACCGGTTCCTGCGGGAGCACCTGGATGAGCTGAACACCGACGGGCTGTAGGGGAGTCCCAAGCCGAACGCACAGCGCCCGCACCGAAGCCTGATGCGGGGCGTCTCGGCCGCTTCCTCAGCCACGTCAGGGGGAGCAGCATGCCGATTTCACGGAGTCTCCTCGGTTACGCGAAGTGACCGCTTCGGGCGTCGCGGCGGCGCGGAGAAAATGGCGAAAAGTGAACGGGCTCCATCCAGTGTTGCCGAGCCGAAGGAGGGGCCAACGCCCTGCCCGGAATGAGACTCCGTCGCCTGCCGCTTCGGGTCCTGGCCTCCGACGTGGTCGTTCACCGTGACCCCGCGGTGCGACGCTCCGTACCGTCCATCACTGCCCCGCCCCGGGGAACGGGCTGAGGAAACCAGGTCGATTCGGGCGGGCCGGGGAAGCGCTGGGGAAGTACCGTCCGTGACCGTCCGGCATGATCACGCACAAGCTGACACGATCTGACAGGTGCGAAACCGCAGGTGGTAGCCGTTCCGCTACGCAGCCTCCAGGGCACCCGCTCCAGCGCTGGCCACGGAGCGTGTGCACTTTCGAGCCTTGATCGTCCTCATAATCCGTCGGCCGTGGGTTCGAGTCCCACCCGCCCCACCGCGCACTACGCGGGCAGACCCGTCTGACCAGCGATAAGGGCAAGGCCCCCACTCCCGCGGGGGCCTTTTTCGTGCGGCAAGATCATCAGCTCGGCCAGTGCTCGGCCGAAGTGAAAACCCACCACTCGGGTGGCCCGGCTGCCCGTGCAAGGGGAGCGGTGGGCTGGCCAGCGCTGGAGCGGAGCCGCCCGGTCAGGGGCTGCTGCTACCCGGCCGTCTTGCACTCGTCGAGCCAGGGGAACCAGAAGCACAGGCAGTCGTGGGCCGGGTCGTCGGCGGTCGGGGACGGTGAGGGGCTCGGGGGCGTCGTCGACGGCGACGGGGCGGGGGCCTGAGTAGGCGGTGCGGTCTGGGCGGGCTCGGTGGCGGACGGCTGCGGCATCGTGCCTGGGGCGCTCGGGGCGGCGGGAGTGGGCGCGGGTCCGTCCTCCTCGTCTCCGCCCCGGCTCGGACTGCTGCTGGGCGTGCCAGAAGCCGTGCCCTTCGAGTGAAAGGAGGTTGGTGGTGGCCCCCCGGCCTGAGCGTGATCGCCGGCGCCTCGTACACGGCCGCCGGCTGGCCGCGCGGGGGCAGGCGCAGGCTTCGGCATCCTCGCCCAGCGGATCCACGCCGTCGCGATGCGCTTCGCCGGCTGATGACGACCGATGTCGAGGAGCCAGACCGTGCTGTGCATGGCCGGCCCCGGCCTGCGGCCGTGTCCCGGTCCGCAGGCGGCCGTCGGCACGGTCCGGGAGGCGGCGGGGCGGGGGCGGAGCGTCGGCGGCCCTGGGCTGCCGAATCGCGGGGGGAGCCGGTGCTGGTGGTCGCGCGCCGACGGGCGGATGATCATGACAATCCCGCTCCTGCTGCGGTGTTCGCCGCGCCCCGGAGGCTGGGACAGTCAGAAGGTTGCAGATTGTGTTATACAATCTTAACCTATAATTTTCTCTCTCTGAGGCGCAGGTCACAGTGAAGTATCAAGGGCGATGCTTCACTGATCGGTCGAATCCGACTGGAGGCGTAGAGGGGAACGCTGGCCATGCATTTACCGCACGCGCAGCACGTTCTGGCGAGACCGGGTGCCCAGTCCGTGTCTGTCGACACCTTCGCCCAGCGGATCTTCGGCTACCTACCACGAGCCGACCAACGCCGATGGGCCCAGACCTACCTGAAAGGGCTGCTGCTCACTGACGGCAGGAAGTCGATGCGGCGAGTGGCGGAGTCCGTGTCCGGCTCGCCCACCGTGTGGTACTCGCTCCAGCAGTTCATCAACAGCAGCCCGTGGGAGTGGGGGCCGGCTCGCGACGCTCTGGCGCAGTGGATCGAGGAGCGGTCGTCCGTGCGGGCGTTGACCATCACGCCCGTCGCCCTGCCCAAGCGCGGCGACCAGTCCGTGGGCGTGCACCAGCGATTCGACGTCTCCAGCGGGCGAACCGTCAACTGCCAGCTCGCGGTCGGCCTCTTCCTGTCCTGTCCCGGGGCCAATTTCCCCGTCGACTGGCGGCTCGTGCTGCCACGGCGGTGGACCGACGAGCCCGGTCTGCGCCGGCGCGCCCGCATACCCGAGACCGAGAGCTACCGTCCCCAGTGGAGACACATGGTGGACCTGCTGCTGGACGGCCATGTCGGCAGCACCTGTTCGCCGGACGTGCCGGTGGTGGCCGACATGGGAGACGCGACCGAACTCGCGGAGCTGACGGACCTTCTGGACAGCACCGGGCGCGACTTCATAGTCGCCATCAACCCCCGGCTGGTGGCACCTCGCGAGGGCAGGGTGCCGGAACAGCGCTTGCCCACCCGCCTGCAGAGAATTCCCTATGGCCGAACTCCCTATGACAGAACCGCCCATGACGCCCTCCGCCGCAGGACCGGGCGCGTGGCCGGCCACCGTCCGGCCGGGCCGGACGTGCGGCGTACGTGGAGCCAGCACACCGCGGCCGTCACGGGTGCCGACGGGAGGTTCCGTCAGGCCCAGGTCCTGTCCACCCTGCTGAGGCAGCCGGCCCGCAAGCCGCAGCAGGGGAGCGGTGAGCGTGAGCAGTGGGCGTACAGGTTGTTCACCGAACTCGCCGCGGACGGACGGCCGGGCTCCCGGATCTGGTTCACCAACCTCACCCACCACCGGCTCGACGAGCTTCTCGAACTGACCCGCCTCTACGTCAGTTCCACGGTCACCGCCGACTGCATGGACGGTCGGTACGAGCTGCTGGACTTCGCCGGGCGTTCCTTCCCCGCCTGGCACCATCACATGACCATGGCTTCGGCGGCGTACGCCCATCTGCGCCTGGCGGACTCCGGGTGCCCGTCCCTGTCGCACCTGGTCGGGCAGCGCGGCGCCTGAGAACGGCACCGGCCGGGGAGCTGTACGCTCCCCGGCCGGTCGGCGCGTTCTGACCTCACACCGCCGCGGAGGTGCTCCCGACCTCGGATGCGGTCGCGCTGCCCAGCAGGCGCAGGGCCGCCTCGGAGGGTGAGCCCGGTTCGGCCGTGTAGGCGATCAGACGCTGGCCGGACGAGCCGGGGATGACGAGGTTCTCGAAGTACAGGTCCATCGTGCCGACCAGCGGGTGACGCAGCTGCTTCACCCCCGAGGTGCACGTGCGCACCGGATGGCGGGCCCAGCGGGAGGCGAACTCATTGCACTGCACGGTGAGTTGGCCGACCAGTTCGGTCAGCCGACGGTCGTCGGGGTGCCGGCCGGCGATCAGCCGCAGCGAGGCGACCGCGAGCTGCGCCTCGTCGTGCCAGTCGGTGTACAGGGCGCGGTAGCGCTCGTCCAGGAACAGCATCCGCGTCACATTGGGCCGGGTGGCCGGTGTCTCGGGGCTGTCCGCGGGCAGATGCGCGGCGAGCAGCGCGTGCCCCAGCCGGTTCCAGGCCAGGATGTCGTTGCGGCGGTCCAGGACCAGCGCCGGCACCTCCGACATGGCCGCCAGTAGCTGTCGTGCCGAGCGGCTGGCCTGCTCCGCGCGGGGTGCGGCGGGGCGGTTCGCAGTGGTGGGCCGGGCCAGGTCCTTCAGGTGCGCGGTCTCGTCGTCGGTCAGCCGCAGGGTGCGCGCGATCGCGTCCAGCACCGAGTCCGAGGCGCTGAGTGCGCGGCCCTGTTCGAGACGGGTGTAGTGGGTGATGCTGACCCCGGCGAGCATGGCCAGCTCCTCCCGGCGCAGCCCGCTGACCCTCCGGCGGGTCGGATGCGGGGTGATGCCGACGTCCTCCGGGCGCAGTGCGGCACGGCGGGACTTCAGGAAATCCCCCAGTTCGGACGCAGTCTCCATCGATGCCTCCCGTTCACTCCCCTCCATGATGCCCGCCCGCCGCGCCGGTCGTGAGCGGTAAGGGTGGTCATGTGATGACCACCCTTGCGCTGGCTGCGCGAGACAGGGGGCTGGCTGGGGTCCCGGGCCGGGACGAGTCTCGTTCCAGCGGTGCGCACCACCGACGCACCAAGGAGCTCGAACGAAAGGGACTCGACGTCATGTCCGTCACTGATTCGGACACGGCCCGTACGGCCGTAGGAACGGCCCCAGCCGTCCTCACCCCGCGCCTGCGGCTGGTGCTGGTGCTGCTGCTCGCGGCCCAGTTCATGCTGGCCGTGGACTTCTCCATCCTGAACGTGGCACTGCCGGTGATCGGCGAGGGCCTGGGCTTCTCCCTGGCGCACCTGCAGTGGATCGGCACCGCGTTCGCCCTGTGCGCGGCGGGCTTCACCCTGCTGTTCGGCCGGGTCGCGGACCTGTTCGGCCGCCGCCGGCTCTTCCTCGGCGGTCTGATGGTGCTGGGCGCCGCCTCGCTGCTGGGCGGTCTGGCACAGAACCCGGAGGTGCTGATCGCGGCGCGTGTCTTCCAGGGGCTCGCGACCGCCGCGGTGACCCCGGCCGGCCTCTCGCTCATGACGACCTCGTTCCCGGAGGGACCGCTGCGGGAGAAGGCCCTCGGCCTCAACGGGGCCCTGATGTCCGCCGGATTCACCACCGGCGCCATCCTCGGCGGCCTGCTGACCGACCTGCTCTCCTGGCGCTGGGCGTTCTTCATCAACGTGCCCGTCGCCCTCGCCGTCCTGATCGTCGCCCCCACGGTCATCAAGGAGTCCCGGCCCGACGAGCGCCCGAAGCTGGACGTCCCCGGCGCCGTCAGCGTCACCCTCGGTCTGCTGGCCATCGTCTTCGGCCTCACCCAGGCCGGTGAGCAGGGCTGGGGCTCCGCGAGCGCCCTGCTGTCGCTGGCGGCCGGCGTGCTGCTGCTGATCGTCTTCTGGGCCGTCGAGCGCAAGGTGAGCGCCCCGCTGGTGCCGCTCGGCGTGCTCGGCAAGCGTTCGGTGGCCTGGGGCAACATCGCCGGTCTGATCGCCTTCCTCACCGAGACCTCCCTGGTCTTCCTGCTGACCCTCTACCTCCAGGAGGTGCTCGGCTTCTCCCCGCTGGCCGCCGGACTGTCCTTCGGCGTGCTGGGCATCGGAACGGTCGTCGGCGGCTCGATCGCCCCCAAGGTCATCGGGAAGATCGGCAGCAAGCAGACGCTGATCACCGGCGGCATCCTGCAGACCGTGTTCACCGCCGCCCTGCTCGGCCTCGGCGACAACGGCTCCTGGATGTGGCTGCTGCTGGTCGCCACCTTCGCCGGCGGTGTCGGCAACATGCTCGTCATCGTCGGCTTCATGGTCACCGCCACCTCCGGTCTCGCCGACCACGAACAGGGCCTGGCCACCGGGCTCGCGACCATGACCCAGCAGATCGGCATCACCATGGGCACACCGATCATGAGCGCCATCGCCACCGCCGCGATGACCGGAACGGGCGCCGCGGCCGTCCTCGGCGGACTGAAGACGGCCATCGCGGTCAACGCCGCCATCGTCCTCCTCGGCGTCCTCACCAGCGCCGTGTTCCTGCGCGGTGATCGGTCGAGTGCGCAGTAACTCGAACTCCCGACGCAACTCACGGCGGTACGAACCCCACGCCGGCCCGGCCGGTACGGACGAGGACTGGGCCGTACGCCCGGACACCCGGCGGTCCGGTGCGGTGGAGTGGCGGCCGAGCTGGCTGGACGCGGGAACCCACCGCATCCCGGTACGGATCTACCGGCCCGGACCGCGGTCGTACGGCTGGCTGGTCTGGGCGCACGGCGGCAGCTGGCAGGCCGGGGCGGTCGAGCACTGGCACGGGCCCGTCATGGACCTCGCGAAAGCCTCAGGGTGCACGGTGGTCAGCACCGGCTACCGACTGGCCCCCGGCTACCGGCACCCCGCCCAGCTGGAGGACGTGCTGACCACACTCGCGTGGGCCGGGGAACAGGCGGCGGACGGCGAGCCGCTGGCGGTCGGGGGCGACAGCGCGGGCGGCACCATCGCCGCCTGCGCGGCCCTCGCCCGCCGCGACCGCGACCAGCCGCTCGCCGCCCAGGTGCTGGCCTATCCGCCCCTGGACCCCGACTGCGCAGCCGCCTCCTACACCAGCGAGCCGGGCGCCTTCCCCGCGGCGGAGGACCTCCGGCTGGCCTGGGAGATGTACCGCGGCGGAGTCGAGACCGCCGTACGCGGCGGGACCCCGCTGTACAGCACCCCCCTGGCGGCGGAGCGGCTGGACGGCCTGGCCCCGGCGGTACTCGCGGTCGGCGAGCTCGATCCCGTCCGCGACGACGTCCGGGAGTACGCCCGGCTGCTGCGCGAGGCGGGCAACGCCGTATGGCTGAAGACCTTCCCCGGCACCCCGCACGCGGCCTTCCTCGCCGCCGGCGGCCCCGGTGCGGGGAACCCGGGGCTGCGGCGCTGGCTGGGCGCGGCGCTGCGTGAGCAACTGGAAGCACGGAAGGAGACACCATGACCACCACACCACCCGAGACGGTGCCGCAGCACATCGCGGCCCTGCTGCGCCACTTCGGTGACCTGCGCGACGGCACCCACGGCGAGAGCGGCGACACCGTGTCGCGCCGCGGCAAGGAACGGCACTTCGAGAAGGCCGTCGAACTGCTCCACCCGTACGCCGTCCAGGTGCTGGAGGAGTTCGACACCGTCCTGCTCCTCGGTACCGGCGAGGTGACGGCGAGCGGGATCCGGCGCACGCAGGACGGGGGCCTCGGGGCGAGCTGGACGCTGTCGTGGCCCGAGCAACGGGAGGCCGGGATCGCGCCGATCACCCTTCTCGCGTACTACGGCGGCGGCTTCCACCACCCCCATCTGCGGGGGGCGACCGTGCACGACTGGCCGCTGAACGTGTTCACTCCCGAGCAGGCGGCGGCCGAGGTGCCCACGCTGCGTGCGATCGCCACCGGTGATCTGCACAACCTGGTCTTCCAGCGGGACTACCAGATCGTGCCGGCGACCGTGCGGGGCGGGCGATGAGCGGGGCGGCCGCGCGGGCCCCGCGCCTGTCGGTGCTGGACCAGTCACCCGTCGGCACGGGCTTCTCACCGGCCGACGCGCTGCGAGCGTCGGTCGAACTGGCTCAGGCTGCCGAGGAGTTGGGACACGTCCGGTACTGGACTGCGGAACACCACGGTTCCCCGGGGTTCGCGGGCTGCGCCCCGGAGATCCTCGCCGCCGTCCTGCTGGGCCACACCCGGCGGATGCGGGTCGGCACCGGAGGGGTGCTGCTGCCCCGGTACTCGCCGGCGAAGGTGGCCGAGGTCTTCTCGGTCCTGTCGTCGGTGTACCCCGGCCGGGTGGACCTGGGCCTGGGCCGCAGCGGAGGTCCCGCCCACGACTATCCGCAGCGGGTGCTGGCGGTGCGGGCGCTGCTGGGTCTGGACGGCGCCGACCCGCTCGCCGGGGGCGAGACGGGGCTGGTCCCACCCGTGCGGCCACAGATGTGGCTGCTCGGCGCCGGGGCGAGTTCGGCGCTGCTGGCGGGCGAACTGGGGACGGGGTACGCCTTCGCGCACTTCCTGGTGCCCGGCCCGGCCCGGGAGGCCCTCGCCTCCTACCGGACGACGCTCGCCGAGCACGGCCGGGCGGTCCGCGGGGGCGTGCTCGCGGTACGCGTCGTCACCGCCGAGAGCGAGCAACGGGCCGAGGCGCTCGCGCAGAGCGTGCTGCTGTGGCGGGCCCGCAAGGACCTGGGCGAGGACCTGCCGTTGCCCAGCGTCGAGGACGCGCGCAAGCACCGGTGGGATTCGCTGGAGGCCGAGCGGGCCGCTGTCCGCCGGCGTTCCCTGGTGTGGGGGACGCCGGAGCAGGTGCGGGAGCGGTTGACCGAGCTGGCGGCCGAGCACGGGGTCGACGAGATCATGGTCAACACGCTCACCTGCGCGCCGGAGGACCGGTTGCGGTCGCACGAGCTGCTCGCGAAGGCCTTCGCGGAAGAGGCGCGGGCGGTGCGGGTGTAGCCGGCCGTCGTCGGTCGCGGGTGCGTCGAGGCTGGTCGCGCCCGCACCGCGAAGCCGCATGCCGATACGGGTCCGCGCCCCTGGAGGGGCGCTCATGGGGGCCGGGGTCCTGAACCCCGGCCCCCGTCGCTTCAGCGGCGGCTCAGAGTGCTCGTACCGACGTCGGCCGGGATTCGGCCGGGGCCGGCGTGGCCGGTTCCGTCGTGCGGCGGCTCCGGCTGAAGCGGCGCATCGCCGGCATTTCCACGAAGCGGTACAGGAGCCAGCCGGCCAGCAGTGATGCGGCGAAGAAGCCGATGATGAGCAGGATCGACGCCGGTACCGAGTAGGTGGCGCCGTCCAGGAGCGAGCGAAGGTAGAAGATCGTCACCCCCTGGACCAGGTAGAAGCCGAAGGAGACCTCACCCAGCCAGACCATCGGGCGGCTGCGCAGCCAGGTGTGCCGGCCGGCGACGTCGGATGCGGCCACCGAGGCGATCAGCGCGCCGATGGGGACGATCGTCACGGTGACGAACGTGTACTGGAAGGGCACCAGGAAACCGGCGGCGTACCCCAGTGCGCACAGCACCAGCGACTTGCCGATGCCCATCCAGCGGGGCCAGCGGTCGGCCAGTACGAGGCGCGCCAGCAGGACACCCAGCACGAACTCGAAGAGGCGGCCGGGCGGGAACAGGTAGCCGAACCAGAACTGCTTGTCGGAGATCGGGGTGATCGCCGACTTGGGGGTGTCGGGGACCAGGTAGGTCGAGACCAGCTGGACCAGCACCGTGCCGGCGGCCATCGCCGCGGTCCAGCCCCACAGCGCCCCCGCGCGGATCCTGCGGATCGGCACGATCAGGAGCGGGAAGAGGAGGTAGAACAGCAGTTCGCTGCCGAGGGACCAGCTCGGCGGGTTCATGCTGAGGTTGATGTCCGCCTGCGGGAAGAAGGTGTGCACCAGCAGCATGTTGGGCAGCCACTGGCTCACCGACGTGATGGTGGCGCCCGCGAAGAGGATCAGCGAGGCGAGGAACACCACCAGGTGGTTCGGGAAGATCTTCGTCATACGGCGGCGCCAGAACGCCACCATGGACTGCCCCGGCCGCGCCGACCAGGTCAGCACGAAGCCGGAGAGCACGAAGAAGAACGACACCCCGATGTAGCCGGTGTGCAGGAACGCCTTGGTGTAGGCCTTCGCGACGGCGGAGTCGGCGAACGGGTTGATCGGGTCGTTGGGCGGGATGGGCGAGTCGGTGAGGGAGGTGTGGAAGAAGAAGACCAGCAGGGCCGCGAAGAAACGCAGGCCTGTGAGGGAGGGGAGGGCGGCGACGCGGGCGCGGGCCATGACGATGCTCCTCTTGGGGAAACGTCCCGGGGCGGCCGGGCACGGCCGCCCCGGGACTCAGGGGGAGGGGGCCTACTCGGCGAGGTCGATCTCGTTCCGGTGGATCACGATCTTGGCGTCCTTGGCCACGTAGTAGTTCTGCACCGAGTACGCGATGGTGGCGAAGTCGAGCCGGCCGTCACCGTTGAAGTCGGCCGTGGCGATCCGCGCGACGGACTCGTCGGACACCCGCCACTTCGCCCAGATGCCCCGGGCCGCGTCGACGGCCTTGTAGTACATGACGCCCTGCCAGGGCCACGGTCCGCGCAGCGCCACCAGGAACTCGTCGTCGCCGTCCCCGTCGAAGTCGGCGCACACGATCTGGTGGCCGGGGCCCTCGCCGTTCTCGTTCGGGTCGCCGTACACGTCCAGCAGCGTCCGCTCCCAGCCGCCGCCTTCGCCCTTGGTGTAGACGGCGACCGTGTTGCCGTGGAACGGTTCGATCGCGGCCACGTACGCCATCGGGTCGTCGCCGAGCCGTCCGGCGTTCAGGTCGCCGCTTCCCCGGAAGCCGGTCTTCTCGAACTGGCTCAGCTCGCCGGTGCCGATGAGTTCGCGCACCCATTCGCCGCGCTCGGCGTCGAAGTACAGCCAGGTGACGCCCTCGTCGGAGGCGAGCAGCAGTGAGTCCCGGTCGGAGCCGGGGATCAGGCCCCGCTTCTTCTCCGCGCCGTGGATCATGCGGAAGTTGCTGTCGTCGATGACCGTCATCGGCCATTCCTCGGCGCCGAGCACGTCGTCGGGCTGGGTGAAAAGCACCACCGGCAGCACCCCGTGCACATCCGCCTCGGCCACGATCGGCAGTCCGATGATCTCCAGGCGTTCTGACTGGGTGAAGTAGCCGGCCCGCAGCCGGTGCATACCGGTGGCCCGGCCGACGTAGTGCTTCTTCCAGCGGGAGGGGTCCTTGTCGGGCGAGCCGGGGTTCTCCAGCCAGGCGATCTTGCCGCCCTCGGGGTCGGGGTCGACGATGGTGCCGATCGGGCCGTACAGCTCGTAGCAGACGATGATGTCGGGGGAGCCGTTGCCGCTGACGTCGGCGTAGTCGGCCCCGACCGGCATCCGGAAGCCGTCCGCCGCCAGGCGCCGGGTCCACCGGCCGTCGTTCTGGTACCAGTAGATCTCACCCAGGCGCAGGCCGTAGCCGAACAGGTCGGGGCGGCCGTCGCCGTCGATGTCGGGGGCCTCCAGCCAGTAGCCGTCGCGCAGTTGGTCGGCCACCAGTTCCGGGGTGAACTTCGGGATCCGTATCTCGTTCATGGTCATGTCTCCGCTCGACGGTCGGTCACCGCGGGACGCGGTGGTACTCGATGGCCAGCCAGACGCAGTCGGTGTCGGCGCGGTACTGGTGCCAGGGGTAGACGTAGGTGTGGTCGGGCCCGAGGGAGCAGAACGGGTCCGGGGTGGTGTAGCCGGGGCTCATCGGGAGGTCCTGGTAGAGCGTGGAGTGGTCCTGCTCCCGGAACTTCTGCATGCGGCCGAGGCCGGCCACCTGCGTGTGGACCTCGATGAAGTCGTGCCGGTTGTGGATGAAGCAGTCGGTGCCCGCGGGGGCGAACCACAGGTTGACCCGCACCTCGAAGGTGTCCGGCGTGCCGGCCGCCGCGGGCTCCCGCAGCACCCGGGCGGGGTCGAACTCGACCCGGCCGATGGTGTGCTGCGGCCCCCGCGACAGCGGGATGCCCTTGTCGAACGGCAGGCCGCCGGTGGTGCCGTGACCGTCGCCGATCCGGTCGCCCAGCAGCTCGCCGAGCAGCGCCCAGCCCGGCTCGTCCGCGATGCCGGCGATCCGCTCCGCCTTCTCGTCGTCCGTGCGCAGGACGACCAGGAGTTCGGCGCCCTCGATCGTCGTGTCGGTCACGATCGTCGAGGTCATCGGTGGGATCGGGCGCCGCGGGGACTCCGCGACCCAGGCGTCGCCCGGCGCGCAGTTCACGACGACCGCCCGGCCGCCGACGCGGTGCCCGGCCGCGCCGGCGACGACCGTCGCGGCGACGAAGGAGCCGCCCAGGTCCAGCGGGCGTTCCACGGTGTCTGTCATGTGCGTCCCGTTCGTCATGCCCGCGCGTACTCCGCTGACCTGGCCAGCTCGACGGCGAGGCTGTCGACTTCGGTCTCCGGCACGAACGGCTCCGGTGCCGGTCCGTCGCCGAAGAAGTGCGCGATCGCGTCGACCGTGCGCTGCGTCGCCCGTCCGTCGCCGTACGGGTTGGCCGCCGAGGCCATCCGGGCGTACTGCTGCGGGTCTCGCAGCAGCCGGACGGTGTGGCCGTACACGCCGTCGTACGCGGTGCCGACCAGCCGGGCCGTGCCCGCGACCACCGCCTCCGACCGCTCGGTGACATTGCTGATCACCAGGGTCGGCTTGCCCAGGGCGGGGCCTTCCTCCTGCGCGCCGCTGCTGTCCGAGAGGATGATGTCCGCGCGTCGCATGAGCCGGAAGAAGTTCAGGTACGGCAGCGGGTCGACGATCGTGATGTTCGGGTGGCCGCCGATCTGCGGCAGCATCGCCTGCCGTACCGCGGGATTGCGGTGCAGCGGTACGACGACCCGGGTGCCGGGCTCGTCGGCGATGTCGGCGAACGCCCGGGCGATCTCCGGGAGGCGGGGCCAGGCGTCCCGACGGTGCGCGGAGGCGACCACCACCCGCCGGGGGTCGGTGTCCAGGTCTGCCAGCGCGGGGTGGCCGTAGCTCTCCGCGCGGTGGCTCGCCCACTTCAGCGCGTCGATGACGGTGTTCCCGGTGACGGCGATGGCGTCCTCGGCGATGCCCTCGGCGAGCAGGTTCGCCTTGTTGCCCGGGGTGGGGGCCAGATGCAGGGCGGCGATCTGCGCGACCATGCGGCGGTTGCCCTCCTCGGGGAAGGGCGACCCGAGAACGCCGCTGCGCAGCCCCGCCTCCACATGGATGACGGGGATCTGGAGATGGAAGCCGGCCAGGGCGCCGGCCATGGTCGTGGCGGTGTCGCCGTGCACCAGCACGGCCTCCACGTCCAGGGTGCGGAGCCTGGTCTCCAGCTCGCGCAGCGCACGGTAAGTGGTCTGCGAGAGCGTCTGCTTGGGGACCATGACACCGAGGTCGATGTCGGGGCTCAGAGCGAACGCCCGCATGGTCTCGTCCAGCATCTCCCGGTGTTGACCGGTGGAGATGACGATCGGCGCGAAGCGGGGGTCGTCCCGCAGCGCGTGGATGACCGGGGCGAACTTGATGGCCTCCGGGCGGGTACCCAGGACCACGGCAACAGATCGCATCAGGTGTCTCCCGATTGAGGTGTCGCGTCGACGGTGGTGTACGCCCTGTGACAGTCCTCGGGGCCGGGCCCTAGCTCTTGGCGGGCTCGACGGAGAGGGCGTGGTGGAAGAAGTTCGTGGGGTCCCAGCGCTTCTTGACCTGCTGCAGGCGCGGGTAGTTGTCCTTGTAGTACAGGGTGTGCCAGGGGACGCCCGAGGTGTTGTAGCGGGGGTCCGCCATGTCGGTGTCGCAGTAGTTGATGTAGCAGCCGTCCGTGCGGCCGCCGATCAGCGGAACGCCCTTGGTCTCGGCGAAGAACTCGCCGTACAGACCGCGGATCCACTCCAGGTAGAAGTCGTCGTCCGCCGCGTCGGGCCAGAACGTCTGGAAGCACATCTTGAAGGCGCAGTCGCGCTGCGCGTTGGCCGTGTCGTTCGGCCCGACCGCGTTGACCTGGCAGCCGAAGGAGAACAGCACCAGCATGGTGTCGGGGTTCTCGAAGTCCGGCCGGGTCATGTACTTGTACAGCGCGGCGATCTGCTGGTCGCTGAAGTTCTTGCGCATGTAGGCGGACTTGTGCACGGCCCGGGACACCGGGTTGGTGATGGTCGGGTTGTTGGTGCCGACCATCCGGGTGGCGTTCAGCCACGGCATCTCGCGCGGTTCGGCCAGGTCCGCGAGGTGCGGGATCTCGCCGTTCGCCTTGGCCATCGGCTTGGCCGTCAGGCCGGTGCCGGCCGTGATCGCGGCGAAGAAGTCGTCCAGCAGCTTCCGGGCGCCGGGCACGGTGGCGTCGACCTGGGTGAACATGCCGAGACTGCCGTGCGCCTTCGCGCTCACGTTGAACAGGCTCGACAGGTGCCGGTACGGCGAGTCCGGCGCGCTGTTGGCCTCGTGCCAGGCGCCCCAGTTCTTCAGCAGCCGGGTGAACTTCGCCTCGTCCAGATCGGCCCAGGGCAGGTCCACCGCATGCACCAGCACCTTGGACGGCGGCGAGACCAGCTGGTCGCCGGGTTCGGTGCCGTGGGCGTCGGGCGAGCGGAACCAGTAGCGGGTGATGAGGCCGAAGTTGCCGCCGCCGCCACCGGTGTGCGCCCACCACAGGTCGCGGTTCGGGTCGTTCTCCTCGCGGGTGGCGACAGTGGTGCGCACCTTGCCCTGCGCGTCGATGGTGACCACCTCCACGGCGTACAGGTGGTCGACGACCAGGCCGTGGGCGCGGGAGAGCAGCCCGTAACCGCCGCCGGATATGTGGCCGCCCGCGCCGACGCTGTAGCAGATGCCGCCGGGAATGGTCACGCCCCAGCCCTTGTACAGCGCCTCGTAGACGTTGAGCAGGCGGGCACCGGGCTCGACGTAGAAGGCGCGTCTCGCCGGGTCGTAGCCGACGTCGGTCATCTCGGAGAAGTCCAGGATGACCTCGACATCGGGGTTGCACACCAGGGCGGCGAAGCAGTGGCCGCCGCTGCGTACGGAGACCCGCTTGCCGGCCTGGTGGGCGGCGCGCAGCGCGCGTTCGGCGTCGGCGGTCGAGCGGATCATCTTCACGTACTCGGGCGCGGCGACGTACCGCTGGTTGTTCCCGGTGGCCAGCAGGGGGTAGCGGGGGTCGTCGGGGCGGATGAGCGCGCCGACCTCGGCCGGCTCAGCGGCCTGGGCGGGGGAAGCGGTGACGGTGGTCAGTCCGGCGGCGGCCGCCGTGGCGGTGCCGGCGAGGGCGGCGCCGCGGGTGAGGAGGGAGCGGCGGTTCAGGCCTGGGCGTGTCATGAGCACCTCAATAGAAAGACTCGGATTGATGGGGGTGGGTCCAACTGATCGGGGTGGCGGGGGTCAGATCTGGCGCAGCGCGCCGCCGTCGACCGCCCACTCGGCGCCGGTCACCTGACCGGCCAGGGGGGAGAGGAGGTAGGCGATGATCCGGGCCACGTCCTCGGGCCGGCCGATGCGCCCGCTGGGCAGCCTGCGCTCCTCGCGGATGAAGTGGTCGACCGCGTCGTCGGGGGGCATTCCGTACCGTTCGGCGAGTTGGTCGGCGAAGCCGCCCGGCGCGTCGAACAGTGCCGTCCTGGTGGGGCCGGGGGAGACGACGTTGGAGCGCACTCCCTGGGGCGCGAACTCGGACGACAGGGACTTGGACAGGGACAGCAGCGCGGTCTTGGCCGCCGCGTAGTCCAGCAGCGGTGCGTCCGGGAAGCGGGCCGCCTCGCTGGCGATATGCACCAGGCTTCCCGAACCCTGCTCGACGAGCGTGGGCAGAACCGCCCTCGTGAACCGGACCGCCGAATGGAAGTTGAGCTCGAAGGTGGCTTTCCAGTCCGCGTCGGTGGTGTCGAGGAAACCTTGGCGGGAGGTGAGTCCGCCGGCATTGTTCACCAGTCCGTCGATGCGTCCGTGACGTTCCAGAACGGTTTCCGTCACGCGCCGGGCCGCGTCCGGATCGGTGACATCGGCGGAAACCGACGACACGTTCTCGGCGATCGCGTCGACGGCCTTCGTATTGCGTGCGACACCGACGACCAAGGCGCCTTCCGCGGCCAGTAGTCGTGCGGTTGCCGCGCCGATCCCGGCCGATGCGCCGGTGACGATGTGCACCGTGCCGGACAGCTGGAGATCCAACGGAACTTCCTCTCTGGTTCGGTCAGCGGGCGGCTACGCGGCATCCAGCCGCTCCGGCGCGGCGGTGAGGCCGGTGCGGGATCCGACGAACTCGCCGAGCCACGCCCGGAATCCCGGCCCCAGGTCCTCGCGCTCCCAGGCCAGCCGGACCACGGCGCGCAGGTAGTCACTGGGGTCCCCGGTGTCGTAACGGCGGCCGGAGAACACCACGCCGTGCACCGGTCCCGCCGTCCCGCTCTCGCACATCTCGTTCAGGGCGTCGGTGAGCTGGATCTCCCCGCCGCGCCCCGGCCCGGTGCGGCGCAGTACGGTGAAGACCTCGGGCGCCAGCACATAGCGCCCGATCACCGCGTAACTGCTCGGCGCCCGGGCCGGCGAGGGCTTCTCGACCAGGCCGGTCACGCGCAGCACATCGTCCTCTCCGGTGGCCGTCACGGCCGCGCACCCGTACCTGGAGATCTGGTCCGGGCTCACCTCCATGAGGGCCAGGACGCTCCCGCCGTGCCGCCCGTGCACCTCGGTCATGCGCGTCAGCAGGTCGTCCCTGGCGTCGATCAGATCGTCGCCGAGCAGCACGGCGAACGGGTCGTCACCGACGTACGACGCCGCCCGCAGCACGGCATGGCCCAGGCCGCGGGGATCGCCCTGACGCAGATAGTGGATGTTCGCGACGGAAGATGGGGAGTCCAACCGGGAGAGCTTCGCGACATCTCCCTTTTCCCGCAGTGCGCTCTCCAGCTCGAAGCTGCGGTCGAAGTGATCTTCCAGCGGTCGTTTGTTGCGCCCGGTCACCATCAGAATTTCCGAGAGGCCGGCCGAAACGGCTTCCTCGACCACGTACTGAATGGCGGGCCTGTCCACCACCGGCAACATTTCCTTGGGTACGGCCTTGGTTGCTGGCAGGAACCGCGTGCCCAGTCCGGCGGCCGGTATGACCGCTTTGATTATTCGGCGGTTGCTGGTCATGTGGGAGAACTTAACCTCGCCCCGAGCCCTTCCGGTAGCTGATCGGCAAGTGCGGGCCTACTTCAGCAGTTCGCGCCTTTGCCTCCGTCAGGTAGATCGTTCGGTGCCGTTCTGAGCTGCAGAGTTGGATTTGCGAACGGAGCGTGGCGCCGCAGACTTACCGAAAGGGAAGCCGAGTGGTCCCTTCCTGGCTGACACCCTCGGCGGCCCGGGGCAGTCTGGTGGGCCTCGCAGGTCGTCGACGAGTTCGCCGGCACCCCTCTCGGTTCCCGGCCGGCAGGCACCGGCTGTCGCCCGGGGGCCGGCTGCCGACGCGTGGGCAGCGCCGCCGTGCGGTCGGTCGGACGCCTCCGGGGCGCGCGGCTCGCCACCACTGCCGCGCTCGGGCGGCCCGCGGTCCTCGAGGCGGGTCACGAGCCGCGTCACGAGCCTCGTGCCGGCGCCGACTGGATCAAGGGCAGGGCGCTGATGCAATTGCCCACCCTTGCACTTAATAGGCTTCTGCAATTATTGTCTGCGGAGGTAAAAGGCATCCGCAATCGTCCGGGAAGGTGTACCCCTCATGCCTCTCGCGCTCCTGGCACTCGCGATCGGGGCCTTCGGCATCGGAACCACCGAGTTCGTGATCACGGGCCTGCTGCCCGAGGTCGCGGGCAGCTTCGGGGTCTCCATCCCCACCGCGGGCCTCCTGGTGACCGGTTACGCGCTCGGCGTCATGCTCGGCGCTCCCCTGATGACAGCGCTCGGCACCAAAATCTCCCGCAAGCGCATGCTGATGCTGCTCATGGGCCTGTTCATCGCCGGGAACCTGCTGTCCGCGGTCGCGCCCACTTTCGCCGTGATGCTGATCGGCCGCGTAGTCGCCTCACTCACCCACGGCGCCTTCTTCGGCATCGGCTCGGTCGTCGCCGCCGAGCTGGTCGCCCCGGACCGGAAGGCCGGTGCCATCGCGATGATGTTCAGCGGCCTCACGGTCGCCAACGTGGTCGGCGTGCCCCTGGGAACTCTCGTCGGGCAGCACGCCGGCTGGCGGGCCACCTTCGCCATAGTCGCCGGGCTCGGAGTGATCGGGCTCCTCGGTGTGGCCGTGCTGGTCCCCGAGATGCCCAGGCCGGAGGGCGTGCACCTGCGCCATGAGCTCGCCGCGTTCAAGAACGCCCAGGTGCTGCTTGCCATGGCGATGACCGTCCTCGGCTTCGGCGGCGTCTTCGCGGCCATCACCTACATCGCGCCGATGATGACCCACGTCGCCGGTTTCGCCGACGGCTCGGTGACCTGGCTGCTGGTCCTCTTCGGGCTCGGCATGGTCGGCGGCAACCTCGTCGGCGGCCGCTTCGCCGACCGCGCCCTGATGCCCATGCTGTACGTCTCCCTCGGCGGCCTGGCCGTCGTGCTCGCGCTCTTCACGCTCACCGCACACCACAAGGCTCTTGCCGCTGTCACGATCGCCCTGATCGGAGCCCTTGGCTTCGCCACCGTGCCGCCGCTCCAGAAGCGCGTCCTCGACCAGGCGAGCGGCGCCCCGACGCTGGCCTCGGCCGTGAACATCGGCGCGTTCAACTTCGGCAACGCCCTCTCCGCCTGGCTCGGCGGTCTCGTCATCGCGGCCGGCCTCGGCTACACCGCCCCCAACTGGGTCGGCGCCCTCATGGCCCTGGCCGCCCTGCTCCTCGCCCTCGTGTCGGCGGTTCTCGAACGCCACCAGAGCGCCCCCGGCGCTGTCGTCGCGAGCGGCGGCACTCCGGCCGAGCGGCAGGCCGCCGTCCGTCACTGACCGTCCAGGACGCCGAAGGGCCTGCCGCTGCCGGCTCCGATGTCGCCAGGACAAGGCGTGCGGCAAGTGGACGATCGACCAGCCGTCCTGTGCGGGGGCGATCCAGTTCGTACGGGACCTGCGGCTGAAGTACCACGTGGGCGGTTCCCGCCTCGGTCACCGGGCTCGCCGAGTACGAGCCGAGTACGAGCGGCACCGGGTCCGCGCGGCCGCCGACTCAAGTGGCCGGCGCGTTCTCGCCGCAGGCCCCGCCCGGCCTGCGCACCGCGCACATCCGCACCATGCTCGGCACCCCGGACCATGTCGTCGCCCAGGCCTACGCGGGCATGTACACCGACCCCGGCGCCGTGGGCATCCGCCCGCACAGCGAGGCATGTCTGCGGCGCCGGCCGCAGCCGGTGCTGACCGTCTGCACGTCCGCGCGGGCCGCCGAGTGGGAACGCGGAGCGCTGCGGGTGCCCGGCTCACGCATCGAACACTGGGCACAGACCGGCCACTACCTGCACGAGGAGCGGACCGGGCGCACGATCCGCCTCATCCGTGACCGGGCGGCCGGGGAGACGGTCCGGTCCGCGACTCCGCGCGGAGGGTGATCCGGGGCGCGGGCGCCGCACGCCGGTGAGGCCGGCGGTGCGGGTGCCGTAGTGGAAGCACGAGGTTCTGCCGTCGGCTCCGGTGGGTGGTCACTTGTCCCAGATCTCGCGGTAGGCGTTGCGGTAGCCCTCGGAGTCCCAGGACAGCGTGCCGCCGCTGTTGGCCGCGACGGTGATGTGCACGGGGGCGACGTATCCGCTGGACGGCTTGCCCGCGAAGGCGCGGTTGAACTCGTCGACGATCTGCCAGCCCTGCTCGGACAGCGGCTCGGGCACGGTGGCCGCCTGGTACGCCTTGCCGTTGATGCGCTCGAAGGCCGACGGATCGCCGTCGCCCGCCCCGATGTTGAAGGGGGCCCCGGCACCGTCCTTGCCGGCCGCGCGCAGGGCGGACTCCGCGTAACCGAAGTACAGGTCGTTGATGGCGGCGGAGTGGGTCCACCGGGCGCCGAAGCGGGTGGCCAGGGAGGAGACCCGCTTGACGGTGCGGGTGTTGGCCTGGGGGATCGGGATGTTCTCGTAGCTGAGCAGCTTCACGTCGGAGCAGGTGGCGAGCTCCTTCTTGATCAGGTCGGACTTGCGCTTGGCGAACGGGATGGAGGCGTCGGTGAACAGCACGACGCCGGCCCGGCCGTTGGACTGCGCGATGATCCAGTCGGCGCTGAGCCGCGCCACGTCCTCGACCCTCGTGGTGATGTTGGTGAACAGCTTCGGGTTCTCGCTGGGGCCGGGCGCGGCGACGGCGTGCCAGCCGATCAGCGGGATGCCGGCGGCGTTCGCCCGCTCGACCTGCTTGGCGGTGGAGCTGGGATCGAAGCCGCCGATGACTATGCCGTCGGGCTTCAGGGCGAGTGCCTGGTCGAAGGCGTCCTTGAGGCCGGCGGGCGTGCCCTGGCCGTTGATGGTGTGCACGCGCCAGCCGATGACGTCGGCCGCTTCCTGGACGCCCTGGGCGACGCCCTCGACGCCGGGATTGGTCAGCGTCTGCGCGATGTAGACGATGCTCCGGCCGGGGACGGCCCGGGGGCCGCTGGTCGGCCCGGACCAGGGGGCGTTGACGTCCTCGGCCGCCTTGACGTCGCGCTTGACCCGGGCGAGGGCGCCGGGGCAGCCGGGTCTGGACGAGCCACCGGAGGGCGCGTTGACGGATTCGGCGGTCGTCGAACCGCTCTCGCAGCCGGCGACGAGGGTGACGGTGGCCAGGAGGGCTGTCGCGGTCACGGCCGCCTTGCGGGTGGGGTGCACGAGGTCTCCAACACAGGCGAGGAAAGCAGGCAGGGCTGGGCGGGGGAGGGGGAGTTCGGGGGCGGGCGACGGCTTCGGCGTACGGTCGCCGTCGCGAGGACCCGCTTCGCCTCGGGAGGCTGCGGGGACCACGGGACTACGGCGGGCGTCGATTCCCGAGCGGTGGCCCGGGGCCGGCGGGGGTGGCAGCAAGCGTGCTGCCGAGGATCATGCTCAACCGGTCGGTTCCCGTCAATTCCCCCGTCGGCACAGTACATCGGCCGGCGGCACATGGGGCGACGAGGGCCATCGGAGATGAAGCATCACGATCCGTGCAGCACCCGTGAAGCTTCTGTAATCATCTTTTGATCACTGGAAAGCTGTGATGTCGCTGTAAGTACGGCTATGCTCACGCAGCCGGTTTTGGACACCTGGCGTGATCTCTTCACTCCTCTCAGCGGCGAACGCCGCGAATGTGTCACGTCCGCTGCCGGCCATCGGCGGTCCGGCGGTGACGACGGCGCTGCCACCGCTCGGCAACACATCGAAGGAGGCATGGGTGTCCGCGAACAGAGGCAACCCGCCGCTCGCCCCCGAGCCACCGGGGGCGGCCGACCGGAGTCCGCGGTCGCGCCGGACGGCGGCGAGCGTCCTCGACCGGTGGCCCTTCCGCCGCAAGCTCAACGTCCTGGTGATCGCGCCCATCGTGGCCGTCGGCGTGCTCCTCGGCATCGGCGCCTACGGCCAGGCCCGGCAGGCCCGGGACGCGGACCGGATAGCGGAACTGGTGCGCGACAGCGGACAGGTCGCCAAGCTCATCAACGACGTACAGGCCGAACACCAGCAGGCGCTCCTGCTCTCCGTGCAGTACGCGGCGTCCCGCCCCGAAGCGCCGCTGCCGTCGACCGCCGACTACCACCAGGCGCAGCGGGACACCGACCGGCAGGCCGCCGCGGTGCGTTCGGCGTTCGCCCCGGACCTGCCGCACGAGGAGGCGCAGGCACTCGACTACATCCGCGGCCTCGGCGTCCTGCGCGCCAAGCTCGAACGGGGCTATGTCTCCGTCGCCGACATCGACCCCGCGTACGCGTCCGCGGTCGACTACCTGATCGACGGCATCGGCCTGGACCGTTACTCCGGCACGTCGTCGTCCTCCGTCACGGCGCGCCTCGACGCGGTGCTGCGCGCCGACGCCGCCCACGCGGCCTTCGAGAGCGCGGTGTTCTCCGCGCAGACCCGTGACGCCAACCCCCTCACCGAGTACAGCCGCGCGGTCGACGCCCGCGCCCTCTACGACCATCAGGCGCAACGGTTCCAGCGGATCGCCGCACCCGACGAGGTGCTGCGGATGGAAGGCATCGAACGCAGCTCCGAGCAGAACGGCATCACCGCCCAGTACGCCCAGTTGCAGATCGACCCCGGCGCCCTGCAGGGCAAGTCGCCGGCCGAGCTGCGCAAGGCGATGACCGACGGGGACCGGCAGTCCGAGACCCGCCTCGGGATCACCTGGTCGCTGATCGAGCAGACCGCCGTACAGGCCGACGCCGCCTCTTCGAAGGCGCTGCGGGGCGCGCTGTACCTGGTGGCTCTGGCCCTTCTCGGCTTCGTCGCCTGGCTGGCCTTCTGCGTCATGGTCCGGCGCTCGGTGGTACGTCCCCTGGTGGCCCTGACCGACGCCGCCCAGCAGGTGGTCGACGTGGCGGGCGAAGAACTCGCCCGGGTCGCGGACGACGACTCCGGCGACATCACCCCCCTGCGGCCGCGGCCGATCCCCGTCCCGGTGCGCGACGAGATCGGCGGGCTGGCCGAGGTGTTCAACCAAGTCCAGGTCACCGCCGTGCAGCTGCTGGAGCGTCAGATGCTCAGCCGCCGCAACGTGGCCGAGATGTTCGGCAACGTCGGCCGCCGGGTCAGCAACCTGACCACGCGTCAGCTCTTCCTCATCGACGAGATGGAGAAGGAGGAGACCGACCTCGAGCTTCTCGAACGGCTGTACCGCATCGACCACATCGCCGTACGCCTCCAGCGCAACGCCGACAGCCTGATGCTGCTCGCCGGGATCCGGGAGCGCGGCGTCGACTCCCGTCCGGTCCCCCTGTCCGACGTCATCCGGGCGTCGCTCGCCCAGATCGAGGGCTACTCGCGGGTGTCCCTGCGGTGCGAGACGGAGGTCGCCGTCGCGCCCGACGTCATCGGCGACCTGAAGCTGATGTTCGCCGAACTGCTGGAGAACGCGGTCTCGTTCTCCCCCTCCGACACGTCCGTCGAGGTGGTGGTCCGCCCCGGCGCCGACGTCATCGAGGAGGGCGGGGCGCTGGTCGAGATCATCGACCACGGTCTCGGCATGAACGCGGAGCGCCTCGCCGAGGAGAACGCCCGGCTGATCCGCCGGGAGCGGCTCGACCTCGTACCGACCAAGGTGCTCGGTCTCTTCGTGGTCGGCAGCCTCGCCCGGCGCTGGGGTGTGCGGGTCTCCCTGAGCCGTACGCCGGGCGGCGGCGTCACCGGCACGGTGTGGATCCCCGCCGCGCTCCTGCCGGCCGCGGACCCCGCGGGCCTCCCGCAGCCCGTGGCCACGGGCGCGGTCGCCAACGTGACGCCGCTTCCGGTGCGGCCCGGGAAGGAGACCGCCGCGCCGGCACCGTCGCCGGTACCGGCCTCCGCCTCCGGCGTCCCCGCGCAGAGGCAGGCGCAGGCACCGCACGGCGAACTCCCGCGACGGGTCCCGGCCGCCACCGGCTCGGGACCGGCCGTCGCGGAACGGACCGCCGCGCAGACCGCCGCGCAGACCGCCGCGCAGACCGTCGCTCAGTCCGGTGCTCAGGCCGGTGCTCAGGCCGGCGCGGCGCGGACCACCGGCTCGGACGAACCGCCGTCCGCCCGGACCTCCCGGCCGCTGCACCGGCGGGTGCGGGGAGCCACGCTCGCCCGGACCGCCGCACCGGCCGACCGCGTGCCGACGGGCGTGCGGCAGCCCGCGGACGCCGAGGCCGTCCGCTCGGAACTCGACGAGTTCGAGGCCGCCGTACGCCGGGCGGAACGGGACAGCGCCAACGTTCCGGCCGAGTCGCCGGCATCTCAGTACCAGGAAACACAGAAGGAGTCGGGCAGTGGCCACGTCGATGGATGACAGCACCTCCGAGCAGCCGGAACCGACCGACCTGCGAGCCGCCGCAGCCGATTTCACCTGGCTGCTCCAGCGGTTCGCCGCCGACACCGCCGGCGTGGTCGACGCCATCGCGGTGTCGTCCGACGGCCTGCTGATCGCCGTCTCCCGGCTGCGCGACCAGGCCGACTCCGAACGGCTGGCCGCGATCGTGGCCGGACTGACGAGTCTCGCCGCGGGCGCCTCCGGCAACTACGGTCTCGGCGCCCTCGACAAGGTCATCGTCGACCTGGAGCACGGCCACGTCCTGGTGTCGGCCATCGGCGCCGGAGCCGTGCTCGGCGTGGTGACCTCCGGGGACGCGAAGCTGGGCAACATCGCCTACGAGATGACCCTCTTCGCCAACCGGGCCGGGGCCGCGCTCACCCCCCAGCTGGTGCTGGAGCTGAAGAACAGCGTCGGCGCGGCGTCGGCCCGCTGACCGTGCCTGAGGCCAGGGCACGGGTACTGGCACATCGTGAAGGGACCGTGATGGCCGTCGTTGGACCACCGCACGAGGCAGCAGGGGAAGCCGAGGGCTCGCCGGAGCCGCCACGTCGCGCACCCGCGATCCGGCCGTTCCTGCTGACCACCGGCCGGGTGTCGGCAGACGGCAACGCGCTGCCGATGCCCGTGGAGACCCAGGTCGTGTCGACCTCGGCCGGGCTCCTGGCCCTTCACTCGCTCACTTTCGAACGCCACAACATCGTCGCGGCCTGCCGGCGGCCTCAGTCGGTGGCGGAACTGGCCGCCGAGCTGCGACTGCACCTCAACGTGGTGCGCGTGCTGGCCGAGGACCTGCGTACCGCCGGGCATCTGGCGGTCCACCGGCCGAATGCCGCCATCGCCCAGGATCTCTCCGTACTGCGAAGGGTTATCGATGGTCTCCGTGCCGTCCCCGACTCACGGGACACACTCCGTGACACCAGCTGAACATCCTCCGACGCCGGTCAAGGTGGTCATCGCCGGCGGCTTCGGCGTCGGCAAGACCACGACCGTGGCCTCGATATCAGAGATACGCCCGCTGACCACGGAGGCCGCGATCACCGAGGTCGCGGCGGGGGTGGACGACCTGACCCACACGCCGGGCAAGATCACCACCACCGTCGCCATGGACTTCGGCTGCGTCACCATCGACCCGACGCTGAAGCTGTACCTGTTCGGCACCCCGGGCCAGGACCGGTTCGGCTTCATGTGGGACGACCTGGTGGAGGGCGCCCTCGGCAGCCTGGTGATCGTGGACACCCGCCGGCTGGACGACTGCTACGCGGCGGTGGACTACTTCGAGCACCGGGACATCCCCTTCGCGGTCGGCGTCAACGCCTTCGACGGGGAGGTCGAGCACGACCTCGCGGAGGTGCGGTGGGCGCTGGACATCGCCGATCACGTACCGCTGGTCGTGTTCGACGCGAGGAAGACGGGCTCGGTCCGCGACGCGCTGCTCGCCGTGCTGGACGTCGCCGTGCGCCGCGCGGAAGCCGCCGCGGCGTCCTGACGGCACAGGGCCGGCCGGCACGGGCCGGCGCACCGGGCGCCCGCGGCCGACCGTCTCGGGCGGCTGCTTCGGGCGGCTGCTTCGGGCGGCGGCGCACCCGCGTCGTGGCCGGGCCGCCGGTGGCGCGGCCGGTCCCCGCAGCCGGCCCATGCCGATGAACGGCTACGGGCCGCCGGGCGGCAGCCGGCCCGGTCGGCGGTGACGGCCGGGACGGGAGTTTAGAGGAGGCGGACCCAACTCGGCGTATGGCGAAGGTCACAGGGCTCTGTTTTTCCCAACTCCCATACGCACCAATGCACTTGAAACGGTACTGCTCGCGCCCGAAGCCACCGGCCCGAGCCGTTCCCCCGGCGCGTCACCGCTCCGTGAGTAAATCGAACTCAGCTTGTTCGATCAGTGTGCGTCTGGCTACAGTCGGCCCGCATGACCACCCCGGACCCCTCACTCATCCGCAGTAGCTTTGCGGCAGTCCAGCCCCACGGGCCGCAGCTCACCGCGTACTTCTATGACCACCTCTTCACCCACAACCCGGACGTGCGCCCGCTGTTCGCCGCCCACCTCGACGAGCAGCGCGACCGTCTGTGGGCCGCGCTGGGCGCCCTGGTCGCCAACCTCGAGAACACCGAGACGCTGGTCGGCATGCTCCAGAACCTGGGGCGCCGGCACGCCGGCTACGGCGCGCTGGCGGAGCACTACCCCGCCGTGGGCAGCAGCCTGATCGCCGCCCTGCGTCACTACGCGGGCGACGCGTGGACGCCGGCCGTCGAGGAATCCTGGACGGCGGTCTACGGAGTGATCAGCGACACGATGGTCGCGGCCGGCGAGGCCGCCGCGCGCTGACCCCGGCGGCGACAGCCGCATCCTGACGAGCCGTCGGGCCGGCTCGCCATCGTTTTCGGAGGTCACACCTGATACCAGCCACCGGAGTGCGGACATGAGCGATTCCCAGGCACTGAGAGACTCCTTCGCCCTGGTGGGCAAGTCGGGAGACGAGGTACCGCGGTACTTCTACTCGTACTTGTTCCTCATCGCGCCGGAGGTCCGGCCGATGTTCCCCGTCGCGATGGGGGCGCAGCGCGACCGGCTCGTGGCCGCCCTGGGCCGGATCGTCGCCGAGGCGGACGACCCGGACCGGCTCCTGCCGTACTTGCGGCAACTCGGCCGTGACCACCGCAAGTTCCAGGTGGTGGCACAGCACTACGAGGCGGTGGGACAGGCGCTGCTGGCCACGCTCGCCTACTTCCTGGGCGAGGCGTGGACCCCGGAGCTGCAGCACGGCTGGACCGAGGCGTACACCCTGGTGGCCCGCACCATGGTGGAAGCCGCGGAGGACGACGCCAGGGCGAATCCGCCGTGGTGGAACGGCGAGGTGGTGCAGATCGAGCCGCGCGGCTTCGACCTCGCGGTCATCACGCTGCGCCTGGACCGTCCGATGGCGTACCGGGCCGGCCAGTCCGTCATGGTGGAGACCCCGACGCTGCCGAGCACCTGGCGGTCGTTCACCCCGGCCAACGCCACACGCGCCGACGGGATCATCGAGTTCCACGTGCGTGCCGTCGACGGAGGCCTGGTCAGCCCGGCCCTGGTCTACGGACTGCGCCGGGGGGACGTGCTGCGCCTGGGCGCCCCGGTCGGCGGCCGGCTCACCCTGCAGGCGTCCGGCGGCCGGGATCTGGTGCTGATCGCCGGGGGCACCGGCCTGGCCCCGATGCGCGCCCTGGTGGAGGAGATCGCCTGGCACGGGCCCGCGCGGGGGGTGGACCTGTTCGTCGGAGCACGGGACGCGCGGGGCCTGTACGACCAGCAGGCGCTGCGGCAGCTGTCCGAGGCCAACCCGTGGCTCCGGGTGACGCCGCTGGTCGGGGCGGACGCCGGCACCATCGACAACCGCAGCCTCGCCGGCCCGGTCCTGCGCGCCGCCCACTGGCACGGGCGCTCCTTCTACGTCTGCGGCTCGCCGTCCATGGTCTCCGCGACGGTACGCGATCTGGCGGGCGCGGGCGTCTCCCACGACTTGCTGCACTTCGAAGAAGACGCTCGGTGATCGGAGATACGTGAACAGGACACGAGGACACCATCCGGGGGACCGCCGGGTGAGCCCCGAGGCACTAAGGTCGATGACCTTCCCCCGCGCTCCCCTCACCCGCCGCGGCTACAGCGAGGAAGCGGTGCACGACGCCCTGCGCCGTTGCGCGGCCACCCTGATCGAGCTGACGCAGGAGAACGACCGCCTGCGCACGGACATGCAGCGCCACCGGGACTGGATCCGCGCGAACAACATCGGCGACGGCACCGGCCCGACCGGGGTGCCGACCGTGGACGCGGTGCTGCAGCAGGCACGCGCCCAGCAGGCCGCCGAGCAGACCGTCACGGTCGCCCGCGAGCAGGCGCGGAACATGGTGCGGGCCGCGCGGGCGCAGGCGGAGGCGATCCTGCAGCAGACCTGGGAGAAGACCACCCAGGCTGCGGCCGCGGACGGCCCGGAGGAGACCGAACGGCTCATCTCCTACCTGCGCCAGATCGCCGAGTCCCTGTCGGTCACCGCGGACGAGTACGCCGCCAAGCGCACCCAGATCGTCCCGGCGGCCGCCGCCGCGGCTCCCCGCCCGATCGCCGACCACCGCACCGCCGTACCGCCGGACCACGCGCCGGGCGCGGAGCGGGAACAGCCTCTCGGCATCGCGAACGCCGTCGGCCCGCCCGGCCGCGACCACTGAACACCCGGCACGGCCCGGCGCAGGCCCCCTCCCCGAGCTGGTGCCTGAGGTCGATCTGGCGCGTGGGCTGCCCTGTGGTGCGCGCGATGGTCTCGAAGTCCCGGTCGCAGTGCAGAAGGATGAGCCCGGCCTCCTCGGCGGTGGCTGCCACGAGGAGGTCGACGGGGCCGGCGCTGCGATGTTCACCCTTGGCCGTGAGCTGCTCCTGAACGACGCGGGAGCGGCGATAGACGCCGTCCGGCACCGGACACCAGGCACAGGTGGCATCCAGTGCCGCCTTCAGCCGCGTACGGTCGTTGATCGACCGGGCGGAGCAGAGGACTTCCAGCTCGGTGATGTCGCAGATGGCGCGAGGCCGCGGCACCGATCCTGTCGTTCCACTCGGCCGTGTTCTGACCCAGCAGGACCCGGGCGAGGGCGGAGGTGTCGATGAGGTAGTCGGCGACGGTCACTCATTCGCTTCCGTGTGACGTCCGTCGTCCGCCGGGCCCGTGGGCCGGTACCTGCTCTTGTCCAGCAGGAGATCGATGTCCAGAGCGCCCTCCGCCGCCAGCGCACGGCCTTCGTCCAGGGCGCGCAGTCGTCGGTACCGGGTCGTGACCTCACGCAGGGCGGTGTTCACAGTGTCGCGCTTGGTGGTCGTGCCCAGTTCCTTGGCGGCTGCTTCCAGTGCCTCGTCGTCGAGGTCGATGACGGTCCGACTCATGACACCCCCTCCTTGAGGTACAAGAGGGAGTGCATCAAGATACAAGATCAATTGTATCCGGCTGGCGGACCGGGCCACGAGGCCAGTGCCCCGTGGCCCGGGGTGGGGTGGGTCGTGACCTCTCGTGGGGGCTTGTTCGGGTCAGCGCTGGAACTGCTTGGTCAGGCCCAGCTGGCTCATGATGGCGCCGGTGTCCAGATAGGCGCGGCCTTCCTTGATCTTGCCGTCCTTGACCTCGTAGATGTCGCACCCGTGCACCGTGACGTGACGGCCGGTGGCGGGCAGGGTGCCGGCGTGCAGGACCAGGTCTCCGGTCTGGGTCCCGCTGCTCGTGTACTCGACCACCACCGTGTCCTCCTTGGCCGTGAGGTGGTCGACGGTGAACTTGCCGTCCGGCATCGCGTCGAACATGGCCTTCGCGAGCCGGGTGAAGCCTTCCGGGCCCCGCAGTGTCCTTCCGCTGCCCTCGTCGACGAGGGTGCAGTCCGGAGCCACGGACCCGGCGATGCGGTCGTAGTCCCGGTCGTTCCACGCCCGGAAGAGATCGCGGACGAAGGTTTCGTTGTCAGCCATGCGAACCTCCATGGGGAACGTCCCTTTCCTCCATGCTGACCCGCCGCGTCCGACCGTGCATTCCCTGCGGGCCGCGGCACGGCCGGGCGTCCGCTCATCTCCCTTGCGCGGCAACGCCGTCGGACCAGGGGCGGACGAGCAGATGGGCGGCCACGGCCAGGGCGAGCGGCAGGACGCTCACCACCAGCATGGTCAGCCGCAGGCCCTCGGTGAAGTCCAGCCCGAGAGCCAGTCCGGACTGCCGGAGCAGGTTCGGGTCGTATCCGGCGGTGCCGGGACTGTGCGCCAGCGCACTGCGTGCCGCGTCCACGGCCTGCTCGGCCTCCTCCACCGACACCCCGCGCGCCTCGGCGTCGTTGAGCCACCGCTGCTGGAAGAAGACGTCGAGCAGCAGGAGGTAGACGGCGGGTCCGAGCGCGTAGCCGGTCATTCCGAACGCCGGCTGCACGGAGGCCACGGTGCCGGACTTGCCGGGCGGTGCGTGGGACAGGATGGTCTCGGCCACCGCGGCGGAGGCCACCAGCGATCCGAGGTTGGTGAGCCAGGTGGCCAGCACCAGCACCCACAGCGCCATCGTGGGCGCGGCGGTCGCCGCCATCAGCAGTGTGCTCGCGGCCAGCACCAGCAGGCCGGTGACGAGGACCGGCCGGGGGGTGTACTTCCCGATCAGGCGCCCCGCCAGCACGACGGCGCCCGCGATCGCCGCCGTGCCGGGCAGGTACAGCAGGCCGATCGTGCGCGGGGACAGCGACAGGATCACGCTGCCGAACTGCCCCAGCGCGAAGCTGAACCCGGCGGCGAGGAAGTTCAGCGCCAGCGCGGCCAGCGCGGCCACGGTGAACGGGCCGCTGCGGAACAGCGACAGGTCCAGGACCGGTTCCGGAGTCCGGCGCTCCCGGAGCACGAACAGTACGAGGGCGGCCGCGCTGACCGACAGCGGCAGCCAGGCCCGGAGCTGGGAGAACCCGTTCTCCGCCCCGGCGATGCCGTAGACGAGGGTGAGCAGGGCGATGCCGGCCAGGCCGACGCCGACGACGTCGAGCCGGTGCCGCCGCAGGACGGGCGGCTCGGCGACGTACCGGGCCGTCAGCCCGAGGGAGATCAGTGACAGCAGCGGGCCGAGCAGGAACAGCCACCGCCAGCCGACGGCCTCCACCACCCAGCCCCCGGCCGCGGGGGTCACCCCGCACAGCGCCATCTCGATGGCCATGAAGACGCCGATGGCCGTCGGCCGCTTCTCCGCCGGCACCGACGCCTTGAGCAGGGCCAGCGACACGCCCAGCATCGCGGCCAGCGCCAGACCGTCGAGGAAGCGCATCACCAGCAGGAACTCGTAGCCGGGGGAGACCGCGGAGAGCAGGTTGACCACCATGACGCCGGCCAGCCCCAGCATCAGCAGCCGCTTGAGCCCGAACGCGTCCCCGAGACTGCCCACGGCGAGCACGGCGGCGGCCACGACCAGCGTCGACGCGCCCCCCAGGAATCCGACGGCGTCGGGCGGCACGTGGAGCGCCCGGCTGATCTGCGGCATGTTCAGGCTGAGGACCAGCGGGTCGACGGCCGTGATCGTGAAAGCGAGGGAGAGTCCCGTGATGACCGGGAGGAGCGTGACGGTGGAGGGCGGCTTTGCAGTCGACACAGCAGCACCTCCCGCACGTCGGCCGGCGCCGGCCGCCGACCGCACGCCGACCGTCCGACCGTAACCCGGTCGTGCTTCCGGCCCGCCCCTCACCGGCCGACGCACGTGACCCGACACCTGTTCGGACCATGTGGGGCGCCGGCGCCGGGCCGTGCACAGGGAGTCGGGGCTCGGGGCAGGCGTCGGTTCGGGCGGGGCGAGCGCGGCGGGCCGCCCGGCTCCGGGGCACTGCGCCTTCGGTGGCGGGCCGTCCGGCCGGAGGGGACGCTGTACGCAGGGGGCAGCGCGTGATTGAGAGGCATCCCATGGCTCAGACCGCCGGCACGCACCACAAGGCGCACACGCCGTTCTTCTCCCGCCCCGTCGTCCGCCGCGTCACACCGTTCGTGCTGACCACCGTGATCGCGATGATCTTCATCTTCGAGAACCGCGCGAGCACCGAGATCCGCCTTCTCGTCCCGGTGGTGACCATGCCGCTGTGGGGCGCCCTCCTGATCGCCTGGGGCCTCGGCGTCCTCGCCTGCACCTTCACCGTGCGCCGGCGCTCCCACCGGCATGCGAGGGGACCTGCGTGAACCTGGGCGTGGGCGCGCCGTGGGCGTTCAGGACAGGCAGTGGGCGGCCGCCGTGTGCGCGCCTGCCCGGCGACCGGCGCGCTACACCCGGCCGGGAGCGTGGTGCACGGCGGCGGTTCGGGCGCGCTGCGGGTGTGGGCCGTGGACGGGTACGTGCGTGCTGTGTGCGAGGGCGAGGTGCGGGACGAGCCGCTGGTCCGCCCGCTGACCCGCGGCTGCCCGGCCGGGAGGACGACCGGGGGACGGCCTCGCGTCCGGGGGAGGAGGAGAGGTCTCAGTCGGACATCGGGTCGAGCACCAGCGGTTCGATCTTGCCCTCCAGCATGTAGCCCAGCCCCTGCACGGCGCACACGTCCGGCCGCTCGGCGATGTGCACCGGGATCCCGGTGAACTGCCGCAGCATGTGGTCCAGCCCCGGCAGCAACGCGCTCCCTCCGACCATCATGATCCCGCGGTCGGCCAGGTCGGCGACCAGGTCGGGCGGGCAGTCGCGGAGCACCTTGCCGATGCCGTCGAGCACGGCCGTCAGCGGGGTCTGGATGGCGTCGCGGACGGCGGCGGTGTCGACCCGCACGGAGCGGGCCAGGCCGGTGGCGACGTCCCGCCCGTGGATCTCGGTGGAGGTCGGGCCGTGCGGGGTGAGCCCGTTGCCGGACAGGGCCAGTTGCAGCGGCCGTACGGACTGGCTGGGCAGCATCAGTTCGTGCTGGTGGCGCAGGTGCTGCACGATCGCGTGGTCGACGGCCTCGCCGCCGACGGGGATGCGCTCGGCCGTCACGATGGAGCCGAGGGAGAGCACGGCCACCTGGGTGGCCGCCGCCCCGCACACCATGACCATGGTGGCCTCCGGCTGCTCCACGGGCAGCCCGCAGCCCACGGCGGCGGCGATGAGGGTGTCGACGAGTTCCACGCGCCGGGCGCCGAGCCCGACGAGCGTCTCGATCGCCGCGCGCTGGGCGAGCGGGTCGGCGTCGTACGGGGTGCAGGCCGCCGCCCGCAGCCGTGGTTTGCGGCGCAGTGCGCGGCGGATCTTGTCGCCCAGCAGGTGCCGCAGCATGCGCTGCGCCATCTCGATGTCGACGACGGTGCCGCCGGAGACGGGGCGCACGACACGGATGTAGTGCGGGGTGCGGCCGGTCATCTTCTCGGCGAACTCGCCGACCGCGATCAGCGCGCCGGTGCGGGTGTTCACGGCGGCGACGGACGGCTGGTCGACGACGAGGCCGGCGCCCTTGACGTAGACGCGGGTCCGGGCCGCCCCCAGATCGACGGCGAAGTGGCAGCGGCGCAACCGCTCCAGACTGGCGGTCATGGCAGGGTCCTCCCGAGAGCGCAGGCCGTGTCCCGCCGGGTGGCGGGGCTCCTCCCTGGCATCGTGCGGCGGGCGGGGGAGCGGGCGCCTTTTGTAGGGGGCCGGGCGGGTCGCCGCTGAATGGGGGGTTGTCGCGGCGCGGGTGCTTGCGGGGCGGGTGTCTTTGGCGGGAACATGCCAGACGTTTTCCGTCGTCGCCGGTCAACTCCTCGGCGGCGCAAGCCACATGACGCGCGACGGAAGAGGCCTGGATGAGCAGAGGACCGGTCAGACGCGGGGCGACCCTCCTGTCCGCCGGGCTGGTGCTGGCCCTGTTGCCGACGGCACGGGCGGCCGGGGAGACCGGCACACCGCCCCCCGCGCACCCCGTCCACCACGCGGCCACCCGCACGGGCTCCCACCCGGTCACCCGCACGGGCTCCCGCCCGGTGACCCGCACGGGCTCCCGCCCGGTGACCCGCACGGGCTCCCGCCCGGTGACCCGCACGGGCTCCCGCCCGGTGACCCGTGCAGTGGCCCGGACCGTGACCCTGGTGACCGGCGACAAGGTGACCGTCACCGACCTCGGGAACGGCCGTCGGACGGTCGCCGTCGCGCGGCCCCGGGGCGCCGTCGGCGCCGTGCGGACGCGGGTCTCCGACGGGCGGATCACCGTCGTACCGGACGAGGCGCTGCCGTATCTGCGGGCCGGCACCCTCGACCCGCGGCTGTTCGACGTCGACGGGCTGTTGCGGCAGGGGCTCGCCGACGGCCGCACCGGCGAGCTGCCGCTGATCGTGACCTGGGACAAGGGCGCGCGGGCCGTGGTCCCGCACGGCGCCGAGCGGACGCGGACCCTGCGCAGCGTGCGCGGCATGGCCGTCGCGGCGGAGAAGGGGCGGACGTTCTGGCGGGCCGTCACCCGGCGGGACGGCGGCAAGGGCGTCAGCGGCCTCAAGGGAGCCGAAGGCGTCAGCGGCATCAAGGGAGCCGAAGAGGGCATCAAGCGCGTCTGGCTCGACGGGCGCGTGCGGGCCGACATGGCCGAGAGCAACGCGCAGATCGGGTCGCAGGCCGCCTGGGACGTCGGGCTGACCGGCAAGGGCGTCACCGTCGCCGTGCTGGACAGCGGGGTCGACGCCGGGCATCCCGACCTCGCCGGGCGGATCTCCGTCAGCAGGAGCTTCGTCGGCGGGGAGGACGTCGCCGACCGCTACGGGCACGGCACGCACGTCACGTCGGCCGTCGGCGGCAGCGGGGCGGCCTCCGACGGCAGGGAGCGGGGCGTCGCGCCCGGGGCCCGTCTCGCCGTCGGCAAGGTGCTCGGCGACCAGGGCTCGGGGAGCGAGTCGCAGATCATCGCCGGGATGGAGTGGGCCGCCCGTGACGTGCGCGCCCGGATCGTGTCGATGAGCCTGGGCTCGACCGAGCCGAGCGACGGCACCGACCCGATGTCCCAGGCCCTCGACACCCTGTCCCGGGAGACCGGGGCCCTCTTCGTCGTCGCCGCGGGCAACACCGGCGCGCCCTCCTCCATCGGCTCGCCCGGCGCCGCCGACGCCGCCCTCACCGTCGGGGCGGTCGACGCGGCCGACCGGCCGGCCTGGTTCACCAGTGCCGGACCGCGCGCCGGCGACAACGCCCTCAAACCCGACCTGTCCGCCCCCGGCGTCGGCATCCTCGCCGCCCGCTCCTCCCTCACCGGCGGCAGCGGCTGGTACACCTCCATGAGCGGTACGTCGATGGCGGTGCCGCACGTCGCCGGCGCGGCCGCGCTGCTCGCCGAGGAGCACCCCGGCTGGACCGGAGCCCAGCTCAAGGACGCGCTGATGTCGACCTCCCGGCGGCTCGACGCCGACGCCGACGCCGACACCGACGCCGACGCCTACCGGTCGGGCGCGGGCCGGGTGAGCGTGCCGGACGCGGTCACCGCGGACGTCACCGCCACCGCGAACGCCGACCTCGGCTTCCGGCGCTGGCCCTACGACGCCGGCCCGCCGGTCACCCGGACCCTCACCTACACCAACTCCTCCGACCACGACGTCGAGTTGAGCCTCGCCGCGCAGGGCGCCCCGGACGGCGTCGCCCGGCTCGCCGACACCGCCCTGACCGTGCCCGCCCACGGCACCGCCGCCACGACCGTGACCGGGGACGTCTCCAGGGCGCCGGTCGGCGAGACCAGCGGGCAGATCGTCGCCTCCGCCGGCGGGACCCCCGTCGCGCACACCGTGTTCGGGATGGTCAAGGAGGACGAGCGGTACACGCTCACCGTCCACGTGACGGACCGGGACGGCGCCGGTACCGCCGCCGACGTCACCGTGCAGCCGCTCGCGCCGGGCGCCGACGCCCAGCAGGCGCACGCCGACGGCACCGGCACCCTGCGCCTGCGGCTGAAGCCGGGCACGTACAGCCTGACGTCGTTCCTCGACGTGCGCGGCGCCCACGGCGCCGACTCGCTCGGGCTCGGCTTCCTCGCCGCGCCGGAGGTCGTCGTCGACCGGGACCGCGAGGTCACCCTCGACGGACGCCGGCTGCGCGAGATCAGGGCCGAGGTGCACCGGCGCACCGAGACCCGGCAGCTGCTCATGGAGTACGACCGCGCCGCCGACGGCGTCGACCTGTCCGGCGCCGTGCTGGTCCCCGTCACCTACGACAGCGTCTTCGCCGCGCCCACCGGGAAGGTCACCTGGGGCACCTTCGAGTACCGGACGGTGTGGCGGCTCGGCAAGCCGCTGCTCGAGGTGGCGGGCGTCGACGACGCCGTCGTCCAGGCCGGCGGCACCCTCATCGAGGGGCGCACCACGCTCCCGCTGGCCGACGTCGGCGACGGCCCCTTCACCGGCGTGCGCGGCAAGGCGGTGCTGGCGCACCTGGCCGACGGCGCCGACCCGGCCGCCCTCGCGCAGGCCGCGCAGGACGCGGGCGTCAGGGCGCTGTTCGTGACGGACGACGCGCCCGGCCGGCTCCAGACGTGGTGGGGCGCCGACGACAACACCGACCGGCCGCTGCAGATCGCCACCGTCGGTCTCGCCGACGCGGCCCGGCTGCGCGCGGCGGGCCGCGTCGAGATGACGGGCACCCGCGACACGCCGTACGTGTACGACCTCTCGCAGGGGCACGCACAGCAGATCCCGGACGGCGACCTCACCTACCGGCCGGGCCCGCGCGAACTCGCCGTGCTGAGAACGAGGTTCCACGCGGCGAGGCCCATGAGCGGCAGCGAGTTCCGGTACTCGGTCACCGGCACGTTCCCGGTCGGGCTCGGCTTCCAGGAGCGGATCGACCTCCCCGCCGAGCGGACCGACTACGTGTCGACCGGGCCGGGCCAGCGGTGGCAGGAGTCCGCCACGGCCGGCGACGGGGCGCTGGAGGAACGCGGCGCAGTCGTCGCCCACCGCGGCGGGTCGCACCGCACGCTCGACTGGTTCGCGCCCGTGTGGCACCCGTGGCTGGGCGGCGCGACCGGCCAGGGGCAGCAGCGCACCGGCGGCCGGCTGACGTTCGACCTCCCCGGCTGGGGCGACTCCGGGCCCGACCACACCGGCCTCGGCAACGTGTGGAGCGACGACTCCGGGATGTCCCAGTGGACGGAGGCCGGCCTGGACGGCGTACCGGCCGACCGGCGCAGGGGCTCGGGCGCGTACGTGACGGACGCGCCCGCCGAAGAACACACCTACCGGGTCGTCACCGGCACCGCCCTCGACGCCGCCCGCTGGGGACGGGCCACCGAGGGCCGCTCCGAGTGGACCTTCAGGTCCGCGGCCCCGCCCGGCGGCGGCCCGGTCACCCTCCCCCTGATCAACCTCGGCTTCGACGTCCCCACGGACCTCGCGGGCGACGTGCCGGGCGGCGGGCGGGTGCCGGTCGGGATCTTCGCCCGGTACGTGGAGGGCGCGCAGGACACCGGGACCATCGGCGGCGGACGGCTCGAGGTGTCGTACGACGACGGGCGGACGTGGCGGACGGTGGCCCTGAAGCGGTCCGGGGCCTCGTGGCGGGGCGCGCTGACCGTGCCGCGCGGTGCCGCCCACGTGTCGCTGCGGGCCTCGGCGCGCGACGACCGGGGCGGCTCGGTGACGCAGCAGGTCATCCGGGCGGCCGGGGTGAAGCGGTGACCGGGGCGAAGCGGGCCGCCGGACGCGGGCGCCGCCGACTCACCCGGCTCCCTCGGCTCTCTCCGCTCCCTCGTCCGGACGGGAGACGCCCCGGATCACTCCCAGCTCCACCAGGTCCTGGGGCCGGATGCGGAGCTGGTCCGCCGTCGGCTCCGCCTGCGCCGGAGGCCGCTTCAGGATCGCGGCGGCCGACTCCGGCGCGATGACGGAGAAGTAACTGTCCGGCGTGGCATACGTGTTGCCCGGCGCGGCCAGCGCCAGCGCCCCGCCGGAGCCGCCCTCGCCGATCACCAGCGTGGTCACCGGCGTGCGGGCGGCCGCCACCGCGCCGAACAGGTCCGCGATCGCCGCGCCCGCGCCCTCCCGCTCCGCCCGGGCGTCGTTGGCCGCGCCCGGCGTGTCCACCAGGGTCAGCACCGGTATCCCGAGCCGGTCCGCGAGACGGATCAGCCGGGCGGCGGTGCGGTAGCCGGCGGGCCGGGTCGCGGTGCCGGTCTGGGCGGCGTAGGCGACCGTACGGCCCTCGTGCTCGCCGAAGCCGCACAGCATGCCCGGGTCGGTGCCGCCGCAGCGGTCGCCGCTGATCGCCGCCCGCCGCGTGAAGCAGGCGTCCAGGTAGGCCTCGGCGCGCGGGCGTCCGGGGGAGCGGGCGCGCCGCACGGCCTCCCAGCCGGTGGCGGGCAGGTCACCCGCGCCGAGGGCGGGCGGCACGGGGGCCCGCGGCGCCGGTGACGTCAGCAGCCGCAGCCACAGCCCCAGCGTCTCCCGCAGTTCCCCGGGCCGCACCAGCGCGTCGGCCGCGCCCGCCGCGACCTGCGCCTCGGCCGTGTACGCGGCCGGGTCGGCGTCCGCCGGGCGCACCCGGGAGCCCGCGAAGCCGACCTGGGCGCCGGGCAGCGCGAGGACGACGTCGGCGCCCGCGCCGAGCGTGGCCCAGCCGCCGCCCGTCGTCGGGTCGCGCACCACCGCGATCTGCGGCAGCCCGGCCCGCCCGGTCAGCACCGACTGCCGCGCCACCCGCTGGAGCTGGCCGAGCGCGAGCATGCCCTCCTGCATCCGGCTGCCGCCGGTGGCGACCAACGGCACGACCGGAAGCCGGTGTTCGCGCGCGTAGGTGTACGCCGCCGTCAGCCGGTCGCCGGTGCGCTCGCCGAGCGAGCCGCCGAGGTAGCCGAACTCGAACGCGATCAGCACGGCCCGCGTGCCCGCGACGCTCGCCGTGCCGCACACGACGGACTCCTGCTCGCCGGTGCGCTCGGCGGCGTGGGCCCGGGAGGCGTCGTAGCCCTGCCAGCCGAGCGGGCCGTCGGGCTCCGACCGCCTTGCCGGGTACGGGAGTTCGGCGAAGGTGGAGTCGTCGGTGACGAGGGCCAGGATCTCGCGCGCGGAGTGCCGCTCAGTCACGGGACAGCGACCGCTTCATGATCTTCCCCATGTCGTTGCGGGGCAGCGCGGCGAGATGGTGCACCACCCGAGGCCGCTTGTGCGGGGCGAGCCGCCGGGCCACGTGATCGGCCAGCTCCTCCGCCCCCGGCGGCGCCTGCGGGTCCGCCGGGACGACCCACGCCACGATCCGCTCGCCCAGATCGGGGTCCGGCTCGCCGGTCACCGCGGCCTCCCGCACCCCCGGATGCTCCAGCAGCGCGTTCTCGATCTCACCCGCCCCGATCTTGTAACCCCCGCTCTTGATCAGGTCGGTGGCCTTGCGGCCGACGATGCGCACGTACCCGTCGGGGTCCCGCACCGCCATGTCGCCGGTGCGGAACCAGCCGTCCGCGGTGAACGCGGCCGCGGTGGCGTCCGGCCGGTTGAGGTACCCGGTGAACAGGTTCGGCCCGCGCACCTGGATCTCGCCCACGGTCTCCCCGTCCAGCGACGCGATGACCGACCCGTCCTCCTCCACCAGCCGCAGCTCAACGCCCGGCAGCGGCACGCCCACCGTGCCGGCCCGCGGCTCGCCGTCGGCACGGACGCTGGTGTTCATCAGCGTCTCCGTCATGCCGTACCGCTCGATGACCCGGCGTCCGGTCGCGGCGGCGATCCGCTCGTGGTCGTGCACCGGCAGCGCGGCGGAGCCGGAGACCAGCAGCCGCGCCCCGCCGAGCGCCTTGACCAGCTCCGGGTCGTCGGGCAGCGCCTGCGCGATGCGGTGGTACATCGTCGGCACCCCGAACAGCATGGTCGCGCCGTCGTTCAGCTCCCGCGCCACGCCCTCCGGGCTGAACCGGCCCAGGTGCCGCACGCTGCCGCCGCGCCTGAGCGGCCCCAGGACGCCCAGCACCAGCCCGTGCACGTGGAACAGCGGCAGCCCGTGCACCAGCACGTCGTCGCCGGTCCACTGCCAGGCGCCGGCCAGCGCGTCCAGGGTGGTGGCGAGCGCGCGGCGGGGGATGACGGCGCCCTTGGGCGGGCCGGTGGTGCCGGAGGTGTAGACGATCAGCGCCGGGTCCTCGGCGTCGGCGTCGGCGTCGGTGGCGGGGGCGGCGGGCCCGGTGTCCCGCACGTCGACGTCGACGCGGGTCACGCCCCGCAGCGGTGGCGGGAGTTCGTCGCCCGGCGCGGCCAGCACCAGCTCCGGCGCGCTGTCGGCCAGGATGTGCCCGAGTTCCTTCTCGCCCGACTTCGGGTTCAGCGGCACGGCGGCCGCCCCGGCCTCCAGCACCGCCACGACGGCCACCGCGGTCTCCAGCACCGGCGTCGCCCAGACGGCGACCCGCCCGCCGCGCGGGAGCCGCGCCGCCAGGGCACCGGCCGCGCCGGCGAGCCCGGCGTACGTCAGGGACCGCTCACCGAAGCACAGGGCGGGGCGCTCGGCCGGTCCGCCCGTCAGGGCGGGAAAAAGAGAGGACACGCGGCGCACTCCTTGTCGTCGGTGATGTCGGTGACGTCGGTGGCGGGGGCGCCGGGGACCGCGTGGGACCGGAACGCCACCCCTGTTCCTACACCAGGCGCCCTACCCGCCCGCAGCGCCCCTCAGGCTGCCGTCTCCACCACATCCGCCACCACACAGCTCACGTTGTCCGGGCCGCCCGCGCTGTTCGCCGCGTCGACCAGGGCGCGTACGGCAGTGTCGGGGGCCGGGCAGGAGCCGAGCAGGTCGCGTATGCGGGCGTCGGGGACGACGGCCGTGAGGCCGTCGGAGCAGAGCAGGTACCGGTCGCCGGGTGCGGCGTCCCGCAGTTTCAGGTCCGGGACGCCGGTCGTCAGGGCCTTCAGCAGCAGCGCCCGCTGGGGGTGGGCCGCGGCCTCCTCCGGCGTCAGCCGGCCCTCGTCGATCATCGACTGGACCACCGTGTGGTCGTGCGTGACACGGAAGAGGGCGCCGTCGCGCAGCAGGTAGGCGCGGGAGTCGCCGATGTGCACCAGGGCGAGGCGGGAGCCGGTCAGGAGCAGGGCGGTGAGGGTGGTGCCGGTGTCGCCGGCGCCGTCCGCGGCGTCCCGCACCGCCTCGGTCGCCTCCCGGACGGCGTCGTCCAGCACGCCGAGGACGTTGCCCGCAGGCAGTTCCCGCGCGTCCAGGAAGCGCAGCGCCTCGACCGCCGCGCCGCTGGCGGGCGCGCCCGCCGGGCCGTACCCGTCGGCGACCGCGAGCAGCCGCGCGCCGGCGTACGCGGTGTCCTGGTTGGCGGGGCGGACCCGGCCGGTGTCCGAGTGGGCGGAGTAGCGGAGTTCCAGCATGGTGGTGTCCTTCCCGGGCTGTCCGGACTTCCCGGACAGCCCTGGCTGTGGTAGCTGTGGTGGCTGTCCTGGCTGTGGTGACCGCTCGGAGGACCCGGCGCGTCCTGCCAGGTGGTCGACGAGGAACGCGGCCAGGTCCCGCCGCACCGCCGTCTCCCTCTCGACCCCCGCCCAGTAGGCGCGGATCTCGCGGCCCGCGGCCGCCGGATCGCGGGAGCACAGGTCGCACACCTCGCGGATCCGGGCCAGCGGCATGCCGAGCCGCCGCAGCCACGCCACCAGCCGCGCCCGCTCCAACTGCCCGGCCGCGTAGTACCGGTAGCCGGTGTACGGGTCGACGCGCGCCGGACGCAGCAGGTCCAGTTCGTCGTAGAGCCGCAGTGCCTTGGGGGACAGCCGGCACGCCTTGGCGAACGCGCCGATCGTCAGCATCTCCCTGTGCATCCCTGTGCGTCCCTCCCGTCTTCCGCCACCGATGCTGGGGCTTCCCCGAAGGGGAGGGTCAAGCGCGCTGGCCCGGTCGCCGGTGCGCTGGTTAGCCTCGGGCGGTTCGCGTCCGCAGCAGAACGGAGTCCCGCCGTGCCCCGAGTCGCCCTCGTCACCTACGACCCCGGGCCGGAGACCAGCCGGGACCGGGACCTGCCCGTGCTGGTGGGCGCGCTGCGCGCGGCCGGCGCCGCCGCGGACGCCGTCTTCTGGGACGACGCGTCCGTCGACTGGGCCGCCTACGACCTCGCCGTCATACGCTCCACCTGGGACTACAGCTGGCGGGCCGCCGAGTTCACGGCGTGGGCGGACCGGTGCGCGAAGGCCACGCGGCTCGCCAACCCGGCCGAGGTCGTGCGCTGGAACACCGACAAGCGGTACCTGGGCGACCTCGCGGCGGCCGGTGTGCCCGTCGTGCCCACCCGCTACCTCGCCCCGGGCGACGCCCCCGCCCTCCCGGACGGCCACGAGTACGTCGTCAAGCCCACCTCCGGCGCGGGCGCCCGCTACGCCGCCCGCTACACGCCCGGCGACCACGACACGGCCGTACGGCACCTCGCGCACCTGCACGAGGAGGGGTTCACGGCGATGGTCCAGCCGTACATGCGCGGCATCGACGCCGGCGGTGAGCGGGCCCTGCAGTTCTTCGGCGGCCGTCTCCTGCACGCCAGCCGCAAGCGCGCCGTGCTAGCCCCCGGCACCGCCTACGACGCCGAGAAGGTGCCGCATCCCGGCCTGGAGCCGTGGACACCGACGCCGGCCGAGCTCGCCGTCGCCGAGCGCGCCCTGGCCGCCGTGCCGCACACGGCCGAGGTGCTGTACGCGCGCGTGGACCTCGTCGACGGGGAGGACGGGGAGCCCAGGGTGATGGAGCTGGAGCTGGTCGAGCCGAACCTGTTCCTCTTCCTGCACCCCGGCTCGACGGCGGCCGTCCGGGACGCGATCCTGGCGGCCGCGCGGTAACCCCCGGGGGCCGCCGGTTCAGCCGGTGACGGCCGTCCGCTGGAGCAGGCCCCAGGTGAACTTGGCGACCACCTCCCGCCGCGCTCCTCGCGCGTCCGGGGCCGTGAAGGCCAGGCCCCAGCGGGTCGGGGCGGTGCCCTGGAGGGGGCGGGCGGGGGCGAAGGCGCGGGCCGCCTCGTCGACCGTGCAGGACCAGGGGGTGAGGTCGTCGAGGGTCCGCAGGTCCGGGCCCGCGGCTCCCGGGGCGCGGATCAGCCACTCGTTCCAGACCGTGCCGTCCGGGGCGAGGAGGACCTCGAAGCGCAGGTCGGGCCAGAGCGGGACGGGCCACAGGCGGGCCTCGCAGTCCAGGTCGCCGACCGTGCGGGTCAGCGTCGCCTCGGGCTCGCCCAGGACGGCGCGGTACCGGGCGGCGGCGCCGCGCGCGTGTGGCGAGTGCAGCATGGCCTGCCAACGCCTGTTGGCCTCCCGCATGTCGGCGACCGACGCGCCCAGCGCACGGCGGGCGTCCTCGACCGGACCGGGGTTGTGGTCGGCCATGCGGCGCAGCAGGACCAGCTGGAAGTCCAGCGGGGTGAACGGAGTGAACGGGCTGGCGGGGCGCTTTCCGGACGGCATGCGCCCCATGGTGGCCCACGGCGGGCCCGCCGGGACGGCGGCCGTCCGTGACACGGCGCACTGGGCAGACGGTATGGCCCACCGGGCGGGGGAGGTGGTGTGTGCAGCACCATTGCCCGGTCAAACCGACTTTGACTAGCCTGTGTTCGTCATGCCGATCGTCTGTTGAAATTTCGAACACAGACGCCCAGATAATCAAGGGAGGGGGCCGGTCGTGGGACGCCTAGTACCTGCCGTGACCCGGGCTCTCGACATACTCGAGCTCTTCCTCGACGGGGACGGGACGCTCTCCGCCCCCGACATCGTGCGCAGGCTGCAGCTGCCGCGCACCACTGTGCACGAGCTGGTGACCACGCTCGCCGCCCGGTCGTACATCGTGCCGGTGCCGGGTCAGCCCGGACGGTACCGGCTCGGGGTACGGCCGTACCAGCTCGGCAGCCGGTACGCCGAGCAGCTGGACCTCGCCGCCGAGGGCCAGCAGGTGGCCCGGTCCGTCGCCGAGACCTGCGACGAGACCGTGCACGTGGCCATCCTCGAGGGCACCGACGTCATCTACATCGCCAAGGTGGACTCCACCCACGCGGTGCGCATGGTGTCGGCGGCCGGCCGCCGACTGCCCGCCCACTGCACGTCCGTCGGGAAGATGCTGCTGGCCTCCCTTCCGGAGCAGGACCTCGCCGCCCGCATCCCGGACGGCGCCGACCTCGTGGCGATGACGCCGAACAGCATCACCGACCCGGTCGCCCTGCGCGAGACCCTCGCGCGGATCCGGGAGCGGGGCATCGCCGTCGAGAACCGCGAGTCCAACCCGGACGTGAGCTGCGTCGCCGCCCCGGTGCGCGACCGTGCCGGACGGGTCGTGGCCGCCCTGTCCATCTCCGTGCCCATGATCCGCTGGAGCGACGAGCGCCGCGCCGAGCTGGAGCAACTCGCCGCCAAGGGCGCGGCCGAACTGTCGGAGCGCCTCGGACACCGGAGTGTGGCATGACGTACACGTACGAGGTCGCCGTACTCGCCGAGGCCGCCCTCGGCGAGGGGCCCACCTGGGACGCCGACGGCGAGCGGCTGATCTGGGTCGACATCCTCGGCTCCCGGGTGCACACCTACGCCCCCGCGACCGGCCACCGCGGCGTGCGGGTCGTCGAGCAGCACGTCGGCGCCGCCAAGCCGCGCGCCGGCGGCGGGCTCGTGCTGAACCTGCGGGACGGGGTGGGGCTGGTCGATCCGGACGGCGCCTTCCGCTGGCTGCACCGCGAGGCCGTCCCAGGCCGCCGCGGCAACGACGCCGCCGTCGCCCCCGACGGCTCCCTGTGGGCCGGCACCATGCGCTACGACGAGGCCCCCGGCGGCGGCACGCTGTCCCGCGTCACCGGGGACGGCACCGTGCGGGCGGTGCTCGACGACGTGGCCGTCAGCAACGGCATCGGATGGAGCCCCGACGGGCGGCTGATGTACTACATCGACTCGCCGACCCGCCGTATCGACGTCTTCGACCACGACGGCGACGGCAACGTCACCGGCCGCCGGACGCTGGCCCGGATCGAGGACGCCGCCGGGTTCCCGGACGGGCTCACCGTCGACGCCGACGGATGCGTGTGGGTCGCCCTGTGGGACGGCGCGGCGGTACGCCGGTACACGCCCTCCGGCGAGCTGGACCGCGTCGTCGAACTGCCGGTCCCGCGCCCCACCGCGTGCGCCTTCGGCGGCCCCGGCCTGACCGACCTGTACATCACCACCGCCCGCACGGGCCTGACCGCGCCCCTGGCACTGTCCGGCTCCCTGCTGGTGGTGCCGGACGCGGGCAAGGGCCTACCGCAGCCGCCCTTCGCGGGGTGACCCGAACGCGAGAGGGATGAACGGGCCGTGCGTGTCCGCCCGCCGGGCCGTGCGTGTCCGCCCGCCGGGCCGTGCGTGTCCGCCCGCCCTCCGCGCCTCCGGGTAGCCGGCCCGCGCGGGTCGGCACCTGCGGGTCTGCCTTCGCGGGCCGGCCGTCGGGCCCCGGCGGTCTCCCCGCGGCACCGGGGTCCGGTCCTCGGGGTCCGGTCCTCGGGAGTCGGTGTCCGGGTCCGGGCGGGCGTCCTCGCGGCACCGGGATTTCCGGCCCTCGGGCTCGGCCTTCGCGTCCCGCCGGCACCGTGCGGCCCGCTCTCACGGGCATGCCTGCCGACGCCGCTGTGCGGCCTGCTCTGGCGGGCGTGCTTGGTCGTCGGCACCATCGGCGTCGGCAAGTCCGAGCTGCTGCAGACGATCGGTCCCGTGTGCGGGCGTACCGGCGACACTGCGCGGCCTGCCCTCGCGGGCCTGCTCGGCCGCGGGCGTCCCCGCAGCACCGCGCGGCAGGCTCCGGCGCGGCAGGCTCCCGTGGGGGCCGGCTCTCGCGGGCCGGGGAGGAACGGCCCCGCCACATGGAGCGGCCCGCGTCCCCGTGTGTCCCCACGCGGCCCGCGTCCCCACGCGGCCCGCGTCCCCACGCGGCCCGCGTCCCCGCGTGGCTCCGCGTCCCCGCGCGGCCCGCGTCTCCGCTGCCGCCGGCCCGCGTCTCCGCTGCCGCCGGCCCGCGGGTCACTCCGTCGTGTGGTCCAGGACTCGGAGGATCTTCTGCTCGGCCTCCGTCAGTGGGGGTCTGGGTGCTGGTGGGAGGAGGGGGCCGTTGAGGGTGGCGAGGAGGGTGCCGGGGCGCAGCAGGCGTGCCGGGCCCGCGGTCAGGCTCGTGACGTCCCACAGGGCGGCCGCCGCCGGGTAGGAGCCGGTGGCCGCCTTCGTCAGGCGGCGCGAGTACGCGGTGACCAGACGCTCGGCCGGTCCTCGTCGCCCGCCCCGCGAGCCCGGGTACCAGATGTCCTGGCCGACCGCGACGGCCCACGCGGCCTCCACCGGTCCGGCGACCCCCCGCTGCACCCGGCGGGCGAGCCCCGGCGCGGTCGGCCCCGCCTGCCGCAGCTCCTCCCGCAGCACCCGCGCGCCCAGCGCGGCCACCGACATGCCCTGACCGTAGGCCGGGTTGAAGGTGGCCAGCGCGTCGCCGAGCACGACCAGGCCCTCGGGCCAGTCCCGCGCCTTCTCGAGGTAGCGCCGCACATTGCTGGTGCTGCGGCTGAGGTGGATGCCGGTGAGGGGTTCCGCGCCGGATATCAGCCGGCCCACGATCGGGTCGGGCAGGTCCAGCGTGTAGCGCAGGAAGCCCTCCGGGTCCGCCGGGGGCTCGCCGCCGCGCGTGCCGCCCAGGCTGACCATCCAGCGGTCGCCCTCGATGGGCATGACCATCCCGCTGCGCCCCGGCCGCCCGACGTACGGATCGGACTGCACCATCGTCAGCGGGAACCGCTCCGCGCCCGCGGGCGTGCGGTAGATCCGGGTGGCGTTGACCAGACCGGCGTCCACGGTCCGCTCGCGGATGCCCGAAACGCCGAGCGCGTCCAGCCACCTGACGACGCGCGAGCCACGCCCGCTCGCGTCCACCACCAAGTCGGCCACCAGGTCGGCCGCCAGCTCCGCCCCGGCCCCGGCCCCGGTCCCGGCCGCCAGCTCCGCCCCGGTCCCGGCCCCGGCCCCGGTCCCGGCCCCGGTCCCGGCTTCGTTCCCGTCCGCCGCGACGCGGACGCCGTGGACGCGCCGTGCGCCGCCCAGCAGTCCCACCGCGTGGGCCTTGAGGATGTCGGCGCCGGTGCGCTCCCGCACCACCTCGCGCACCACCCAGTCCAGCAGCGCCCGGCTGCAGCTGATCATGCGGGGCCCCGGATGGCGCCAGCGCCGGAACCAGCCCTCGGGCGTGCGCACCACCATGTCCTGGCCGAGCGAGATCTCCCGGGCGCCGCGGTCGAGCAGGCGCCGCCGCAGGTCCGCGCCCGGCAGCAGCTGCTCCATCGCCGCCAGGCCCCCGGCCATCAGGAGGTGGGCGTGGCGCCCCTGCGGAAGGCCCTTGCGGTGCTCCGGCCCCTCGGGCAGGTCGTCGCGGTCGAGGACGATCACCTCGTCCACGGCGGGGGACACCGCCGCCGCGGCCAGCATGCCGGCCAGGCCGGCACCGATGACGACAGCTCTACGCGACATGGGGCTCCTCGCACTCGGCGACGGGGACACACGGTCCACGGGTTTTCGGCCACCGGGCAATCAGCCGGGGGCGGCCTTCACGGTACCTTCACCCGCCGTGCGGACGGCGGGAGTTGTGGCCAGGGCCGGCGCCAGGGCCTGCGCCAGCTCCACCAGCCCGCCCGGGCCGGGGACCTCCGTGGCGTGCAGGCGGTACGCGCTCGGCGTGCCGGGCGGCTCCTCGCGCGCGGCGGCCCGGCGCGCCGCGTCGGCCACCATGGCCGCCTCCGCCGCCACCCGCGCCTCGTGCGGCGGCCGGCCCGCGCGCACGGCCGCGGCGCGGGCCCGCTCGCGCACCCGGTCGTCGAAGTAGGGGGCCAGCGCCAGCAGGGCGTCGTGGATGGACACCTCCCGCCACTGCAGCCGGGCCAGCGGCGGCTGCCACCAGGGGGCGGGCGGTTCGGGCGCGGTGGACACGGACCGCACCAGGGACCACAGCGGGCCCAGCCGCCGGTGGTCGCCCAGGCTGTGCCAGTGGGCGGCGAGGCCGGGCAGCACCCTGGGCAGCACGAAGCCGGCCGCGGTGACCAGTCCGGCGAGCGATGCCAGCGGCGGGGCGAGGTCCGTGGAGAGGAAGTCCAGGTCGTGGCCCGTCCAACGTGCGGTCACGGCCGTGTACTTGGCGAGCTGGAAGCCCGCCCCGTCCAGCAGCGCGCCGATGAGGATCAGCCGCAGCCCGGTCCTGAGCATGCCGGTCACCTCACGGGCCCACCGCACGCACACCACGCACAGCGCGACGACGGCCGCGGTGTGCCCGAGCAGGTACAGCAGGATCATCTCCCGCATGTACGGCGTGTTGGCGTAGTAGGTGTCCAGGTCCCGCAGCCGCTCGGCGGGCGCGTCGGCCCGGGCGAACAGCACCACGATGGCGGCGATCAGCAGCCCGTAGGCGGCGACGCAGCCCAGCGCCGTGCGGCGGACCCGGACGCGCGGGCCGCCCCGCCAGTTGACCAGCAGGATGAACAGGGAACAGCTGTAGGCGGAGAGCATGCCGTACGTCAGCGGGGCGCCGAAGTTGGCGACGCCGGTGAGGTCGTTGACGGCGGCCAGGGTCAGCGGCGCCGAGCAGACGAAGACCAGCGCGCCGAGCACCACGGCCGCGCAGGTGGACAGGGTCAGGCCGTCGAACGCGGCACTGCGCGGGCGGCGGCACAGCAGCCCGGAGGAGACGGCCAGGGCGCAGGCGGCCAGGTACACCACGAGGCTCATGCGGTGCCCGTCGGCGTGGCGCCGCGGCACAACCGGGCCGCGGAGACGAGGGGCGAGCCGGCCAGCGCGTCGGCGATGCGGACCAGGGCGGCCGGCTCGGGCGCCGCGCCCGGCAGCCACGCGGCGGCGTCCGGCAGCACCCGGTCGGACTCGTCGCGGACGGCGGCGGCGATGACCGCCGCCCACGCGGTGGCCTCGGCCCGCGCCGGGTCGCCGGTGGCCCGCAGCACGGCCTCGTGCGTACGGTCGTACAGGGACCGGTCGAAGTAGGGGTCCAGGTGGCTCAGGCCGTTGTGGATGCTGGTCTGCCGCCACACCAGCAGGGTGATGGGGGAGGCCCGGCGCGGGCGCGGCAGCCGCAGCGCGCGGCGGGTGAGGACGCCGTCCAGCTCCCGTTCGAGCGGTTCGAGACGCACGTAGGCCTGCCAGGACCGCTGCCACTCCGTCAGCCGCGGCCCGGCCAGCGGGATCAGCACGCCGACCACCGTCAGCAGGGCGCCGAGCCCGGCGGCGGCCGGGGAGACCCGGGTGCCGATCACCGACCAGTCCCGCCCGCTCCAGCGGGCCGCCACGGCCGCCAGCTTGGACACGCTGTACCCGGCGTTGCACAGCGTCCCCACGCCCAGTGTCAGCAGGCTGGCGCGCAGCCAGCCGTCCACCTCGCGGGCCCAGCGCAGCGACGACACCAGGGTGACGCCGGCGGCGGCGAGATGGCCGGCCAGGTACAGGACGATCATCTCGGCGATGTAGGGGGTCGTCGCGTAGTAGGTGTCCAGGTCGGTGCGGCGCTCCACGGGGGCGTCGCCGAGGGCGAACGTCACGGCGATGCCGAGCAGGACGAAGGTGTAGCAGACGACCCAGCGCCGCGCGGTGCGGTGCACGTGCGGCCCGCCGCGCCAGTAGACGATCAGGACCTGCGCGGCGGCGCCGTAGGCGGTGATGGAGGCGTACGTCAGCGGCGCGGCGAGGTTGGGCACGTGGCTGACGCCGTTGACGTACGCGACCGTGGGCGGCGCGCCGAGGAAGAAGCACAGGCCGGCCAGGCCCAGCACCCCGCAGATCGCCCGCAGGTACGGGTCGTGCCGGTGGCGCAGCAGGTCCGGGGCCTTGACCACCAGGCCGAGCCAGAGCGCGCCGCAGCTGACGTAGTTGATCGTGCCGTTCACCGGCGCCTCCCCCGGTGGTTGAGCGCGGCCCCGATGCGGCCGGCGAGGTCCGGGGGGTCGTCGCCGCGGGCGGCGAACACGGAGTCCTCCGACGCCTCCAGCCAGGTGCGCAGCCGGCGGCCCATCAGCATGCCGAACCGGTCGGCCTCCTGCTCCTCGGCGAGGCTGAAGTCGGTGCGGGCCGCGCTCGCGGCGCCGCGGTTCATGTGCCACACCTCGTGGCAGAAGATCACGAGCTGGTGCCAGGGCGCGGCCCGCCGGTCGACGACCACGTCGTCGTGCGTCTCGCGCTCCAGCCACAGCCCGCTGGCGGTGTGCGGCGGGAAGACGGCCCGGTGGACGACGACCTCACGGCCGCGCCAGGCGCTGACGGAGGCGACGAGTGCGGCGAGCAGGACCTCGGGGTCGGCGGGGACCGGAACGCGTATGGGGTCGACGAGGGCGTCGGCGAGGCGACGCATCTCCCTGTTGGTCCGCACCACGACAGACTCTCAGATGTCCCCGTGATCCGTGCAGTCCTTCGCGCCTTCCGCCTCATCGGGGAGGGGTCCGGCCGCCGGCCACGCGCACGCCGCCGTCCCGGGTGCGGGCGCGCACCGCCAGCAGGTCGTCGGTGCGGCGCAGGGCCCGGGAGACGGCGCAGATCTCGCGCAGCAGGTCCGTGGTGTCGGGGTCGTAGCCGGGTTCGCAGCCGCCCTCGTCGCCGTCCGGCCGGCGTCGGGCCTCGACGGCGTCCTGGATGGCCAGCGCGGACGCGAGCGCCTTGGCCCGGCCCGGCTCGTGACCGAGGGCGAGCGCGGCCTCGTACGACCGCTGCCGCCGGTCGTCGTCGAGGTGGCGGGCGAGCGGGAGCAGCACGTCGCGGATGAACGTCTCCCGGCGGATCAGCCGCAGCTCCGGAGTGGAGCGCAGCACGAACGGGACGCCGCTGCCGTTGGCGGTCCGCATCAGCAGGTACAGGGGCCGCAGTTCGTGGTGGGCGAGCCGCACCCGCCAGCGGTCGTGCAGGTACTGGCCGGCGTGCGGGAGGATGAACCCGACCGCGATGAGGATGGCGGACAGGCAGGCGATGGGCGGTGCGACGCCGGTGCTGAGCCAGTCGAGCTCGCGCCCGGCCCAACGGGCCGCCACGGCGGTCAGCTTGGCCGCGTCGAACAGCAACTGGATGGCGTAGCCGACGCCGAGGAACTTCAGCCCCCAGCGCAGCCAGGCGTCGAGCCCGTCGGTGCGCACCCAGTTCCAGATCAGGCCCGAGGTGATCACGGTGGCCACGGTGTGCGCGAGGAGATAGAGCAGGATCATCTCGCGCATGTACGGGGTGTCGGCGTAGTACGTGTCCAGGTCGCGCAGCCGCTCCACGGGCGCGTCGGCGAGGGCGAACAGCACCCACAGCGCGGCGATCACGCCCGAGTAGACGGCGAGGACCCAGCGCGTGGCGCGCACCGTCTGCGCGGAGCGGTCGGACAGTCCGTTGCGCCAGGCGATGATGAGCAGCAGACACGATCCGCCGAACGCGGTCAGCAGCGAGTACACCCAGGGCGCCGAGATGTTCGGCACGCCCGTGACCCGGTTGACCAGGGCGATGGTCGAGGGCGCCACGAACACGAACACCGAGCAGGCCAGCACCAGCAGGCCGCCGACGGCGCGCAGCATCGGGTCGGCCCACAGCCGGATGATGGTGGGCAGCTTGATCGCCAGGGCGGCGGTCAGCACCCCGGCCGGGATCCACCAGAAGGACGGGTAGAACTCGCTCACGAACCCCGTCGGCGTCAGCGCCAGTTGGGCCTTGACGGGGGCGAACGTGGCGGTGGCGAGGGCCACGGGGGCGAGGGCGGCGGTCACCGTGCCGTTCCTGCCGACCCGCGGGGGTCGCGGTAGCCGAGGGACCGCTGGAGCGGGCCGGGGGGAGGGCCGGCGGGGCGCGGGGACAGCAGCGGCCGCAGCACGGCGGCGAGCCGGTGGCCGAAGTCGTCGGCGGCGGCCTCGTCGGCCGCGCGGGAGCCGTCGCGCGCGGCGACCGACAGCGCGACGTCGTGCCAGTCGGCCCGCTCGGTCAGCGCGCCGTCCTGCCAGTCGCTCCGCTCGGCCAGCGCGCCGGCCGCCGCGGCGCCGGCCGGGTGATGGTGGTCGTGCCCGGCGTGCATGTGCCACAACTCATGCCCCAGGATGACGAGTTGCTGCACCGCCTCGGCCCGCTCCTCGACGATGACCAGGTCGAAGTCCGGCAGCTCCACCCACAGCCCGGTCACCTCGATCTCGTCGGGGAACCGCTCGAAGCGCAGTTCGATGGGGCGCCCGCCCCGGCGCGCGCTCATCTCCGCGCACAGCGCCCGGCACAGCTCGCGCGCGTCGGCGGGCGGGCGGGGTCCGGCCCACAGCGCGGATGCGAGGCCGTCGGTCAGCTCGCGCATCCTGGAGAACTCCCGCGAGCGGTGCCGCCAGGCGGAGATCCGGGCCGCCTTCCTCCGTGCGCCCGCGATGTCCATGACTCCCCCTCTCGCCGCCGCACAGCAGGCCGTTCGAGATTACGCGGCCGGTCGGGCCCCCGTCATGTGAACGTGTGCCGTCAGCCACCCGGCGGACGCCGCCGTGGCTGGAAAGTCCCGTCCGGACCATTGACTGGCGAGCGCTTACTCCTTACGGTCCCGTTCGAAGTTACGGGCATGTTTCGACATATCGAACAGTGAGGGTGGAGGACATGGGACGATCCGACCCGAACCGCGGGCCCTCCACGGGCGGACGCGGAGGGCCGCTCGTCGCGGCCGGCTCCGGCGCCGCCGCACCGGGCACCGGCCCCGGCGCTCCCGCCGCGGGCGCCACGGGAGGCCGGTCCCGCGCCGCGGAAGCGCGCTCGGCCGGCGCCGGCCCCGACTACGGCGCGATTCCGCTCCCGCCCGCCGCCGCCGGGCAGGCCGCCCGCGCGGAGTCCCTCCCCTTCCCCTGCCGCACCGCCACCAGCACGTCCTCAGGCAACTCCCGTTCCGAAGGCAACTCCCGTTCCGAAAGGCACCCATGACCGAGAGCACCGCCCGCTTCACCCTCGACCCCGCCTTCACCGTCGGCGAGGTAGACCCCCGACTCTTCGGATCCTTCGTCGAACACCTCGGCCGCTGCGTCTACACCGGAATCTTCGAACCGGGTCACCCCACCGCCGACGAGGCGGGGCTGCGCGGGGACGTGCTCGGCCTGGTCCGCGAACTCGGCGTCACCGCCGTGCGCTACCCCGGCGGCAACTTCGTCTCCGGCCACAAGTGGGAGGACTCCGTGGGCCCGGCCGACAGCCGCCCCCGCCGCCTCGACCTCGCCTGGCACTCGACGGAGACCAACCGCTTCGGCCTGTCCGAGTACATCGGCTTCCTGCGCAAGATCGGCCCGCAGGCCGAGCCGATGATGGCCGTCAACCTGGGCACCCGCGGTGTCGCCGAGGCGCTCGAACTCCAGGAGTACGCCAACCACCCCGGCGGCACCGCCCTGTCCGACCTGCGGGTCGCGCACGGCGACGAGGACCCCTTCGGCATCCGGCTGTGGTGCCTGGGCAACGAGATGGACGGCCCCTGGCAGACCGGCCACAAGACCGCCGAGGAGTACGGCCGGGCCGCCGCCGAGACCGCCCGCGCCATGCGCCAGCAGGACCCCGGCGTCGAACTGGTCGCCTGCGGCTCCTCCAGCCAGTCCATGCCCACCTTCGCCGCCTGGGAGGCGACGGTGCTGCAGGAGACGTACGACCTCGTCGACTACATCTCCCTGCACGCCTACTACGAGCCCGTCGACGGGGACGTGGACTCCTTCCTCGCCTCCGCCGTCGACATGGAGTCCTTCATCGAGAACGTGATCGCGACCTGCGACCACGTCGGCGCCCGCCTGAAGTCGAAGAAGCGGATCAACCTCTCCTTCGACGAGTGGAACGTCTGGTACCTCTCCCGCTGGCAGGAGCAGGAGGGCACGTTCGAGCAGGACGACTGGCCCGAGGCGCCGCGCCTGCTGGAGGACAACTACAGCGTCACCGACGCCGTCGTCTTCGGCTCGCTGCTGATCGCGCTGCTCCGGCACGCCGACCGGGTCACGGTCGCCTGCCTCGCCCAGCTGGTCAACGTCATCGCCCCGATCATGACCGAGCCCGGCGGCCCCGCCTGGCGCCAGACGACCTTCTTCCCCTTCGCCCAGGCCTCCCGGTACGGCCGCGGGCAGGTCCTCGACGTCCGCGTGGACTCGCCGACGTACGAGACGCAGAAGTACGGCGAGACCGCGCTGCTGCACGCCACCGCGGTGCGCGCGGAGGACGGCACGGTCACCGTCTTCGCCGTCAACCGCGGCCGCGCCGAACCGCTCCCGCTCGAAGTCGCCCTCGGCGGACTCGGCCTGACGTCCGTCGTCGAACACAGCGCCCTCGCGGACGACGACCCGGACGCGCGCAACACCCTCGACGACCCCGAGCGCGTCACCCCGCACCCGGTCGAGGGCACCACCCTGCGGGACGGCACGCTCACCGCCGTACTGGAGCCGCTGTCCTGGAACGTGATCCGCCTGGCCTGACCGCTCACACCCGACCGCTCACCCCCGGCCGCTCGCCCCCGGCCGCTCACCCCCGACCGCTCACCCCCGGCCGCTCACACCCGAGCCCGCACAAGTTCCTGGAGGGCATCCTCGGAGACCTCCGCCGCGCCGGCGTCGTCGACAGCCGGCGCGGCGGAGGCGGGGGTTACCGGCCGGCCCGGGAGGCCTCGGCGATCACGGTCGCGGACGTGATCCGGGCGGTCGACGGCCCCATCGTGTCCGTGCGCGGGGTCCGTCCGACCGGCCTGTCCTACGCCGGTTCCGCCGAGCCGCTGCTGCCGCTGTGGATCGCGCTGCGCACCAACGTCCGCCGCATCCTGGAGGGCGTCACCATCGCCGACCTCGCGGCGAACGCGCTGCCGGAGCCGGTGAAGGAACTCGCGGCGGAACCGGCGGCCTGGGAGAACCCGTAGGGGCCCGTAGGGACCACGGCATTTCACAGCGACTCTCAGGGTCCCCTCAGCCTGATGCCCTAGCGTCCCGCCCTGTTCATCCCTACCCACCCGGTAGGAAATACAGGGAAGGCGGGACCGCCCGTGCGGACGCTGCTACTGCTCGCCCTCGCGGGCCTGGGCGCCCAGCTCGTGGACGGCAGCCTCGGCATGGCGCACGGCGTCATCTCGACGGTCCTGCTGCTGGCCCTGGGCACCAGCCCGGCCGCCGCCTCGGCCGTCGTCCACTTCGCGCAGATCGGCACCGGCCTGGTCTCCGGCGCCTCGCACGCCCGCTTCGGCAACGTCGACTGGAAGGTCGTGGCCCGGATCGGCGTCCCGGGGGCGGTGGGGGCGTTCGTGGGGGCGATGGTGCTGTCGGGCATGTCGACGGCGCTCGCGGCGCCGGTGATGGCGGTGATCCTGCTCGTCCTCGGCTGCTGCGTCACCTGGCACTTCACCGTGCGCGGGGTCTCCCGTGACCGGCTCGGCCGCCCCCTCGGCAAGCGGTTCCTGGTGCCGGTCGGCCTGGCCGCCGGGTTCCTCGGCGCCACCGGAGGGGGCGGCTGGGGGCTGATCGGCACGCCCGCGCTGCTGGCCAGCGGCCGGCTGGAGCCGCGCAAGGTGGTCGGCTCGGTCGACGCGAGCAAGGCGCTGGTCGCCGTGGCCGCGAGCCTGGGCTTCCTGTTCTCCCTCGGCTCGCACGGCGTCGACTGGTCCTGGGTGCTCGCCTTCCTGGCCGGCGGCATGGTCATCGCCCCGCTGGCGGCCTGGCTGACCCGCTTCGTCGCCCCGCGCGTCCTGGGCTCCACGGTGGGCGGTCTGATCGTCCTGCTCAACGCCCGCACGCTGCTCGCCGACGGCCGGCTCGGCCTGCCCGGCACGGCCGTCGCGTCCGTCTACGCCGTCCTGTGCGCGCTGTGGGCCGCCGCCCTGGCGTACTCGGTCCGCGCCCACCTCAAGGAGCGGGGAGCGCGGACCGAGCCGGCCGCGGAACGGCAGCCCGTCACGGCGTGACGATCCGTCCGGCCGGGGTCAGCCCTGCTCGACGCCGAGGGTCAGCGTTCCGGTGTAGCCCGAGGAGGTCGAACTGCCCAGCGCGGTCATGGTCAGGAGGCCGGAGGAGGCGCCCCCGTCGTCGTAGATCCCGTCCTGGGCGAGGGTGGTGCGGGTGACGGTGTTGGTCGAGTACGGCGAGACCGCGGCGACCTTGGCCGTGATCGACTCGTCGATGAACAGCTGCCCGGTGTGGATCTCCTGGCCGCCGGTGAACGAGCCGTCGGAGGTGAGCGTGACGTTCGTGTGCACCTTGACGTGGATGTGCACGCAGCGGCCGCGGTACCAGCCGGGGTAGATCGTGGTGATGTTCGCGACGCCACTGGAGTCGGTCAGCACGCCGCCGCGCAGGAAGGTGCCGTCGTCGGGCTCGTTGTGCCCGTTGTTGCCGACGTAGCCGGAGTACTCGCCGAGCGCGTCGCAGTGCCAGATCTCCACGAGCGCGCCGGAGAGCGGTGCGCAGGTGTCGTCGTCGACGACGGTGAGCTTCAGCTTGAGCGGGATGCCCGCCTTGCCTTCGGTGACGTCCGAGCGGACGAGCTGTCCGTCGAGGTAGTAGGGGCCTTCGGTCATCTCCTTCGTGAGGGTGCAGACGGCCGCGGCGGCGACGGGCACGGCGTCGTCGCCCTCCGCGGCGGCGGGAGCGCCCGGCACGGCGGCGGCGACGGCCAGCGTGGCCGCCGTGGCCCCGGTGGCGATCAGTACGGTGCGGCGCCCGATCACGGGCTCAGATGTGTCTGTCATGAACACGGCACCGTAGAGAGCGATGCTGTCGGCGAGCTGTCAGTCAGGTAAAGTGACGGACAGTCAAGTGACTTGCAGGACAGTCGGGTTGGGTGCACGCGACGTGCGTGTCCGGGGTTGCCGGGGATCTCCTCGCATCTGTCTCGGCGGGCTCATGAAGTCCCGGATGGTGAGCCTGCGAACACGTCCTCACCTCAGCGACTTTCGAACTGCGTCGACCAGTGAAGCCGCCCGCACATCGTCGGTTCCCCCGATGATGTTGTTCATCACGTAGCCGAAGGCGACGCCGTGCTCCGGATCTGCGAAGCCGAGTGACCCACCTCGCCCCGTGTGGCCGAAGGAGGCCGGACCTGACATGGGATGGGGCTCGGTCGGCAGCATGTATCCGGAGCTGAATCGGCTCGGGATCAGCATTACTCGGTCCTTCCCCCCGGCCTGCTCCTTCGTCGCCGATGCCAGGCTTTCCGGAGTGAGCAGGCGCACGCCGTCCACCTCGTCGATCAATGCGGCGTACAAGCGTGCCAGTGCGTGTGCGGTGCCGATGCCGTTGGAGGCGGGGAGTTCCGCCGCCTGTACCTCGGGCGCGTCGAAGTCGATCTCCGCGGGGTGGGTGACCGCGTACGCCTTGTTGGTCAACGAGGCCGGGTCGCGCCAGGCGGCGACCAGTTCGCGGAGTTCCTCGGGAACCGACTCGGCGGGCACAGTGGTCAGGTCGATGTCGGGCCGCTGGTACACCATACGGCTCACCCGGTCACGCTCGTGTGCCGGCAGTCCGATGAAGAAGTCCAACCCGAGCGGGGCGGCGATCTCGTCGGCGAAGAAGCGGCCGGGCGTCCGGCCGGACACCCGGCGGATGACCTCGCCCACGAGCCAGCCCCAGGTCCGGCCGTGGTATCCGTGCGCCTTACCTGGAGTCCACAGGGGACGCTGAGCGGCCAGCGCGGCAGCCATGGGGTGCCAGGCCAATGCCTCGTTCAGCGGGACCGGTCGGTCCAGAGCGACCAAGCCGGCCTGGTGGGACAGCAGCCAGCGCACGGGGATGTCGGCCTTGCCGTTCGCCGCGAACTCCGGCCAGTACTTCGTCACCGGTGCGTCCAAGTCCAGCGCGCCGCGTTCGGCCAGCATGTGCGCCGCGGTCGCAGTCGCGCCCTTGGTGGCCGAGTAGACGAGTTGCAGCGTTTCCCGCGTCCACGGACGACCCGTCTCGGGATCGGCGACGCCGCCCCACAGGTCCACGACGGGCCGGCCGTACCGGTACACGCACACCGCCGCGCCTATGTCCCCATGCTCGGAGAAATTCGCCGCGAACGCCTCACGAACCGGTTCAAAACCGGCCGCAACCTCGCCTTCGATCGTCGTCATGCCGTCCATCCTGGCACCGGGACCGCCGGCTCCGGCGGGACGGGCCGCTCGCCGAGCGCCAGACAGTGGCTGTCAGGCCGTGGCGGGCAGCGCCTGAAGGCGTTCGCGGAACTCACGCACAGCGGGGACGGACTTGCGCGGTTCAAGCCGTGCGGAGAACTCCTTCAAGCGGTCCAGAGCCCGTACGGAGCTGACGCTGTTCTCCAGGAGTTCAGCGCCGTAGTTCGCGGCGTCGAGCGCCCCTTCCAGGTCGCCACCGGCGAGCCGCGCCTCCGCCAGGCGACTGGACCGTACGGCCTTGTCCCGAGGAGCCGCGCTCGTCACAGAAGCCTCCAGAGAACCTGTCGCGCGCTCCACCTGCCCGGAACGCAACAAGACCTTGCCCTCTGTCGAATTCAGTTGGGCGTCGCCGAACCAGCCGAGCCAGTCGGGGTTCTCCTCCGGCGTGTGGCGCTCCCAGAGAGACACCGCCCGGTTGAGAGCCGCTCCGGCTTTCCGGTGGTCGCCGTCGCGCGACAGTGCCTCGGCCTTGTGCAGATACAGGAAGGACCGGGTGTACGGCGACAGCGTTCGCGGGGCGTTGTCGATGGCGGTCGAGATGAGGTCGACACGCTCGGCGGTTCGTCCGGCCTCGGAGACGTGGACGCCCATCTCCGCGAGGACGAAGGCTCCGAACGCGTCGTCTCCTGCGGTACGAGCGCTGCGTAGGGCCCCGATGTAGTAACGCTGGCCGGCGGACCGTAGCCCTGCGTCGTAGGCCATCCACCCGGTCAGGTGTGCCACCCGGGCCGCCAGGCCATAGAGGCGGACGCGCACTTTGTCGGTGTACCGGCCGGTGCTCAGGAGACCGGTCACCAGGGCGAGATCACCTCGTGCTTGCTCCAGGAGCGTGACGCCTCCGAGTTGATCGTCGCGAGTGCGGAGCGTGCTGATGCGCTTCTCGAGCGTCGACACCATCGTGTCTGTGACCTGATCCCCGTTGAAGGCCGCTGCGAACGCCGAGGGCTCGTCCACCCAGCTCGCCGCGAGGCCCGTCAGAGCGGCGCCGGTGATGGTGAGAAAGCCCCGGCGATCCATGCGGCCACTTCCCACGAGTTCGGACAACGCTTCGACGGTACCTGCCTCGGTCCACGGAGCGGTGAGCCCCGTCACCTCCCAGACAGGGAGCCACCGGGGCCATCGCTGCTTCCGGGTCTGCTCGTACGGGACGCGCAGCAGGTCGGCGAGTACGCGTTGGGCGTCCGCATCCGGTTCCTGTCCCTGCTCCCATTTCCATACGGTCGTCCGGTTGGTCGCGAGCGGGACTCCCAGCAACCGCCCGTGTGCCTGCATGAGTCGGGCGAACTCGGCCTTCCCCCATCCGTGCGTCTGGCGGAGGAAGCTCAGCGGATGAACTGCCAACGGCTCACCAAGCACGTCACCACTCCCGTCATCCCTTCAGAGCGCAGTCGGGACGCTACTGCACGTTGCGGCTCGGCGGGAGGGCGTCCCGCATGAGAAACCCCCTGGAAACGTGCCGCCCTGCGCACTGGAGCCGTTGACTGAGTATCAACCGTCCACGGAGCACGCTCGGGGTGTCCGCTCCCGGAACGGTTCCCAGAACGGCGGTTCCGTCCCCGTTCCCCGTCGGGGACGGAGCCGCTCTCCAGTTCTTCGGAGGCCTCCGCCATGCCCACGCTCGTCCATCGGTTCGTCCTCCCGAGTGAGGAAAGGGAAGTGTCCCTCGCCCGGCGCAACGTCGTAGACAAGGTGCGCGTGGGGCGTGCCGTTGGACGACGAGACGGCTGACGCCATCAGCCTTGTCGCCTCCGAGCTCATCACCAACGCCGTGGTCCATGGGGAGGGACCCGTCACGGTCGCGCTGTACCACCGGCCCGGTCGTCTGCTGATCGATGTCCTCGACCACAATCCTTCAACTCCTCAACCGAGTTGGGCCCAGGCCGATGAGGAGAGCGGGCGCGGCCTGGCACTGGTCGGACTTCTTGCTTCGCGGTGTGCCTGGGAGTCCACCGGTCACGGGAAGCGCGTCTGGGCGGAGATCGTGCTTCCCATGAGGGCACCCGCTGCCCCAGCCGCCGTTCTGCGCCAGTCGGTCGTGCTACGGCCGAAGCACGGGGCCGGATCCGAGCTTGGGTTGCTTGCCGAAGGGCGAGGAGAGCCAGGCCGCGGGCGTCCGGCCGATGAGTCGCGGACCTGCCGCCTGTCGGTGTAGGACCACGGCTCATCGCCGACTCCCTATGACCGCCGCTCCACGGCAGCCCTCTCCCACAGCCGTGAGGCGGCCATCGACCTCCCGCCAGAGCCCTGGCGGGAGAACCGAAGAGGAAGGTGTACGAGGTGATGGAGCGCAAGGCACCACCTCCGGCCCGAAGTGGCCTCTTGGTGGCCGTGGAGGAACTGACCGCTGTTCACGACCGGTACGACAGCCTCCGGTCCGACAACGCCGGGAGTTCCGGCGACGCGCCGTGGCCGGGCGGCGACGGCAACCTGCACGACAGCGAGTAGGCACCGAGCGGTGGGGGCAGGCGCAGTTGGTCGTGTCGGCCCCCACCGCGTCCGCATCACATGGCCGAACCCATGGAGGACGCAGCGATGGAACATCGGTTGATCAGCGCCATTGAGGCAGCACTCGGATGGAGCGGAGCGGAGGCGTTGGGCAAGGGCTTCGTCCACGGGAGCATGGACGATCCCGCACTCGCCTCCCGCATCATGACTCCGAACCGCCTGCTCGACATCGTGATGCGCAGGAGCCTGAACCGTCCGCAGTTCCGGTGCTTCCGGGATGGCGAGGAGGTCCATCCGGCCATCTACTACACCGACAGCGTCAGCCCCCGGGGCCAGAGCATCCCTGCGGTCAACATGCGCGGCCTGGGCAGGCTCCTGCGGGAGGGCGCGACGATGATCCTGGACCAGGCCAACGTCTTCGATCCGACGATGGAGGTCGCGTGCCGGGCCATGCAGTGGTGGTCCCGAGAGCGGGTGCAGGTCAACGCATATCTGACGACGAACGACGCCGCCGGCTTCCCCCTGCACTGGGACGATCACGATGTCTTGATCGTTCAGCTTGCCGGAGAGAAGGAGTGGGAGGTGCGCGCGGCCTCTCGCAACGTCCCGATGTACCGGGACTCCGACCCCAACAACATCCCCAGTGAAGAGACCATCTGGTCCGGTGTCATGCGGACCGGTGACGTCATGCACATTCCCCGAGGCCACTGGCACCAGGCGACACGGACCGGCAGCGGCGTCGGCAAGAGTCTTCACGTCACGTTCGGCATCACCAAGCGCACGGGAGCGAGCTGGCTGGCATGGCTGGCCGACTGGTGCCGCGAGCGCGAGGTCTTCCGTCATGACCTGGACCGCCGGCACGGAAGCGGTGGCGAAGCCCTGACAAGGGCTGCCGCCCAACTGGTTGGCGACCGTCCCCCGGCCGACTTCCTGGCCGCGTACGAGCAGGAGACGACGCTGCCCCGGCACGTGCCGTTCCTCGACATACTGGGGGCGTTGGACGCAGTGGTGTGCACCACCCACTTCCCTCCTCGCATACAGGAAAGCGAGGCGACCGTCGACGTCGTGGCCTCCGGGAAGAGGCTCACCCTCGCGGCCGAGGCGCTGCCCGCACTGCGTCTGCTGCTGAGCGGCAGGCCGGTTCATCTGGAGCGCGCCGAGGCCGTCGTCGGGGCCGAAGTGACGGAGGTCGCCGAGATCCTGGTGAAGGAGGAGCTGTGTGCGGTGCTGACCCCCGAGTTGTCCTCGGGTTACACCGGTCTCGTCACGAGCGCCGCCTCCTGATCGGGGCGTTGGACCTCGGCGTCACCATGCTCGACACCAGCACCAACTACCTCGGCTTCCGCTCGCATCAGATTTTGGCGCGGACAGCCGGTGACCTGCTGCCGAAGTTCACGGTCTCCACCAAAGTCGGCTACTTCCCGGGGCCGGACGGGGCGGAGCACTCCCTGGATCCCGTACGGCTGCAGCGGGCTGTCGAACGGGCGGCCATGGATCTCGGACGTGAGCCGGACCTCGTGTTCCTGCACAACCCGGAGCATTCGCTACGCGAAGCCGCTCTTCACAACCGGGATGCGTTGGCGCAGGCGTGCACTGCCCTGGATACCGCTGCGGCGAACGGACTGTGCGCCGCCTGGGGCGTCGCGTCCTGGGACCCGTCACCGCTGTTGAGCCTGATCGATCAGACCGCACCGAGGCCATCGGTCCTCATGGTCCGCGCCGGCTTGCTTGTCGGAGCCGGAGCCCTGGATGCCGCGGATGCCCTCACCAAGGCGTGGGACCTGGGCGGCGGCGAGGTATGGGGGATGAGCCCTTTCGGAGGCAGCGCCACCGCCCCGGTGTGGGACAGGATCGACCCGCGCGCTTTCGTCCGGGACAGCACCCCACTCTCCCGTGTGCAGGCGGCGTTCAGAACGGCCTATCACCTCCCAGAGGTCGACTCCGTTGCAGTGGGCACCGATGACCCCGCCCATTTGAGTGACCTCGTCGGTGCCCTGGCCGGCGAGGTCGAGGAGCGGACCATCCAGGAGTACCGCAGCCTCCTTCGGGACCGCTCCAGCAATCAGCCCGCCTGAAGCTCCTTGATGATCTGCTCGGACATGCGCCGCGCGGGTTCCAGTCGAGGGTCCTCCGAGTGCGCGTACGGCCCGAGGATCTTCGAGCAGACGAACAACGTCATCAACTTGCCGTCCCGGCTCTCGAAGTCGGACCGGCGCTCGTGCCGTACGCGATCGGCCAGAGCCGGGACGGCGAGGGAACTCGCCCACAGCGAAGCGGAGTCCAGGCCGAGGGGTGCGTTCCCCCAGTCCTCCCAGTCGAAGAGACTGAACACCGGAGCGGTCACATTCGCCCAATTCAGATCCGCGTGGGCCGGCACCCACCGCTCGACGGACGTATCGAAGTCGTCGGCGAAGACGTCGCGGATGGACTCGGTGACAAGGGCCTGGGTGATGGTGACGGTGTCCGGCGTGGCGACCCGCCCGGTGTTCTGTGCCGCCAGAGCGTCCAACGAGGCGTTCAACGCCTCTCACCAGTCGTCCGGCAACTCCGGGGCTTCACTGAGAACGGCGCTTCCGACGGGAGTCCCTGGCAGGAGTTCGGTTTCGTCGGCCCGCCACATCACGGGCTCGTCCGTATCTCGCCAGACCACGCATCCGTGCCATTCGGGCCGGGCGATGCCTGCCAGGCGCGCGGCGCTTTCAGCGCCGTTCCACCCCTGATCGGGGATCTTGTCAATCAAGCGCCGCTCGATCCGCACCCACGTGTCGAGGTCAGTTCTGGCCCCCACGGACCGGCGCTTGCGGACCATCGTGTCCGGGAGCAGGCGCACTTGCAGAGACCGCTTGACGCGATCAAGAACCTCGTCGACCGGCTGTACCCGTAGATCAACAACCTGACTCGTGGAGACCGAGAGCGTCATGGACGCGACCGTAGCAGCGGCGCGGAGGCAGGCGCCCCGCTGAGTGCAGGCGGGGATTCGCCCCCGGCGCCGCACGCATACCCGGTCCGCTCGACGGCGGCGGTTGCGGGCGCTCGCTGCCGCGCGGATCGATCCGGATGGCCGCTGCGCTTGACGGTGGCGAGCGTGCCGAACTGCTGCCCCGCGAGCAGGCTGGAGAGGGCTTCGTCGGACAGCGGACGAGGTGCTGGTCCTTGGCTCATGACGGGATCAACGACGCTGGCGGCACGGCGTTTCGTGGCCCTGAGCCTCATTCGTCGGAGACACCGCCGGCCGACCGGGTGACCCTGCGACCGGGTGACCCCGCGGTCGGATCACCCCGCGGTCGGATTACCCCGCCTGTCCCATCCCCGCCGCGTTCGGCCAGTTCTGGGCGCTGGGCCAGCCGGACGCCGGGGCCGGGGCGAGGCCCGGGCCGGTGGTGCCGCGGACCTGGGCGGCGGTGAGGCCGCCGCGGGCCGGGACGCCGGGCGGGGTCGGGCCCGTCATCGGGGCCGGGGCGGGTACCGGGGCCGGGCCGGTCATCGGGGTCGGGGCGGGTACCGGGGCCGGGCCGGTCATCGGGGTCGGGAGCGGGCCGCCCATCGGGGCCGGCGCAGGCATCGGGGCGGGTGCCGGAACCGGTGCCGGGGCCGGGGGCTGGGGTGGGGCGGCGAGCGGCTGGGGGCCCAGCTGGGCGGCCGCCGGCATCGGCATCCCGGCTCCGTTCGACGGCCCCGCCTGGGCCGCGCCGTTCGACGGCCCCGCCTGGGCAACGGCCGGCATCGGCATGCCGGCGCCGACGGCCGGGGCGGCCGCGAGCCCCGGCATCCCGGCGCCGACGGCCTGAGCGGCGAGGCCCTGCATGCCGGCCCCGTTGGTGGCGCTGACCAGCCGGTCCACGGCCGCCGTGCCCGAGCTGTAGCCGGTCCCTGTGCCCAGCTCAGGCACGGCGGCTCCCCTCCTGGTCCCGTAGAGCACCTGTTCCAGGCCGGACACCAGGCGACGCACGTCCACCTGGGGACGCACCACGAGTCTCAGGAAGCGACTGGACGAGCCGATCTTGTTGCCGCACTCGCGGACCAGGATCCGGTGCTCGGTGAGCATCCGGTCCCGGACCACGGTGCCCTCGGCGCCCACGGGGAGGCGCACGAAGAGGAAGTTTCCCTGCGAGGGGTAGACCGTCAGGCCGGGCAGCGTGGCGAGCTGGGTCGCCATGTCGAGGCGGTCGCGGCGGACCTGCTGCAGGCTCTGCGCGTACTCGGCGCCGTGCTCCTTCAGCATGAACACCACGTGCTCGGCGAAGGAGTTGAGGTTCCACTTGGGCAGCATGGAGCGGACGCGGCCCGCCAGCGCCGGGTTGGCGACGAGGTAGCCGAAGCGGATGCCGTGCAGGCCGAAGTTCTTGCCCAGGCTGCGCAGCACGACCACGTTCGGGCGGAGCATCGCCTCCTGGACGACGGACGGGTCGGCCTCGGCGTCCGCGAACTCCAGGAACGACTCGTCGATCACCACCAGGTCCAGGTCCGCCATCGCGTCCATGAACTGCACGACCGTGTGCTTGGGCAGGAAGCCGCCGTCGGGGTTGTTGGGGTTGCAGACGACCGCGACGCGGGTGCCGCGGGACCGGATGAACTCGGCGTACTGCGCGAGGTCCAGGGCGAAGCCGCCGGCCTCCTGCAGTGGGAACATGTCGACCCGCTTGCCGGTCTCCATCGGCTGGTCGGTCCAGCGGCCGAAGGTGGGGACGGGGATGGCGAGGGACTCGCGGACCAGCAGGTGGTCGATCCAGGTGATCAGCTCGGTCGAGCCGTTGCCCATCGCCACGCACTGCGGCGGGAGCTGGAGCAGGTCGCACAGCTCGGCCGTGATCGTGTCGGCGCTGCTCGGGTAGTACCTGATGATGTCGCGCAGCCGCGATGCCATCTCCTCGAACATGGCCGGGGTGGGGAAGTAGGGGTTGCAGGGGATACAGAAGTCGACCGGCCCGGCCCCGTCGCCGCCCTCCCGCGTCAGCGCCGCCATCGACGGGCTGTGGGCCGCGGTGCTGCGGAACAACGAGGTGACGTTGTCGGCCATGGAACCTCCGTATGGGGCGAGCCCTGGCGGGGACTTCAGGGCCCGTCGTCATTGGGTGGCCCGCGCGGGGGAGCGCGGGCCACCCATACATACGCGGCCTCAGCGGGTGTTGTTCAACCCGTGTGAAGAGATTGTGCGCGACCGTCCGGACCGGTCAGCGGCCGAACGAGTGGACAGTGGTCGTCCGGTACGTCTGTCCCGGCCGCAGCACCGTCGACGGGAAGTTCGCGTGGTTCGGCGCGTCCGGGAAGTGCTGCGTCTCCAGGCACAGCGCGTCGCCCTGCCGGTAGGTGCGGCCGGAGGTGCCGACCAGGGTGCCGTCGAGGAAGTTGCCCGAGTAGAACTGCAGGCCCGGCTGGTCGGTGGCGATCCGCAGGGTGCGGCCGGAGCGCGGGTCGCGCAGCGTCGCCACGTGCTCGGGCCGCTGCGTGATCCCCTTGTCGAGGACCCAGTTGTGGTCGAAGCCCTTCGCCATGACCTGCTGCTCGTGGCCCGCGCGGATGTCCCGGCCGATCGGCTTGCCCTTGCGGAAGTCGAAGGGGGTGCCGGAGACCTTCGCCAGCTCGCCCGTGGGGATCAGCCCCGAGTCGGTGGGCGTGTAGCGGGAGGCGGCGATCGTGAGCTCGTGGTCCTCGATCGTGCCGCTGCCCTCGCCGGCGAGGTTCCAGTACACGTGGCTGGTGAGGTTGACGACCGTGGCCTTGTCGGTGGTGGCCTCGTAGTCGATGCGCCAGTCGCCGTGCCGGGTGAGGGTGTACGTCACCGTCGCCCGCAGCGTGCCCGGGTAGCCCATCTCGCCGTCGACGCTGGTGTAGTGCAGGCGCAGGCCGACGTCGGAGCCCTCGGCGAACGGCTCCACGTCCCACACACGCTTGTCGAAGCCCTTGGCGCCGCCGTGCAGGCTGTTGTCGCCGTCGTTCACCGACAGCTGGTAGGCGGTGCCGTCCAGGGTGAACCGCCCCTTGGCGATGCGGTTGCCGTACCGCCCGATGAGGGCGCCGAAGTACGGGCTGGAGGCGACGTAGTCGTCGATGTTGTCGAAGCCGAGGGAGACATTGGCGTAGCGGCCGCGGTGGTCGGGGATCTCCAGGGAGTGGACGATGCCGCCGTAGGAGAGGACACCCAGGCGGGTGCCGCCGTTCTCCAGCGACCAGAGGTGGACCTTGGTGCCGTCGGCGAGTGTGCCGAAGAGCGTCTTCACGGGCTTCCTGCCTGCCGGGGCGGCCTGTGCCGTGCCGCCAAGCGTCGTCGCGGCGATGCCCGCCGCCGCCGCGCCTGCGATGACCGTGCGTCTGTTCAGTTCCATGTGCGGCTCCCGTAATGGGTGGGGCCCCGCCTTCCGGCGGGGCCCGAGCTGACTTACGAACCGGACTTGCGCTTGTTCCACACGTCGAAGCCGACGGCCGCGAGCAGGGCCAGGCCCTTGATGACCTGCTGCCAGTCGGTGCCGACGCTCAGGAGGTTCATGCCGTTGTTCAGCACGCCGAGGACGAGACCGCCGATGATCGCGCCGAGTACGGTGCCCACACCGCCGCTCATGGACGCGCCACCGATGAACGACGAGGCGATCGCCTCGAGTTCGAAGTTCAGGCCCGCCTTCGGAGACGCCGCGTTCAGGCGGGCGGCGACCACCAGACCCGCCAGGGCCGCGAGCACGCCCATGTTCAGGAAGACGTAGAAGGTGACCTTCTTGTCCTTCACGCCGGACAGCTTGGCCGCCGGCAGGTTGCCGCCGATGGCGTAGATGTGGCGGCCGAAGACGGCGTTGCGCATGACGTAGCCGTAGCCGACCACCAGCACGCCCAGGACGATCAGGATGATCGGCGCGCCCTGGTAGCTGGCGAGCAGCATCGTGACCGCGAGGATCGCCGCGGCGATGGCGGCCAGCTTCAGCAGGAAGGCGTTGCGCGGCAGCACGTCCAGCGAGAACTCCTGCTCCCGCCTGCGGTCCCGGACCTCCTGGTAGATCGCGAAGGCCAGCAGCACGATGCCCAGCAGCAGGGTCAGGTTGTGGTAGTTGGTTTTCGGGCCGACCTCCGGCAGGAAGCCGTTGCCGAGCTTCTGCAGGCCATCCGGGAACGGGCCGAGGGTCTGGCCCTCCAGGAAGATCTCCGTCAGACCGCGGAAGAGCAGCATGCCCGCCAGCGTCACGATGAACGACGGTATGCCCAGATACGCGATCAGGAAGCCCTGCACCGAGCCCGCGGCCGCGCCCACCAGCAGGCACAGCACCAGCGCGACGGGCCAGGCCACGTCGTGCTGGACGGTCAGCACCGCCGCGAACGCGCCCACGAACGCGGTCAGCGAGCCGACCGACAGGTCGATGTGCCCCGCGATGATCACCAGCATCATGCCGATCGCGAGGATCAGGATGTAGCTGTTCTGCAGCACCAGGTTGGAGACGTTGCGCGGCAGCAGCAGGTCGCCGCCGGTCCACACCTGGAACAGCACCACGATCAGGCCGAGCGCGATCAGCATGCCGTACTGGCGCATGTTGCGGCGCAGGCCGTTCAGCATCAGGTGCAGCAGGCCCTCGCCGGAGGCCGCGCCCCCGTTCTTCCCGGGCGGCGCCGGGGCCGGGACCTTGTCCGTCACATCCGTGCTCATCGGGTTACCTCTTTGTCCTTCGTCATCTGACGCATCAGCACTTCCTGCGTGGCCTCCGCCCGCGGAACCTCACCCGTGAGCCGTCCGGCGGCCATGGTGTAGATGCGGTCGCACATGCCGAGCAGCTCCGGCAGCTCGGAGGAGATGAAGACGACCGCCTTGCCCTCGGCCGCCAGCTGGTCGATGACCGTGTAGATCTCGTACTTGGCGCCCACGTCGATGCCGCGGGTGGGCTCGTCCAGGATCAGCACGTCCGGACCCGCGAAGATCCACTTGCTGAGGACGACCTTCTGCTGGTTGCCGCCGGACAGCTTGCCCACCGGCTCGAACACGGTCGGCGCCTTGATGTTCATCGACTTGCGGAAGCGCTCGGCGACCTGCCGCTCCTCGTGCTCGTCGACCACCCCGCGCCGGGCCACCTTGCCCAGGGCGGTCAGCGAGATGTTCCGGTTGATGGTGTCGATGAGGTTCAGGCCGTAGTGCTTGCGGTCCTCGGTGACGTACGCGATGCCGTGCCCGACCGCCTCCGAGACGGTCTTCGTACGGATCTCACGGCCGTCCTTGAGGACCGTGCCGCCCGCGTACCGGCCGTAGGCGCGCCCGAAGACGCTCATCGCCAGTTCGGTGCGGCCGGCGCCCATCAGGCCCGCGATGCCGACGATCTCCCCGCGCCGCACGGTGATCGACACGTCGTCGACGACCCTGCGGTGCTGGTCGATGGGGTGCAGCACGGTCCAGTTGCGGATCTCCAGCGCCGGGGCGGCACCCACCTCGGCCTGGTGCGGCGTGCGCTCGGGGAAGCGGTGGTCGAGGTCGCGGCCGACCATGCCGGAGATGATGCGGTCCTCGGTGGTCTCCGGCGCGTTGACGTCGAGGGTCTCGATGGACCGGCCGTCGCGCAGGATCGTCACCGAGTCGGCGACCCGCCGGATCTCGTTCAGCTTGTGGGAGATGATGATCGAGGTGATGCCCTGCTTCTTCAACTCCAGGATGAGATCGAGGAGTTTGCCGCTGTCCTCGTCGTTCAGAGCCGCGGTCGGCTCGTCGAGGATGAGCAGCTTCACCTTCTTCGACAGCGCCTTGGCGATCTCCACCAACTGCTGCTTGCCCACGCCGATGTCGGCGATCCGGGTCTCCGGGTGGTCGGTCAGGCCGACCCGGCGCAGCACCTCGGTGGCGTGCCTGAGCGTCTCGTTCCAGTTGATGAACCCCGCGGAGGCGTGTTCGTTGCCGAGGAAGATGTTCTCCGCGATCGACAGGAACGGCACCAGCGCCAGCTCCTGGTGGATGATCACGATGCCCCGGTGCTCGCTCGCCCGGATGTCCTTGAACTCGCAGATCTCTCCCTCGAAGAGGATCTCGCCCTCGTAACTGCCGTGCGGATGGACGCCGGAGAGCACCTTCATCAAGGTGGACTTCCCGGCGCCGTTCTCACCGCAGATGGCATGGACCTCGCCCTGACGGACCGTCAGAGTGACGTCCGACAGCGCCTTCACACCGGGAAAGGTCTTGACGATCGAGCGCATTTCCAGGACGGGTCCCGCCATGGTCGTGCCCTTTCGGTCCGTAGGAATGGCCGTAGGAATGGCCGGAGGAGCGGCCGGAGGAGCGGCCGGAGGAGGGGCCGTGGGAATGGCCTCAGGAAGGGCCGGCCTCCGACGACGAGGGGCTACTTGAGCTCGTCCGCCGTGTAGTAGCCGGTGTCGACGAGCTCCTTGGTGTAGTTGCTCTTGTCGACGCTCACCGGCTGCAGCAGGTAGGCGGGGACGGTCTTGACGCCGTTGCTGTACGTCTTGGTGTCGTTGACCTCGGGCTTCTTGCCGTTGAGCACGTCGTCGACCATGGTCGCGGCGACCTCGGCGAGCTTGCGGAGGTCCTTGTAGACGGTCTGCGTCTGCTCCCCGGCGATGATCGACTTCACCGAGGCCAGCTCCGCGTCCTGGCCGGTGATGACCGGCAGCGGCTTGCTCTTGGAGCCGTAGCCGTCCGACTTCAGCGCGGACAGGATGCCGATGGAGATGCCGTCGTAGGGCGAGAGCACCGCGTCGACCCGGCCGGACTTGTACGAGGACGTGAGGATGTCCTCCATGCGCTTCTGGGCGGTGGTGCCGTCCCAGCGCAGGGTGGTGACCTGGGTGAGCTGGGTCTGGCCGGACTTGACGACCAGCTTCTTCTTGTCGATGTACGGCTGGAGCACGCTCATCGCGCCGTTGAAGAAGTACTTGGTGTTGTTGTCGTCGTTGGAGCCGGCGAACAGCTCGATGTTGAACGGGCCCTTGCCGTCCTTCAGGCCGAGCTTGTCGACGATGAAGTTGGCCTGCAGCTCGCCGACCTTGGTGTTGTCGAAGGAGGCGTAGTAGTCGACGTTCTTCGTGCCGAGGATCAGCCGGTCGTAGGAGATCACCGGGATCTTGGCGTCCGCGGCCTGCTGCAGCACGTTGTTCAGCGACTTGTTGTCGATGGCCGCGATGATCAGGCCCTTCACGCCCTGCGTGATCAGGTTCTCGATCTGCGACACCTGCTGGTCGGGGTCGTCCTCGCCGTAGACCAGCTTGGTCTTGTAGCCCTTGGCCTCGAGGTCCTTGACGACGTTCTTGCCGTCCGAGATCCAGCGCTCGGAGGACTTGGTGGGCATCGCGATGCCGATGGTGCCGCCCTTGGCGCTGCCCTTGTCCTCCTTGCTGCCGCCCTCGCTGTTCTGCCCGCAGGCGGTCAGGGTGAGGGCGAGCGAGGCGGCTCCGGCTATGGCGGCGAGTGCGGCTCTGCGAGTACGCATGGCGATCAGTCCTTGTTCTTCTCGTCGTTGAGAGGGGTCAGGCTTCGGTGGGGAAGCGGTTCAGCGGGCCGGGCAGCCGGGAGCCGAGCGGCGCCATGTCGCCGTCCGCGCCGTGCCGGGCGAGCAGGTCGAGAGCGAGCCGGCCGCGCCGCACCCGCTCCCGGGCGGTGTCCAGCGTCAGATCCCTCAGGTGGGTGCCGTAGGGGTAGATGCCGGGCGATCTGGACAGGCCGAACTTCAGGTAGAGCGGTGCGCCGCGCCGGATCAGCTCGGCGACCTCGTACATCCGGATGTAGCCGCCGAGGTCGTCGGGGGCCTCGATGTACATGTCCATCGGGGCGGCGGAGGCCCGCCGGATCTCGGTGAGGTGATCGAGCGTCAGGTCGCTGGGCACGTTCAGGGAGTCGGCGCCCAGCCGCTCGTAGACCGCGTAACTGGCCGGGTTGACCGGCCCGATGAGCGCGGAGACCTTCAGGGTGGTGTCCGCCGGGATGACCCCGGCGGCGCGCGCCCGGTGCAGCGTCCACAGCACGCCCTCGTCGGCGACGAGCAGGCACTTGACGCCCAGCTCCGTCGCCCGTACGGCGTCCTCGACGCAGCCGGCGACGGCGTCGTGTCCCCGTGCGCGCAGTCCGGCCCCCCGCGAGTCGGAGCGCACGGAGCCGCCGATGTCCCAGGTGCCGCGCGGGCCGGTGAACAGGCACAGCTCGATGTCCCGTTCGCCGGTGGCCTCGACCATCTCGGTGATCTCGGCGTCGGTCAGCATCCACACGCCGCTGCCCTGGCTGATCCGGTGGATCGGCACGTCGAGGCGCGAGGCCTCCTTCAGTACGACGGCCAGCGCCTCCGGGCCCTCGCAGGAGGGGATCTCGGTGCGCCAGCGGCCGCCGCCGGGGAAGGTGTGCGGTGAGGCGTCGGCGGGGTCGAGGGCGGGCGCGCCCAGGCCGAGGGCGGTGAGCGCCGGCTCACCCGGCCTGCGGGCTGCCGTGGCGGAAGCGTCGGTGGTCACAAGCTGTCCTTAGTGTTCGGTATTTCGGACGAAGTTCGCGGCTCTGGGTACGCAGGGGTCACGACCGGGTACGGAAAGGGCCAGGTGTACGCCGGTACGGGGGCCGTCAGGTCGCCCCCGTACCGGCGTACGGCTAGGGGCGGAGCAGTACCTTGCCGACCTTCGGATCGCCGGACCCGACCAGCTCGATGGCCTCCGGGAACCGCTCCAGCGGCAGCTCGTGGGTGACCAGCGGCAGCGGATCGAGCAGCCCGGCCCCGAACACCCGCACCGCGTGCGCCCAGGCGTCCGGCGGCGCGCCGAAGACGGTCGACACCTCCAGCTGCCGTACCACCAGGTCCGTCGGGTCCAGCCCGTCGGCGCCCGGCGCCGGGATGCCCGTCAGCACCAGACGGCCGCCGCGCCGGAGCAGACCGGCGGCGGTGCGTGCCGCGGACGCCGACCCGGCGGTCTCCACGACGACGTCGAAGTCGTCGGGCAGGTCCTGGTCGCGGGTGCGGAAGCCGGTGGCCCCGAACCGCCGCGACAGCTCGGCCCGGTCGGGCCGGGTGCCGACCACCAGCAGCTCGGCCGGCGAGTTCGCCTTCAGGAACTGCACGGCGAACATCCCGAGGGTGCCGGTGCCGACCACCGCGACCCGCTCGCCCGGCAGCGCGTTCGCCTTGATCGCGGCGGCCGCGATGCAGGCGGCGGGCTCCAGCAGGGCGGCCGCCGTCAGGTCGGCGTCGTCCGGCAGGAGGTGCAGCAGGCGGGCGGGCAGGGTGAGCGTGGTGGCCATGGCCCCCGGCTGGGTGAACCCGGTCTCCTCGTACCCGGCCGTGCACAGGGTGGTCTCGCCCGCGTGGCAGCGGTCGCACACCTGGCAGTTGCGGAAGCCCTCGCCGACGACCTTCCGGCCGACCAGCGCCTCGGGGACGCCGGCGCCGACCGCCCGCACGGTCCCGGACCACTCGTGGCCGGGCGTGAGCGGGTAACGGACGTACCCTTCCGGCCGGTTGCCCTGGTACACCTCGCGGTCACTGCCGCAGATGCCGACCGCGTGGACGCGCACCAGCGCCTCGCCGGGCTCCGGCTGCCGCGGCTCCTGCGCGGTCAGCCGGTGCTCGCCCGGCGCCTCGACGACGACCGCGGTGCTCACTTGGAGCCCTTGGGCTTGCGCTGCTCCCAGCCCTCGGCCCACAGGTCGAAGCGGGCCTGCTGCTGCGGGAACTCGGCCGCCGCGTCGACGTCCAGCTCGACGCCGAGGCCGGGCGCGTCGGAGAGGTGGAAGCAGCCGTCCTCCGGGTCCACCTGCGGGGCGCCCTTGACCACCTTCTTGATCTCCGCGTCCGCGAAGTCGTTGAAGTGCTCCAGGATCTTGAAGTTGGGGGAGGTGAAGCCGACCTGCAGGGAGGCGGCGGTCAGCACGGATCCGCCCACGTTGTGCGGGGCGACCAGCATGTAGTGCGTCTCGGCGGTCGCCGCGAGCTTCCGGGTCTCCCAGATGCCGCCGATGTGGCCGACGTCGGGCTGGATGATGTCGACGGCCTGGCTGTCGAACAGCTCGCGGAACTCGATGCGGTCGTGGATGCGCTCACCCGTGGCGACGGGGATGTCGACCTTCGCGGCGACCTTCTCCAGCGCCTTGAGGTTCTCCGGCGGGCACGGCTCCTCCAGCCAGGCGGGGTTGAAGGGCGCCAATTCCTTGGCCAGGCGCACGGCGGTGGCGGGGGAGAAGCGGCCGTGCATCTCCAGCATCAGCTCCGCCTCGGGCCCGATGGCGTCGCGGACGGCCTCGATGAGGGAGACGGCGTACAGGGTCTGCTGGTGGTCGAGCTCGAAGTGCCCGGTGCCGAAGGGGTCGATCTTGAGTGCCCGGTACCCGCGCTCCATCACGCCCTGGGCCGCCTTGTGGTACGCCTCCGGGGTCCGCTCGGTCGTGTACCAGCCGTTGGCGTACGCCTTGACCTTGTCCGTCACCTTCCCGCCCAGCAACTGCCAGACGGGCACCCCGAGCGCCTTGCCCTTGATGTCCCAGCAGGCCATCTCGACGACCGCGATGCCCGACATCACGATCTCACCGGCCCGGCCGTAGTCGCCGTACTTCATGCGGCGCACGAGGTCTTCCACCGCGAACGGGTCGGAGCCCAGAATGTGATTGGCCTCCGCCTCCCGCAGATAGCCGATCAGTGCGTCGGTGTGGCCCAGCATCCGGGTCTCGCCGACTCCCGTGATCCCTTCGTCGGTGTGCACCTGGACGTAGGTCAGGTTGCGCCACGGCGTCCCGACCACGTGGGTGCTGATTCCGGTGATACGCACGGCAGTTGCCCCTTGCTGCGTCGTTTGTCTCATTGACTGGATGCGGTGTGTTCGAAATTTCGTCACACGTTCGAAATGCTGGCGTGACAGTAAGGACGGGGTGCGGGGAGTGTCAATGGGTCGAACGCATAACGGTTTCGACGCCGCATTCGACACGGATTCCGGAGCCGGTTTCGGCGGGATCGCGGGACTTGCCCGGCATACGCTCCCGGCCCGGCGTAACGGAACGGCCGGTTCGGCACACAATTTTCACAGCGGCGACTGGGAAAGCTACCCGGGAGGAACTTAGTCTTCCCGCGTCATGGACTACTGCCACCCGTGCCGACGGCACCTCAACGGCGCGCTCGCCTGCCCGGGGTGCGGCGCTCCCGTCGAAGAACTCCGCGCGCACGCGGAGCGGGGCGGCGTGTCCGGGCCCGGGTACGGGTTCGGGTCCGGGCATGGGTCCGGGTCCGGGCATGGGTCCGGGTCCGGCGTCTCCGGGTACGACGGCGGGCCGACGGCCGCCTACGACGGCTACGGGGACGAGGGCGACGGCACGGACGAGGGGGCGTACGCCGGCACGTACGTGGGCGCCTACGGCGACCGGGGCGACCGGGGTGTCGGTGTCGGCGTCGGTGACGGCGTTCCGGCCGGCCGGGCGGCGCGGCGTGCGCGGCAGCACGGCCGTGGCGGGCGCGGGCGCGGCGGCCGGACCACCGAGGCGGGCGAGGCCGGGGCGGGCGAGGCCGGGGCGGGCGCCGGGAGCCGCCGCGACCGCAAAGCCGCGGCGCACCGCCGGCGCCGGCGCCGGACCGCGCTGATCGCGGCGGGCTTCGTCCTGGCGGCCGGCGGGCTGAGCCTCGCCGAGCTGGGCATGGACGCGCCCTTCTCCACCCCGGATCCGGCCGCGAAGGACGCGTCCGCCGAGGGCGGCACTTCCGCGGCGGCCGGTGGGACGGCCCGGCCCCTGGACGGCACCGCGCCGGGCACGGCGGCCGGCTCCGCCGCGCCGGGCGCCTCCGCCTCCCCGTCGGCCTCGAAGTCCGCCGAGGACGCCAAGGGCGACAAGGGCGGCAAGGGGCAGGACGGCGAGGCGACACCGGGCGCGGACACGTCCTCCGCCGCCACGGGGGCGACCCCGGACCCCTCCGCGCCGGACCCCACGGCGACCGCCCCGGCCTCCACCCGGGCCCCCTCCGCCGATCCGACGCCGTCGTCGCCGGACCCCGGCCCGGACCCGCAGCCGTCGCCGACGAAGACGTGCGACCGGTTCCTGTGGTGGTGCACCTAGGTCCTGCCGGGACCCACGGCGCCGGGGTGATCCCAACGGCAGGGGGCAGGGCCTAGCGGCCGGAGTCCAGCATCCGCCGCAGCAAACCCCGCAAAGCCAGCCGCTCCTCGTCCGACAGGCCCGACAGCGGTTCGCGTGCGAACCGCAGGCCCTCGCGCAGCTCGCGGGCGACCCGGAGACCCTCGTCCGTGGCCGCCGCCAGCTTCACCCGGCGGTCCGCCGGGTCGGGGCGGCGCTCCACCAGGCCGCGGGCCTCCAGCCGGTCCACGATCCCCGTGACGTTCGACGGCTCGCACTTCAGTCTGCGCGCCAGCTTCCGCATCGCCAGCGGTTCCAGGGACAGCAGGCTCAGCAGCCGCGCCTGGGCGCCGGTCAGCGCGTGCTCGCCCGCCGCCTCCTCGTAGTCCGCGTAGAAGCGGGCCACCACGTCCCCGATCAGCTCGACGACCTCCAGGGTCACCGGGTCGGGACGGCGGGTCTCGGGTGAGGTGGGCATGCTTCAGGGTACCCCTTTGCTTGACAACGTGAAATATTCAGGAGCATCTTTGTTTCAGCTACTGAAATAAATCGGAAGGGCTTCCCTCATGATCAACCGCGAATGGCACCTGCTCAGCCGGCCCGTCGGCTGGCCGAAGCCCGAGGACTTCGCCCTGGTCGAGGCGGAGGTCCGGCAGCCGCGCGAGGGGCAGGTGCTCGTCCGCAACAAGTACCTCTCGGTCGACCCCTACATGCGCGGCCGGATGAGCGCCGCCAAGTCCTACGTCGCCCCCTTCGAGCTCGGCAAGGCCATGCAGGGCGGAGCGGTGGGCGAGGTCGTCGCCTCCGAGGCCGAGGGCATCGCCGTCGGCGATCACGTCCTGCACTTCCTCGGCTGGCGCGAGTACGCCACGCTGGACGCCAAGAACGCCGTCAAGGTCGACGCGGACGCCGCGCCCCTCTCGGCCTACCTCGGCGTCCTCGGCATGACCGGCCTCACCGCCTACGCCGGCCTGCTGCGCACCGCCGCCTTCAAGGAGGGCGACTCCGTCTTCGTGTCGGGCGCCGCGGGTGCCGTCGGCAGCCAGGTCGGCCAGATCGCCAGGCTCAAGGGCGCCTCGCGGGTCATCGGGTCCGCCGGCTCCGACGAGAAGGTCAAGCTGCTCGTCGAGGAGTACGGCTTCGACGCCGCGTTCAACTACAAGAACGGCCCGGTCGGCGAGCAGCTGCGGGCCGCCGCCCCCGACGGCGTCGACGTCTACTTCGACAACGTCGGCGGCGACCACCTCGAGGCCGCCATCGGGTCGCTCAACCACGGGGGCCGGATCGCCGTCTGCGGCATGATCTCCGTCTACAACAACACCGAGCCCGCGCCCGGCCCGAAGAACCTCGCCCGCCTGATCCAGACCCGCGGCCGCATCGAGGGCTTCCTCGTCGGCGACCACTACGACCTCCAGCCGCAGTTCGTCCAGGAGGTCGGCCCCTGGGTCGCCTCCGGCGCGCTCAAGTACCGCGAGACCGTGGTCGAGGGCATCGAGAACAACCTGGAGGCGTTCCTCGGGGTCCTGCGCGGCGACAACACCGGAAAGATGATCGTCAAGCTGTAGCGACGGCTCGCAGGCGCGGCCTCCCCGAACGGATCGCGCCGGAAGCCGGCGCGCGAGCCCCCAGGTCCGGGACCTGGGGGCTCGCGGCCGTTACCGAAAACCGTCGGTTTCCTCGTCCTGGCGTCACAGCTCCGGGAAGACCGCCGCGAAGAAGAACCACAGCAGCCCGGCCCAGAACAGCGCGGCCGCGAGGGAGACCAGCAGAGAGCTGCGCAACTTCAGCACCAGGAACGGGAACATGGTCAGGACCGCGAAGAGGCCGCCGAGACGCATGTACAGCCGGGCGGCCTCGCTCAGCGTGCCGGCCCGGCCCTCCGCGAGGGCGCGGAGGAGGCGCTGCGAGACGAAGCCGTACAGGCCGAAGACGATGGGGAAGAACCACAGCGGCGTAAATCCCACGAGCTGGTCTTCCGACAGATCGTTGAACTTGACCACGTAGATGACCGCCGCCGCGCCGAGGCCGACGAGCAGGGAGACGATGTACAGCGCGGTCAGGGCCACCGTGCTCCCCGAGCGTGCCGCCGGCGGCCTGCCGGGCACGAACGGCATGGGTGCGCGCGTCACCTGGTGACAGGACTGGCATTGGACATCGGTGCCGCTCAGGGAAGCCGGGACGGACATGAGGTGCCCGCAGACCCCGAGGAACTCGACCTGCTGTGCGTTCATGGAACTCTTTCTCGTGAGGCGTCTCGGGACTGGAACCGACCGCGGCCAGGCCCAAGCCATCACCGATCGTTGCCGTTCGCTCTGCAGAACCGCTTGCAATCGACTGGAAAGAGCACCGCGTGATCGTGGCCCCGATGGCGGCGACGCCTCTGCCGTCCGGACTCCTCGCTCTGTGCCACAGGCCGCCTCCGTCCCGGCCCTACGGCAGAAGGTGCCGTCGCGGAGGACCGCGAACAGCACCTTGATCCGTCGTCGGGCGGTTCCCGCGGGGCCGTCAGCGGGCCAGGGCCGCGGTGTGCACCGCCCGGGCCAGCCGGTCGTTCTCCGGGGCCGCTCCGCCCGGGAAGGCGTAACGGCGGCGGGTGTAACCGTAGGCCAGGCCGCTGCGGGGGTCCGCGAACGCCTGGCAGCCGCCCGCGCCGCTGTGGCCGATCGTCCCGGCGCCCAGGAACGGGTGCCAGACGTCCGCCGTCGTCTGGAAGCCCAGGCCGAACGACCTGTGCGAGCGGGCCACCAGGTCGTGGCCCACGGAGTGGAACTGGCCGAGCTCTGCCACCGTGTCCGGCTTCAGCAGCGGTGCCTTCTCGTCCACCTCGCTGATCGCCGCCGCGTACAGCGCGGCGAGCCCGCGCGCGGAGGCCACCCCGCCCACCGAGGCCGGTCCCCTGGCGCGCACGCCCGGGTCGTTGGGCAGGGTCGCCAGGTCGGTGGGTTCGGGGGCGTGCTGGTTGAAGGCGATGGCGGCGAGCGTGTGCGGGCCGGAGGGCAGCGAGTCGAGCAGCGCCCGCTGTTCGGGGGTGGGGGCCATCGGCTGCGCGGTACGGAAGCGGGGCTCGTGCGCGGCGGGCAGGCCGAGGAAGAAGTCCAGCCCGTAGGGGGCGCGGATCCGCTCCTCGTAGACCTCCTGGAGGGTACGGCCGGTCGCGCGGCGCACGACCTCGCCGGTGAGCGCTCCGATGACCAGCGCGTGGTAGCCGAAGGCGGTGCCCGGCCGCCAGAACGGCCGCTGGTCGGCGAGCCGTTCGGCCAGCTGGCGGTCGTCGGCCAGCTCGGCGAGGGTGAACCCGGTGTCGGTGCCGACCACGCCCGCCCGGTGCGCGATCAGCTCGCGCAGCGTCACGCCCGCCTTGCCCTCGGCCGCGAACTCCGGCCAGTAGTAGGTCACCTTGCGGTCCAGTTCCAGCGTCCCCTCCTGCACGAGCAGCGCCACCACGAGATGCGCGGCGCCCTTCGTGGACGAGTACACGCCGTACAGGGAGCCGGCGTCGCCGCCCGCCCACAGGTCGACGACCTTGCGGCCGTGCACGTACGCGCACAACTGGCCCTCGTAGTCCGGCCGTTCCTCCGCGACGAACGCGGCGAACTCCTCGCGCACGGCCTCGAAGCCGTCGGCGACGGTGCCGTGGATCTCCTGAGTCATCCCGCTCTCCTCACCTCAACCGCTGCGGCCTGCTGAGATCGGTACGGGGAGACGTACCCGTTCGACTCAACCACGTCACCGGACGGTGCCGCTCACGGGGCCGGTAATGTTCCCCCCATGCGTGATCTCGGGGTGGGGTTCGGGTACCTGCTGAAGGGCCAGCGGTGGGTGGCCCAAAACGGCAGGCAGTACGGGTTCGGGCTGCTGCCCGGCCTGATCACCCTCGTCCTGTACGCGGCGGCGCTCGTCGCGCTCGCGATGTGGGGCGACGACCTGGTGGCGTGGGCGACGCCGTTCGCCGACGACTGGGACAGCCCCTGGGCCGGCCTGTTCCGCGGCTTCCTCACCGCCGTGCTGTTCGCCCTCGCCCTGCTGCTCGCCGTCGTCACCTTCACCGCGGTCACGCTCCTGGTCGGCCAGCCCTTCTACGAGAGCCTCTCCGAGAGGGTAGACCGCGACGTCTCCCCGGACGGCAGCGCGCCGGAGTCGGGCCTGCCGTTGTGGCGGGAGCTGTGGATCTCCGCCCGCGACAGCCTGCGGATCGTGGTCCGGGCCGCGCTGTGGGGGATCCTGCTGTTCGGGCTCGGCTTCATCCCGTTCGTCGGTCAGACGGTCGTCCCGGTGCTCGGTTTCATGGTCACCGGCTTCTTCCTCACCGAGGAACTGACCGCCGTGGCCCTCCAGCGCCGCGGCGTCGAACTCCGCGAGCGCCTCACCCTCCTCCGCGCCCGCAAAACCCTGGTCTGGGGCTTCGGCACGCCCCTCGGCCTGTCCTTCCTGGTCCCCTTCGTCGCGGTCTTCCTGATGCCGGGCGCGGTCGCCGGCGCGACCCTGCTGGCCCGCGACCTCCTCGGCGAGGAGACCGACGAGGAACGCGAGGACGACACCCCCGAACCCAAGCGGCTCACCTCCTGAGGCCGGCGCGCCGCACGCCGCGGTGCCGCCGCGTCACCGGGGCAGCACGAGTGTGACGAGCGCGAGCAGCGGGATCGCCTGGAACGCGGCGGCGCCGCGCAGGCCGGTCCACCACAGCAGCGCTCCGGCGGCCGCCACCACGGCGCACGCGCCGCCCAGTTCGGCCGGCGGGGGACGGTAGGGCCGCCCGTCCTGGCCCGCCGCCCAGGCGGTCATCCCGGCCGCCAGCCAGCCGTAGCCCACGGCGAGGGCGTCGAGGGGCAGCAGCGCGAGGATCGCGATCGTGTTCCTCCAACTCCGCCTCATGACGACAGGGTGACCGGCGCGGCGGGAGGACGCATGAGCACGCGTACCTAGGCGGGGACGCGGGTCGCCGCATCCCGCAGTGCCGTGCGGAAGGCGACGACGGCCGGGGACGGTGGCCGGCCGCGGACCGTGGCGGCGTAGACCGCGCGGGCGGGGGCGTCCTCGTCGAGCACCCGCAGCAGCGTGACGTCCGGGCGTACGGACGCGGCGGCCAGGGCGGGGACCAGGGCGACGCCCAGGTCGGCGGCGACGTAGCCCTGCTTGGCGGTCCACTCGGCGACGACGTGGGCGACGCGGGGACGGAAGCCCTGGCGCAACGCCGTGTCCAGCAGCGTGCCCTCGGGGCGGGAGCTGCCGGATATCCAGTCGGCGTCGGCCAGTTCACCGAGCCGGACCGGGCCGGGGGGGGGGGGGGGGGGGGGGGGGGGGGGGGGGGGGGGGGGCGCGCCGCGGCGGGCGGCGGGGGGGGGGGGGGGGGAGTGGATGACGCGCCGG